>NZ_JBXWRJ010000002.1:0-328690 GCF_059612845.1 Ruegeria sp. YKSE079 | reverse complement strand
GTTCGTTCCGCTGGTGCTGGAGAAGGCGAAGAAGATCAGGTTCGGCGACCCGCAGGATCCCGAAACGGAACTGGGCTGCGTCATCCACGACAAGGCCGCCGAGCTGTTCGAGAACCGCGTCCTGATGGCCGCGGCCGCGGGCGCCGAGATCCTCTATCACCCGCCGCGCCAGGGCGCGCTGCTGCCGCCCATCGTGGTCGACCGCGTGCCCCATGACAGCGAACTGGTGATGGAGGAAACCTTTGGCCCCATCATCCCGATCGTGCGGGTTCCCGACAATGACGACGAGGTGATGAGGATCTCGAACTCCACCCAGTTCGGCCTCAGCTCGGGCGTCTGCACCAACGACCTGAACCGCGCGATCGCATTTATCAACGGCCTCGACGTGGGTACCTGCAACATCTGGGAACAACCCGGATACCGCATCGAAATGTCCCCCTTCGGCGGCATCAAGGACAGCGGAAACGGCGTAAAAGAAGGCGTCATCGAAGCCATGAAGTTCTTCACAAACGTCAAAACATACTCCCTGCCATGGCCAACATGATAAACTGGGAGGTTTAGATTTCCATATTTCCCGGACAGGGAACACTGCAGCATCCAACCAGGCGAGACCCGACATGATCGTTCACACCGAAGGCGAATCGAATCGATCCGACGCGCGAAGGACCTGGTTGGAGAAATCCAATGGCCCGGCCTCTGAATCGCTGTTGCGTAGAGATGCCGAGGTTTTCCTGCACCAAAGCTTGTCCAGCCCCTGCGTCAGTACCATTGTCAAGGCCGAAGGGATCTGGATTGAAGATCTCGAAGCCCGACGCTATATGGATTTCCACGGTAACTCGGTTCACCATATCGGGTACGGTCACCCCCGCTTGGTCGAGGCAATTAAGGCTCAACTGGACGAACTGCCGTTCGCACCGCGACGGTTTACCAATGAGCCGGCCGTGCAACTGGCCGAAAAGCTGGCAGAAATCAGCCCCGGAGATTTGGGAAAGGTTCTGTTTACAACAGGCGGGTCGGACGCAAACGAGGTAGCGCTGAAGATAGCGCGGGCCGCGACGGGCCGATTCAAGACCATCTCGTTTTGGGATGCTTTTCACGGAGCGGGTTTTGGTGCGGCATCGGTTGGTGGCGAAGCCACGTTTCGTAGTCATATCGCCGGGCCGTTGCTGTCGGGCGCCGAACACGTCGCGCCATTCGCTTGCTATCGCTGTCCTTACAATCACAGCGGTCCGGACACTTGCGGGTTGGCTTGCGCGCGAATGGTGGAATTCGTTCTGGAACGCGAAGGCGATATCGCTGCGGTTATTGCTGAACCCATGCGCGCTGTTCCCTATGTGCCGCCCGTCGGGTTTTGGAAGGCTGTTCGTGATGCCTGCAACCGCCACGGCGCGCTCTTGATCATGGACGAGATCCCAACCGGTCTTGGGAAAACCGGCAAAATGTTTGCTTTCGAACATGACGAGATCATTCCGGATATCGTCACTTTGGGGAAAGCCCTGGGTGGGGGGATTCTCCCCATCGCGGCCTGTATCGCGCGCCAGGATCTGGATGTTTGTGGTGATTTCGCGATTGGTCATTACACGCATGAGAAGAACCCGGTTACCGCCCGCGCCGCCCTGACCACCATCGAGATTATCGAGGACGAGGGGTTGGTCGAGCGATCGGAAGAGTTGGGAGACTATGCCATCAACCGGCTCAACGAAGAACTGGCCGGTAATCCGATCGTCGGTGATGTCAGGGGACGTGGCCTGATGTTCGGGATTGAAATCGTTGAGGACAGGACCAGCAAACAACCCGGCAATGCCAAGGCGGAACAGATTTACTATTCCTGTCTGGAAAACGGTGTCAGTTTCAAGATCAGTCAGGGGTGTGTGCTGACGCTGTCGCCGCCATTAGTCATCAGTCGGATTGAGTTGGATCAGGCGCTTGATACCGTATGTCGCACCATTCGGGCTGTAACCGAATGATAGCAGGCGACGTCGATAGTGCATCGTGACATGGGCTTCAAAGTCTTGGAGTGGTTGGCACTTTGAAAAAAATGTGGCGGAAGCGGTGACTGCATTTGCCGTGTTGTATGCAGTCGGAGCCTGTTAGAATAACCAAATATTTGCAATAGCTTAAGCAATCCTCTTGTCGGGGTTTGTCGGCTGTAGTAGTGTCCAATTGAAACCATTATGGCGGGTAGGACGGCGGGCGGGAAAATGCCCAAAAACCCAAAAATGGCGGAGACTTTGGGATTCGAACTATGCCGAAAAAAGCACGGGAACTTTCAGCCCTAGAAGTGAAGCGATTGGAGCACCCCGGCAGGGGGGCAAACGTGACGTTTGCGGTGGGCGGCGTTGATGGGCTTTTGATGCAGATCACGCCAACAGGCGCGCGCTCTTGGCTCTTGCGTTGCAAGGTGGGTGAAAAACGGCGGCACATTGGTTTGGGTGGGTTCCCTGACGTTCCCCTAGCTGATGCGCGTGAGCGGGCGCGTGAGGCGCGTGATTTGATCCGCAGGGGCATTGATCCGGTTGAGCACCGAAAAGAGGCCAGAGCGGCGCTCATAGCGGCCCAGAAGCGCGGGATAACATTCTCCGATGCTATGGAGAAATTTCTTGCCGTAAAGCTGGCGGAACTCAGCAGCGACAAGCATCGAAAGCAATGGCGCGCGACGTTGGATCAATACGCCGTTCCCGCAATTGGTTCTATGCTGGTGCACGACATAACGCTTTCGGATATCAAGCGCACACTCACGCCGATATGGGCGGACAAGACAGAAACCGCCGCGCGGCTCAGAGGGCGCATAGAGGCGGTTCTGAATTGGGCAACGGCGAACGGGCATCGTGAGGGCGACAACCCGGCACGCTGGAAGGGCAATCTTGACGCGGTGCTGCCCAAACCATCGAAGGTCGCGCGCAAGGATCACCATCCAGCGCTCAGCCTCGACAACGCTGCGGATTGGTTTGTTGATGTAAAGGCGCGCTCAGGCTTTGCAACGCGGGCGCTTGAATTCATGGCAATGACCGCCGCCAGATCGGGCGAAATTCGCGGGGCAACTTGGGCGGAAATGGATCTTGAAAAAGGTATCTGGACGGTTCCCGCCGAGCGCATGAAGGCACGGCAGGAACACCGCGTTCCATTGACGCGCGAAGCTGTTGACCTGTTGCGGGCTATGGATCGACTGGAAGGCAGCGAGTTTGTGTTCCCGGCAGTAAGAGGGGGGATGTTATCAGACGCGGGCCTAGCGGCCTGTATGAAGCGCATACACGAGGCCGTGCCGGGGTAAGTATCTGGATAGGCGCTCAGGGCGTCCAGCGGTGCCGCACGGCCTTCGCAGCACGTTTCGGGATTGGGCGGCAGAGCGCACCGAATTCCCGCGAGAAATGGCCGAAATCGCACTGGCACACACAGTCGGTTCCGAAGTCGAACGGGCTTACCGTCGCGGTGACATGATTGAGAAACGGCGCGGCATGATGGCTGCATGGGGGCGGTTCTTGCGCGGCGAAGCCGGGGGCAAAGTCGTGAAGATGGAGGCGGGGCGGTGAAGTATAAGCGAAATCTAATTGCCAAAGACGCGCTTGGTTCTGTTGAACAAGAGATTTGGGAGCCAGAGGAAGCAAGCGAGTGGGGGGAAGCATTGCGGTTGTCCCTAAAGGCAAAGCCGGTTGGCTGGAATTTGAGAAACGAATTGGATGAAATCCGCGCAACCCTAGACGTGGCTCTAACCAAGTTAGGGTTGCCGAACTCCATCCAGCGAATTGCAGTTAATCAGAACAACGAGTGGCGAGGTGTGGACTCTCGTGATGATCTACAAACCGGTGAAGAATTTTGGTGGTCGTTTCTTTGGATCGACAAGGCGTCAGACCCTTTAAGTGAGGCATATTTTCTTGGAAAGATAGCATTTTCTCTCAAGTGTCTCGATAACGCTCTGGATAAGAATGACCATTTAAACTTGTTTCATCATGCTGTGAGGCTTGGAATATTTCAGTCTGAAATCGACATAAGAAAAATTGCTTTGCGTGATGCTACGGAGGGACAAACATTGGCGGCGGGCAGACGGCGCGGAGCCGAGATAGTGAATCGAGAGCATGGGGAACTGCGCAACGCGAGGTTCGGTGAAATGGAAAGGCTCGTACCGAAATTTGGGGTAAATGCTGCGGCTCAAAATCTCGAGGCTCGTGGATTTGGCGGTTGGCAAGGCATCAAGAAGCAGTGGAATCGTCACAAAAAAAATAGGGACACATAGACCACTGTCCCTAATCGAGCCTGCCAACTTGACGGTATCCGAAGCCAACCAAAGGATGCCGAATAATGAAGTATCTTTGCGACAAAGACCTTGCCGAGCGTTGGGGCGTTAACCGCACTACCCCTTGGGATTGGGTCAAGCGTTATCCCGACTTCCCCAAGCCTGTAAAGCTGACACCCGGCTGCACCCGGTGGCGTCTTGCCGACATTGAAGCTTGGGAAGAAGCCCAAGGCGCAACCGCCGCATAGAAAAACCCCGCCCGAAACAGCGTGGCGGGGTTTTCGCATTTCAGATGCTTTGCAGGGCGTCTAACCGCGAAAATACCACTCTGCGCCGTCAAAGGCAAACCTTTGAGGAACAAGCAGTGAAAAACCTTCAAGTCAAACTTTTGATGCGCCTTCACGGGCTGACAGAGGCCCAGGCTAACGCTTTGGCTCTCCTAGTGTGGGGGGCAGGCTAATGCAGGGCAGCAACAGACTTCCCATGCTGGCAAACGAGGCCAGCCAAGCGCACACCGATAGCCTTAAACATGCCGAACTAACCGTTGACCGCGCGATTGCTGCCGGTGCGGTTCTGATCGAGGCCAAGGGGCTGTGCAGACACGGCCAGTGGGGCGCGTGGTTGGCAAAAACCGGAATCCCCGAGCGCACGGCGCAACGGTATTTACGCCTATCCCGCTCGGGCCTGAAATCCGCCGCCGTGGCGGATTTGGGCGGCATAGTAGAGGCCGACCGGCTTTTGTCATGGATACGTGCTGAAGGTCTGGCCGACCGCGACCCGGAAGATTTGGCCGCGTGCATTGTCGAGGGGCGCAGGTTCCGAGATATGTCAGACCACGAACTGCGCGCCGATATCGCCCCCCGGATTGGGGAGGCGTAGGCATGGCGGAAAAACGGAAAATGAGCCGCCAGCAGCGTTGGAGACAGCGAAACCCCAAGAAGGTTTGGGCGCACGTTGCAACAGCCTCGGCCCTTCGTCGCGGCCTGATCCAGCGCAAACCCTGCGAGATTTGCGGGGAAGAAAAGGCCGAAGCCCACCATCCAGACTATGACCGGCCCCTCTTTGTGAAGTGGCTATGCCGCAAACATCACAAGCAGGCCCACAAGACCATGGGGAAGGTATGACGCGGGCAACCGATGGAAACGAGCACTGGACGAAGTTGATCCGGCAGCACATGGAGTGTCCGGCATGGCGGGCGCTGTCATTGTCGGCGCAGGCGATATACCCGTGGTTCAAGCTGGAATGGAAAGGACCACGGGCCAACAACAACGGCAAAATTGAACTTTCCTTGCGCCAGATTGCCGATAGGGCTGGATGCGATGTCAAGACCGCTATGCGGGCGTTTCACGACCTTCAGCGCAAAGGCTGGATTGTCGTCAAACGTCCCGCCCATCTTGGCCTGTCAGGACATGCACGGACACACCAAATCGAGTTGACCGAAATCGCGTGCCTGCCGAGTGACCGCCCCAGCGCGCTCTATTTGAAGTGGAGAAAGGGTGCTGATTTTCCGGTTGCCGAAGTGAGAACCAACAACCCAGACGGCATAAACGGAATTCAAAACCCTATGCCCAAAAAGGGAACAGCACGTTCCCAAAAAGGGCACGAACAGAAATCCCACGTTCCCAAAAAGGGCATAGGACGTTCCCAAAAAGGGCACGAACAGCCCGATATCCAAGCCTCCGACGTTCCCAAAAAGGGCACATCCTTAACTACCAGGGGTTTGGGGGAAATCGTCACCGAAATCACAGCGAGGGCAATTGGACAATGACGACAGACGCTAAGCAGCCTTCCAAGCCGGTGGCCTCCCAAAGCCGAGAGGCTTGGAAGGCTGCGTGGTTCCTATTCTTAGCAACAAAGGAAATCGAGCAATGACGGACAACGAACAACAGTTTGATGTCGAAGCCGAGCGTTCAATGGCAACGCTTGAACAGGCAATTTCCACAATGGAACAATTCGGCGGCAACATTCACCTGTTCAGCTACGCCATGTTGCGGGCAAGCGCTCACCTCTTTGCAGAGGTTCATGGCTTCACTGATTTGGAAAAGGCCATTCAGCACATATTGCAAGCAGAACAGAAACGCCGCCAACCATGCGGGCGGGCTTAATGGCGAAGGCTCGGAAATCCACCCGGCGTCGGAATTTTCGCGCCGCCCGTCTGCGCCGGAAGTTGCGATTGCGCCGGGCAGCAATTGACAGAATGATATGTGATAACGTATCATATACCCAGTGTGATTTGCCCGAACATTGTTCGGAGCACGCCGCCGAAACACCGGCTGGCCCCCCTTCGCCCCAAGCGCAGGAGAAAGCACAACCCCATCAACCGGGGCGGCTTTCCGACGCGCGCCCCAAAAGCGAAGGACACGACTGATGACCCTCGAAGAATTGAGAACCGAACACCGGGCCAAGGTCAAAGAGGCCCGCGCATTGTCGAAGAAGATCACCGACAAGACGCCGGAAAAAGAGGCGCGGAAGATCGAACGCGAATTTGACATCCTGTTGGCCGAAGCCGACGAGCTGCGCGAGAAGATCGAGGACGCCAAAGAGCAAAGCTCCGACGATGGCGACGAACGCCGCCCGTTGGGTGACAACCTCTCGATTGATTACTATGGCGACGAAATCGGCGCGCGCGATGCAGACTTTGGCTTGAAGCCCGAAGAACGCATGACGACCTGGGCGCAGGCAAAGCACCCGGAAAAGCACAACCTGACCCTTGGGCAATATCTGGGCGCAATGGTACGTGGGGCGAAGTCTGAAGCCGAGAAACGGGCCTTGGCAGAAGGCACCGACAGCGCGGGCGGCTATACCGTGCCGACCATGCTTTCGGCACAGTTGATCGACCTGTTGCGCGCCAACTCGGTTGCAATCGCCGCAGGAGCGCGAACTGTTCCGCTAGGTAGCGACAGCAACAATATTGCCAAGCTGGCCTCTGATCCGGTTCCGGCGTGGCGCGTTGAAAACGCGGTGGTGACCGAGTCCGAACCGACCTTCAGCAACGTGCCGCTTGTTCCCAAATCTTTGGCAGTGCTGACACGGTTATCGCGCGAACTGTTCGAGGACACTTTGAACCTGGACATTGAGTTGCCGCGCATTCTCTCGACAGCTCTGGCAAAGGAACTGGACCGAGTGGCCTTTCTGGGCAGCGGCACGGCTCCTGAGCCGGAAGGCATCGCGAATATGTCTGGCATTGGAACCACGGCCCACGGTGCGGCGCTGACCACATATGCGCCCTTCGTGACGGCCCGCACCGGCATTCTCAGCGCCAATGCAGGCCCGGTCTCGGCAATCATCATGCACCCGCGTGACGAAGGCACTTTGACCGGCTTGACCGACAGCACCGGACAACCCTTGATGGCACCCAAAGCCGTCGCGGACATTCCTATGCTGACCACGACGGCAATCCCGACAGATGGCGGCGCAGGCTCAGACGAGTCCACCATCTTCTTGGGCAACTTCGCTCACCTGATGATCGGCATTCGTTCGGATATCCGCGTTGAAATCCTTCGAGAGCGTTATGCAGATCAATTGCAATACGGCCTGATTGCCTACATGCGCGCCGATATCGCCGCACAGCACGAAGCGGCCTTCCACACCATCACCGGAGTGCAGGGCTGATGACTTCTGCGATGCGCGGTTCTCGCAGATCCTTTCCGCGCATCCACTCCCAGCGGGCGGTGGAGTGTCATGAAAAACACCCGCAGCCGGAGCGTGGCACTCCATCGTCACGGCTCCGGCATACAGGGGGGGGCTTCCGATCTTCAGAACGAACAGCCTGCAAACCGACGCCCCCGCTCTTTTCACGTATCTCCAATTCAGAAATCCGAGGCTGACATGGCACGACGCAAGACACCACTAGCCAAGGCGGCGCTCACAGGGGCGCTGGAGAAGCACCCAGAGCGTTATCGGGGCATTAACGAGCCGCAGGGCATGGGTGAGCTTGGCGGGCCTCCTGAGTGGCTCTCTGAGGCGCAGAAAATAGCATGGGCAACATTCGCTGACGAGCTGCCTTGGTTGGTTTCGTCGGATCGGGCGTTGCTGGAAGCGGCCTGCATGTTGCGGGCGAGTATTCAAGCCGGTGGCGACGTGACGGCGGCGCATATCCGGGAATTGCGAATGCACCTGACCGCGTTAGGCGCAACACCGACAAGCCGCCACGGCGTTCAGACACCACAAAACCCGGACGATGACGATCCCTGGGCGCAATTCATGGAGTGAATCTAATGGCCCAAGACGTTGAAAGCGCTCTCGTTGTCCGCATGGAAGCGGCGCTTACCAAGTTTGAGCGCCAGATGGAAAAGGGGCGCAAGGCGGCGGAAACAAACGCTGTTGCCTCAGAGCGGACATGGGATAGAGCGGGTAAGAAGATTGCTGCAAACGCCAATCACGCCAGCACCGGGATTGCACGGCTCACGAACGTGTCTGGCCGTGATCGAGCAGATCAGGGCAGGGGGCGCGTCCCTTCGCCAGATCGCGGCGGAGCTGAACGCACGCGGGATCAAAACCGCACGGGGCGGAAAGTGGCACGCGACCACGGTTCGGAATATTCTAACGGTGGGAAACGTTGTCGAAGCTCATGCGGCCTAACCCATGCGATAGAAACGATTATTTCCCACCTGCATCTCTAATGATCTGCGCGGCTCCGCTCTTTCCTTGCCATGTAGCAAAGCCGAGAGGCGTTCTGTTTCGACTTACGGCCTTTAAGTCTGCCCCCCTTTCAACAAGCAAGGCCACAATATCATTCCAGCCCTTGTAAGCAGCCATGTGCAGGGGTGTTGCCCGGTCAGAAGATCGTTTAATGTTAACGTCTGCTCCGCCCTCCAATAGGGCCGAAACCGTTTCAAGTGAGCCCGACTGCGCAGCCAAAAAAAGTGCCGCAGTGCCCTTGCTGTTCTTTGTATTTGGGTCCGCACCCGAATTTAGCAGAACAGCTACGATTTCCGCATGTCCCCTTTGCGCCGCAGCATAAAGCGGCGTCACGCCACCCTGCGCTCGGTCCTCGGTAGGAGCGTTGTGCGCAAGCAGCAGCTCAACAACTTCTTTGTGTCCTCGGTCTGAGGCTACGTGCAGGGGCATTTCTCCACTGGGAACTTTCAGCGTCAGGTTCGCACCGTGCTCAAGCAGAACCTCAGCTGTTTTTGCATCACCTGTTTGGGCTGCTGCATAAAGAGCGGAGCCGCCCTGCCCTGAAGTTGCATCGACGTTCGCACCGGCATCCAACAGCACTTTCGCCAACGCGCTGTTCTGGAGCTGCGAAACGATGTGTAGTGCTGTTGAACCATTGCTCGCGGTAGTGTTGACGTCCGCACCCTCGGCAATCAGAAGTTCGATTTTGGCAGCGTCCTGCTGCATAGCAGCTTGAATTATCGGCGCTTCGTTTTGCGCCGTGCTCGGCTGAGTGGAGATAAGAAAAAGAAGCGCCGCACACGCTACCGCCTTGAAAGCTGACTGATGTAAAAGCATTCGTTCCCCCTATGACAATCGAATTCTAACTGCGCAATTTTCTCAGTTCCTGGGTTTGCCCGCTGCCATGCAATCATCACTACCACACCCCCCCTCTGCTGTCGCCCTGAGAGCCTGATTCAATAAGGGGAGAGGGATTTCAGGATGTTGCGAGGGCGCGGGTCATTCTCCTGATGTGGGCGATCAGGACCCATGCTTCGGCGCTTTCGATGGTTTTCTCCCAATCCCTTGCCAGCCTGCGGCATCGCCACCTGACGGAAAGTCAGCGGGCAATGGTTGCGGCGAAGCTGGCGAAAATGGAGCGGGGCGGCGATACCGTCACGGAGCAATCCGCAAATTTGCGGAAAGGTCAAACGTCCCAATCTCAGGCCGCCGAACTTCTCAACGTATCAGAGCGCAGCGTTAATACCGCCAAAAAATGTAGGTATCAGTCGGAAATCCCTCTAGCAATCTGGAACGCTGAGACTATTTTCAGGTGGCTCGGATGCGACTGTGTTGCTGTGGCGATGCCACAATTCGGGAAGTGCCTAGCGGCGCTATGTAACGGGTTTAGCGACCTGTTGCTAAGGTCAGCGGGGGTATGGACGATGCCGAGAGAGTGTGCATCCACCCTTAAGCCCGTTAGATCGCCGGGTGTGACGAGTTGTACATAGGAGCACCCAACCGCCGGTATTAGGGCGGGATATAAGTACTGAGCTGGTTTTTATCAGCTCGTCCGGACGAGCGACGCAACAGGAAAAATCCAATGCGTTTCACTCTTACGGTAGAGGGCAAGGTGACCTATTCGGACGTCGTTTCGACCCTGAGTCTCTTGCTGACCATCATCGCACTTGTGCTTTGACGGCGGGGCGGCTTTTGCCGCCCTCTCAAAGTTCCGAATTGGGGAAATGCGTCTTGTGTGGGGGCGCGCGGGTTAGGCGCAAATGCCTACAGAGATTCGATTACCCCCCGGGGTGGTTCAGTCTTGCCAACCGCACCACTCGGAAACCGACCGCCTAACTATCTTTTATCGCTATTACAGGATTTTCCCTCGCGCGCGCGCGCAAAAGCAGGAGGTAACGCCCCTATCCCTTTCTCAACCTCACACCGGCCCCACCGCCGTTCTCTGGAATAAACTCTACCCCGGCAGCTTCCAGCGCGGCGCGAATGGCCTCTTCCGTTTCGATGCGACCACCAATAGGCCCGGTTGCAGCTTCTAGTCGTTTTATCGTCGGTACTGATATTCCGGACGATTCAGCCAAGTCATTTTGTGACCAACGCAATAGTGCACGCGCGGCCTTCACCTGCTCAATTGATACTTTTAGTATTGACACTGCCTTGCCTTACATGGTGATACTTTTGGTATTAAAGCTTAGTGTGGAGACTAAAGCAATGACCAACCAAACCGAACTTCGAAAAGCTGTTTCTGAATGCCAGCGTGAGGCGTCTATCCTGGCGGGTTTGATCGAGGCCGTGGACCTGATGAGCAATGAGGGCGAGATATTCGACAACAGCCGGATTGCCGTCACCGGCATCGCCTTTGAAAGGGCGGCGGCTCTTGCGATGAAGCTAGAGAGCGTGGAGGAAATGAAATGAACACCAGAACAGAATCCGCAACCGGCCTTGCCTACAAGGTTCACGGAATGATCTGCACATGCATTTGCGCCGAATCAACGACCGTTGATGCCGATGGCATGTTTCGCGGCGATGGCATTGCCCAAACTTTGGAAGTGGCTGAAGCATTGATGCACGAATTGATTGATCGTGTTGAAACGCTGGAAGGAGCACCAAGCTAAGGGATTTCAAGCGTTTTGAGATTGGCGGGCGCGTTGGCGGGTATCTGGCGCGCTCGTTTTTTTATTGTTATATATCAATTGCTTACGGTGATATGTGGCGGAAGCGGTGGGATTCGAACCCACGGTACGCTCTCACGTACGCCGGTTTTCAAGACCGGTAGTTTCAACCACTCACTCACGCTTCCGAACAGGCGTCAGGTAACATGGCCCCGCGGCCTCTTCAAGAACCAGAAGCATCCCGATTGCAGTGTTTTTTACGGTCGTCCGGGCGGTCGTTTTCTGGCTTGGTCCGAGATCAGGCTCGCCTCAATCAGCAGGCGTGTCACTTCTTCATCTGTTGTTTGCTGAAAATCGGAATAGTGCGCGCCCACGGCCCAGAACGGGACAGGAGTGGCAAGACAGATAATATCGTCCACCTTCGAACGCAGGGTGTTGATCACTTCGACGGGCGCGACCGGGACTGCAAGGATGATCGCTTTAGGGGAACGGCGTCGCAATGCCTTGATCGCGACCCTGACAGTTGCGCCGGTCGCGATACCGTCGTCCACAATGATGGCTGTCCGTCCGTCGATTGGAACTTGTTGCCTGCCATCGAGATACTTGGCGCGGCGTCGCCTTATCTCCTCAAGCTGTGCATTGGCCATTTGTTCAACGTCTTCCGGCGAAAGTCCTAATGCGCGCGCGACTTCGATATTCGTTTCGAATTCGGGGTGATCTCCGTTGACCACTGCTCCAACCGCCAGTTCGGGTTGATCGGGTGCGCCGATCTTGCGCACCATCAGCAGGTCCAGCGGTGCGTGCAATTCTCGCGTGACTTCGATGGCCACCGGTACTCCGCCCCGGGGCAGTGCCAAGATCACCGGATCTGCATAGCCTTTTGCGGCAATTGCCGCGGCAAGGACTTTTCCAGCTTCCGCTCTGTTTTGAAAGCGCTGCACGGCTTTCCCCGCTTAGCGACAAGAAAATGGGTTGCCAGTTCAGTCTACCATGTCAATTGGCTTCTCCGCCATCCTGGTAATTTATTGAGACGTGCCAAAATAAACATTCTCCTTATTGAATGTGATGATGCATTCAATTATGTGAAAGTGATGGACAGGCATGATGCCAATGTCAATTTCAAAGGAATTCACGTCATGACACTCGATCGCACTGTAATGTTGTTCGCCGGACTGATGGTTCTGCTGAGCGTCGTGCTCACGGTTTTCGTATCGCCCTTGTGGATGTGGTTTACCGTATTTATCGGAATAAACATGATCCAGTCCTCGTTTACCGGATTCTGCCCCGCAGCCATGCTGTTCAAGAAGCTGGGCGTAAAGGCTGGTTCGGCGTTCTAGTTGAAATCCACTTAGTTGCGACCGGCCAATTGCAACCAAATGAGGTGCGTAATGAACTTCAAGACCCTCGCTGCGTTGTGTCTGACGGCAATTCCTGCCGCGGCCTTTGCCGATGATTCCTTTCCGGTTAAGGCTTTGCCGATTGTTGAATGGAAGGCCGTATTCGGCCAGATCGAAGCCCGCG
This sequence comes from Ruegeria sp. YKSE079, assembly GCF_059612845.1. Classification (NCBI taxonomy): domain Bacteria; kingdom Pseudomonadati; phylum Pseudomonadota; class Alphaproteobacteria; order Rhodobacterales; family Roseobacteraceae; genus Ruegeria; species Ruegeria sp. YKSE079. The sequence goes on along the minus strand of NZ_JBXWRJ010000002.1, from coordinate 315,709 downwards.
ACCAGATATCTGCGCGGTCCCGCCTGGGCGGCACGATCACACAGCTTTCAGTCAGCGAAGGGGATAGCGTCACCAGCGGACAACAGATCGGTCTGATTGAAGATGAGAAGCTCGCTTTCCGGATACAGACGGTCAGCGGGCGCATCGAAGCGTTGACCGCGCAGCTGGCAAACGCAAATGCCGAGTTGAAACGCGGAGAGGAACTGTTTGAACGCGGCGTTATGTCAAGCCAACAGGTTGATCTGTTACGAACCAGAGTCAGCGTTATGGAAAACGAAATCTCGGCGACGCGTGCCGAAAAGCAGGTGCTGGAACAGCAGACACAAGAAGGCGCGGTGCTTGTTCCGCTCAATGGCGTAGTTCTTGCCGTACCTGTGACCGAAGGGTCGGTCGTTCTGCCTGGGGAAGAGGTAGCCAGGATCGGAGGCGGCGGGCTTTATCTGCGACTGTCCGTCCCAGAACGCAACGCGACTGCGCTGACTGAAGGTGACAAAATTCGCATCGAAGAAAGGGGCAACAGTGTCGGCGGTACGATCGTCAAACTCTATCCCGAAATCGAAAACGGAAGGGTGACCGCTGACGTGGAAGTGGAGGGCCTCGAAAGCCGCTACGTCAATGCGCGAGTTCTCGTTCGTCTTCCCGTAGGGGAGAGAATGGGACTCCTGATCCCTGAAGAAGCTGTCAACAACCGCCGTGGATTGGATTTCGTTCGGATCCGGCTAGACGTTGAAGAAGTGATTGACAGAACGGTTGTGATCGGCCGCAAGATATCGATTGATGGCAGGCACATGGCCGAGGTTCTGACTGGCCTGTCAGAAGGCGACATAGTGGTGGTCGGACATGAGTGAGTTCGGCAAGGTGCCGCTCGGGGTTGCGGGCGGATTGACAAGGGCCTTCATTCAGTCGGCCCTGACGCCGCTGATGATCATCGTAGCACTCGTGATGGGGTTTGTGGCGCTTGGGGCTTTGCCGCGCGAGGAAGAGCCGCAAATCTCGGTTCCGCTTGTGGACATTCACGTACAGGCCCCGGGCCTCAAGGCTGATGATGCCGTCAAGCTGATTACCGAACCGTTGGAAACGATTGTCAAAGGCATCAATGACGTCGAACATGTATATTCGACCACCTATGATGATCTCGCGATTGTCTCCGCCAGATTTCTCGTCGGAACCCCAGCAGATGCGGCCATTCTGCGTGTTCATGAAAAGGTACGCGCCAATCTGGACCGCATTCCCTACGGTATTTCCGACCCGTTGATTGTAGGGCGCGGGATCGACGATGTTGCGATCATGACGCTGACACTGACGCCCTCGGAAAGCGGGCAGGGTGTCACGGCAAGTGATCTGACACGTGTTGCTCGTGAATTGAAGGTGGAACTTGCCAAGATCGAAGACGTAGGCCTGACCTATGTCGTCGGCGAAGCTACGGATGCGATCCGGATCGCGCCTGACCCTGACAGGCTTGCCCTCTATGGGGTCACTCTCCAGCAATTGTCCCAAAAAGTGCAGGCCGCTAACCGGTCTTTCCCAACAGGCAATCTGCGGGATCGGGGACAGCAGATAGGATTTGTGGCTGGTCAAACCCTGCAAGCCCCCAAGGACATCTCGGACCTTCTGCTGACCACACGCGACAATCGCCCTGTTTATGTTCGCGATGTCGCCGACGTCAGCTATGTTCCCGATACAACAGACCGGATCGTGGCCAACGTTTCTCGCGGTGCAAACGGGGAAATAACCCGCACGCCTGCCGTGACGCTCGCACTTGCCAAACGCGCCGGGGCAAATGCGGTGGTTGTGGGCGAGGCGATCCTGCACCGGGTGCACCAGCTTGAAGGTGATCTGATCCCAAACAGTGTGCATGTCGAGGTCACGCGCGACTATGGCGATACCGCCAACGAAAAGGCCAACGAGTTATTGTTTCACCTTGGTCTTGCAACGGTATCCATCGTCGGCCTTGTGCTGATCGCGATTGGCTGGCGGGAAAGCATGGTTGTGGCCATCGTGATCCCCGTGACCATTCTGTTGACGCTGTTTTCGGCTTGGATCATGGGCTACACGCTCAACCGGGTGTCTCTTTTCGCGCTCATCTTTTCGATCGGGATCCTGGTCGATGACGCCATTGTCGTGATCGAAAACATCGCGCGCCACTGGGCTATGCCGGATAAGGAAACGCGAGTTTCCAAGGCCATCCGTGCGGTGGCCGAGGTTGGCAACCCCACGATCATCGCAACGTTGACCGTTGTAGCCGCCTTGCTGCCGATGCTGTTCGTTTCGGGTCTGATGGGCCCGTATATGAGCCCGATCCCCGCCAATGCCTCGGCTGCAATGATCTTTTCCTTTTTCGTCGCGGTGATCATAACCCCGTGGTTGATGGTCAAGATCGCCGGCCACGCCCCGGCGCATGCAGGTGAGGAACGCGGCGGTCGGTTGGGGCGTCTTTACGAATCCGTCGCGCGCCCGCTGCTGAAAACCAAAACTCGTGCGGGTTTGTTTCTGCTGGCGACCGCCATCTTGTCTTTCGGATCGCTTGGATTGATCTACACCAAGGACGTGACAGTCAAGCTTTTGCCATTCGACAACAAGTCGGAGCTTTCGGTTGTCATCGACTTGCCGGAAGGCACATCGGTTGAAGCCACGGATGCAGTGGCGCAGGATGTGGCCCGCGCAGTTCTCGAAGTACCTGAGGTCGTCGCGGTCCAGACCCATGCGGCCGATGCCGCGCCGTTCAATTTCAACGGGTTGGTTCGGCACTATTATCTGCGCAAGTCTGCGCATCTTGGCGATGTTCAGATCAACCTGTTGCCGAAACACGACCGTACGCGAACCAGCCATGAGATCGCGCTGGATATCCGTGAACGGATTGCGCAACTGGATGTACCCGTCGGAACCAGTCTGAAAACGGTCGAACCGCCTCCGGGGCCGCCGGTGTTGTCGACGATGCTTGCCGAAATCTATGGCCCTGACGGCCAGACGCGCCGTGCGGTTGCTCAGAAAGTGCGAGATGCTTTCGAAGAGGTTCCGTTTGTCGTCGATGTCGATGACAGTTTCGGAACCCAACCGCGCCGCCTGCGTGCCGTTTTGTCGACCGATCAACTGGAATATTTCGGTGTGCAGGAGCAGGACGTCTTTGACACGCTTGCCATACTCGGCTCCAGCAATACAGTGGGCTATTCGCATCGTGGCGAAGGTCGACCGCCTTTGCCCATCGTGATCGAGCGTGACAAGGCCCACCGGGTCATGGATGAACGTTTCCTGTCCACGCCAGTGCCTGCCAACACATTGCCGGGATCACGCGGGGTGATCGAATTGGGTGACGTGGTGGACATTGTCGACGAACAGGCCTCGTTCCCGATATTTCGGCGCAACGGACGCGCGGCAGAAATGGTTCAGGCCGAATTGGCCGGTGCGTTCGAGGCTCCGATTTATGGTATGTTGGCGGTTGCCGATCTGATCGAGGGGATGGAGTGGGACGAAGGGACAAAGCCGGAAATCCGTTTCAACGGCCAACCCGAAGATGACACACATCCAACCCTGTTGTGGGACGGCGAATGGGAGGTCACCTATGTCACCTTCCGCGACATGGGCGCGGCATTTGCCGTGGCCTTGCTGGGTATTTACATCCTCGTGGTCGGGCAGTTCGGGTCGTTCAAGTTGCCGCTGGTGATCCTGACACCGATCCCGCTGACCTTTGTCGGGATCATGCTGGGGCATTGGTGGTGGAATGCACCGTTCTCTGCCCCGTCAATGATCGGTTTCATTGCACTGGCCGGGATCATTGTACGCAACTCGATCCTGTTGGTGGATTTCATCCGACATGCGGACCCCGAGGGCAAATCGAAGATCGATATTCTTATCGAAGCCGGGTCGATACGCTTTAAACCTATCCTTCTGACAGCCCTGGCCGCGATGATTGGCGCAGTCGTGATCTTGGCCGATCCGATCTTTCAGGGCCTCGCCTTGTCGTTGCTCTTTGGCTTACTGTCCTCGACGCTTTTGACGGTCCTCGTGATCCCCGCGATATACCGCGTCTTTCGGAGTTGAGAGATTGTGCACTACCGCGCCAAAAAGGTTCCCGAATGCAAAATGATATCGAAATGGTGCATCCCCTTTTGCAGGTCAAAACTGACAGAGTGTCCGGCTTTGCGCAAAGCCTCGGCATAGTCGCGGCTTTGACGGATGAACTCGGGTGTGTCACGTTCAGCAACCGTCACCCGGTAATGCGGCCCGATAAGGGGCAGGTTTTGCATTGGTGACAACGCCTGAATTTCTTTATCGGTCAGTTGCAGCGGGTCATTGACGGGGGTCAGCGCAATGGGCTCCAGGTCGAAAACGCCACTAACCAAGATTACGTTTTGAATCATCATACCCGCATTGGCCAAGTCCGCGGCTGCGGATGCCATAACCATCGCCGCCAGATGCCCGCCGGCGCTGTGGCCCGATAGCGTGACGCGCGCAGGGTCAAACCCCAATGGTTCGGAATTCTGTGCCAGCCACATCAACGCCGTACGGCATTCCAAAATCATATCACCCAGTCGGGCGACCGGCGCGAGCGTATAGTTCAGCGTGGCAAAGGCGTGACCCGTTTCGATCAGGGCAGGGGCCATCATCGAAGATTCGTGTTGGCTGAGCGCCTGCCAATAGCCTCCGTGAATGAATATATGCAAAGGAGAGTTGGCTTCTCGTCCGGGAAAATAGTCTAGGACATGGCTTGGCTCTTTCCCATAATCCAGGTTATCCCGAACTGTCAGATCAGCACGGGCCTCGGCACTCAGGGCTGCATAACTGGCCAGATAGGGTGTGATATCCCCGCCGACCATGGCGCTGGGTGAATATTCAAGCGCCAGTTCCTCGCGAGAGAAGCCACGATACAGCACATTCAGGCTCCCTGCCGGTACATCAGTTCTGTCCGCATGTCATAGAGGTCATGGAAGAACTTGAGCTCAAGAGCCTTTCTCAGGAATGCCACGCCACTTGATCCGCCTGTACCCGGCTGCATTCCGATCACCCTCTCAACCGCAGTCGCATGATCGAACCGCCACCTCTGAAACAGCGACTCCACATCCATCAGCTTTTCGGCCAAGGCATAAAGATCCCAGTATTTCTCGGTATTTCGGAATACTTCGACCCAAATCTTCACGATGCGAGGATCACCGGAATAGGGCTGAGAATAGTCCCGATCCAGCAGCTCTTGCGGAACGTCGAACCCCTGTCTCGCCAGCATGTGAAGAACTTCGTCATATAGCGAGGGTTTCGTCAGTGCTGCGTTCAGCATCTCCATGACGTCCGGGTCATGTTCGTGAACCTTCAGTGTCGAGACATCCTTGTTGCCAAGAATGAACTCGATCTGGCGGTATCCATAGCTCTGAAACCCCGAAGAATTCCCCAACGCGTTCCGGAAGGTCATGTAATCGGCTGGCGTCATGGTCAGCAGGGTATCCCATGCCGAGATCAGTTGTCGCTGGATGGCCTTGATCCTGTCGAGGTTCTTCATTGCCGGGCCAAAGTCGTCCTGTTGCAGGAACCTGCGTACCTCGACCAGCTGATGATGCATGAGTTTGAGCCACAGCTCGCTGACCTGGTGGATGATGATGAACAGCATCTCGTCAGGTTGCGCGGGGTCCTGAAAGGTCTTCTGGATACTCAGCAGCGTCTTGAGTTGAAGAAAGTCGCCATAACTCTTGCGGTGGGTATTGGCAAAGTCGGTGACCAACGTATCTTCGATCCCGCGTTTGAGCAGGCGGTCCTTGTTATCCTCTTGTGCCATCGCAGGCTCTCCTGAATAAGGATGCGCGTTTCTTGAATATCTAGTGTTTTTTTGGCGCTAGTTTTGCTGTCGCTTCGATTTCGAGCAGCGCACCATCCTCAACCAGCCCGGCGACGACAACCATTGTCATAGCCGGGAAATGCCGACCCATTATCTTGCGATAGGCTTCACCTACTTCGCGTTGCCGGGCAAGGTACTCCCTTTTGTCCGTCACATACCAGGTGAGCCGGGTAATGTCGCTGACCTCTCCACCAGCGGCGTGCACCACGTCCGCGATGTTTCGCAAAGTCTGTTCCATCTGGCCGATGAAGTCGTTGGTTTCAAAGACCTGTTCGGCCGTCCATCCGACCTGGCCTCCGACATAGAGTGTGCCGTCGTCGGCCAACGTACCGTTCGCATAGCCCTTGGCGGGCAACCAGCCCTCGGGATGTATCACCTGATTGCTCATGCTGTGCCTCCAATCATCTGGGAAAGCCTGTCACGTACCGCTTGGGGCCATGGGGCCGACTTGTGACCTTGCACATGGACCAACGTTGCTTTTACGCTCATCCGCGCTTCTCCATTGCAGGTTGCGGTCATTGCAAAGCCGAAACTGCTGCGCCCGACCGACACGGGCTGCAATGAAAAATCCAGCATGTCGCCGTGATAACTGGGCGCGTGAAACGTCGATTCGATCTGGACAGTTGGCACACCGGCGTCGAGTTTGTGAAACCCCTCGAACGGATAGTCCAACGCGTCGTAAAAGAACGCCTCGACACAATCGTTGATCATTTCGACGTAGCGGGGATAGAACACGATCCCCGCCGGGTCGCAGTGTTTGAACAGAACCTTTTGTTTCCACTGATACGCCATGGTCACACTCCCAGGTATTTGTCGGTGACATCCGGGGTCAGCGCGCCCATCGCGCCATGCCAGACAGTTTCACCACGTTGCAGGATAACAGCTTCGTCGGCCACTTCCGTTAGTTCCTTCAGCGATTTGTCGATGACCAAGATTGCCAGCCCCGTTTCCCGCTTCAAAGTCGCGATGGCGGCCCAGATTTCCTGTCGCACGATCGGGGCCAGACCTTCGGTCGCTTCGTCGAGGATCAGCAGGCGCGGGTTGGTCATCAGGGCGCGGCCAATTGCAAGCATTTGCTGCTCGCCGCCTGAAAGCGAAGCCGCGGATTGCGACCGCCGCTCCTGCAATCGTGGAAACAGGGCGGATATTCGTTTCATGTCCCAATGACCCGGGCGGGCGGCGGCCGTCAGGTTTTCTTCGACGCTCAGGTTCGGAAAGCACCGCCGACCTTCGGGTACGAGGCCCAGGCCGAGTCTTGCGGCCTTGTGGCTGGGCAAACGGCGCAGGTCGTGGCCGTCGAACATCAACTCGCCGCCAGCAACCGGCAGCATCCGCAGGATCGTTTTGACCGTGGTCGTTTTGCCCATCCCGTTGCGGCCCATCAGTGATATGACTGCACCTTCATTCACCCGTAGGTTGACCTTGAACAGCGCTTGCGACGCACCATAAAAAGCCGAGACATTGGTAAGGCTCAGCAGGCTCATGCATCCTCTCCCAGATACGCGCGGCGCACCTCGGGATGAGCGCGGATTTCGTCGACCGTTCCGGTGGCGATCACTTCGCCATAGACCAGCACGCTGATCCGGTCGGCCAGGGCAAAAACGGCGTCCATATCATGTTCGACCAGCAAAATGGGCGCTTCATGCCGCAACTCGTTTAGAAATCCGGTCAGATGTTTCGATCCACTGGCGCCAAGCCCGGCCATGGGTTCATCCATGATGAAGGCGCGCGGATTGAGGGTTAGAGCCACGGCAACCTCCAACTGCCGGCGCTGCCCATGCGACAGGTCCGAAGTGCGAATGGCCGCATGATCGGACAGGCCGACACGATCCAATGCATGCTCGGCGATGCCACGAAGGGACTTGTCCCTGAGGACCGGGCGAAAGAACCGATAGGGCCTGCCGCTGGCCCCGAGCGCCCCCAGCAGGGCGTTTTGCAGAACCGTGTCCTGCATCGCCAGCGCGGATATCTGAAATGTGCGTCCCAAACCCATTCGCGCGCGCTGAACCGTGCTCAACGCCGTCACATTCTGCCCGAGAAAATGAACCTCTCCGCTATCCGGCTTCAGTCCGCCGGCTATCTGTTTGATCAGGGTGGATTTACCGGCGCCGTTCGGGCCAATCAGGGCGTGGATTTCACCGGGACGCAGATCAAGGCTCACGTCGTCCGATGCCTTGAGCGCCCCAAAGCTCTTGGTGATGCTGCGAACGGACAGGACTGGTTCAGCCATGCTGCGCCTCCTGTCCGGTCAAAGTGCCGATGATGCCGCCGCGCGCGAAAAGAACAACAGCCAGCAAAAGCAGGCCCAGATAGACGTGCCAGAATTCGGACAATCCGCCAAGAACGTGTTCCAGCGCAATGAACAAAGCAGCGCCTGCCACCGGGCCGAACAGCCGGGCCGTGCCGCCAAGTATGATAAAGATCATGATCTCGCCTGAGGTCTGCCAACTGAACATGGTGGGGCTGACAAAGCGATTGAGATCGGCAAATAGGGCACCCGCAAGTCCGGTAATCATGCCTGAGATCACAAAAGCGGTCAGACGCAAACGATAGGGCGTTATCCCGATGGTTTCGACTCTTTCCGCCGTTTGACGCGCCGCATTCAATGCCAGACCAAACGGCGATTTCGCAAGCCTTGCAGACAGAAAGAGTGCCGCCGCCAGGATCACATATGCGATCAAAAAGAACTGGATCGGATCCAACGTATTGAGACCGGGGAAATCGTTGCGGACATAGATCGACAACCCGTCTTCGCCGCCATAAGCGGGCCAGCTTATCGCGAAATAGAACAGCATCTGGCCAAAGGCGAGGGTGATCATGATGAAATAGACACCTGTGGTACGCAGGCTGAGAGCGCCGATAACCAGCGCGGCCAGCGCCGAGGCAAACAGCGCCGTCAACCAGATAACTGGCATCGACTTGGTTCCCTCTATCAAAAACGGTGTCTGCATCAGGGGCGAATAGCTTTGGGCATGACTGGCAAGGATGCCCATTGCATACCCGCCGATTCCAAAGAACGCCGCGTGCCCAAGGCTGACCAAGCCCCCCAGCCCCAACGCGATGTTGAGGCCAACACCCGCCAACGCAAGAATGGCCACCCGCGTGGACAGCGTGATCATGAAAGGTTCATCCGACACATATGCCCACAGCGGAAACAGCAACAGACCGAGTGCCAGAACTGCGTTGAAGATACTTTCGCGGCTCATGCGCGTGCTCCGTACAGTCCGGTAGGTTTCGCGATCAACACGACCGCCATCAGGATGTAGATCAACATCGATGCCAGTGCCGACCCCACCGAGGTGGCCGAGGCCGGGTCCATGAAAAGCTTGAACGTTGCCGGCAGCAGTACTCCCCCAAGCGTGTCGGTTACGCCGACGAGGATCGAACCGACCAGCGCCCCCTTGATCGACCCGATACCGCCGATGACGATCACGACAAAGGCAAGGATCAACACCGGCTCGCCCATGCCGACCTGAACAGACTGGATTGCTCCGACCAATGCGCCGGCCAATCCGGCCAGCGCCGCACCAAGGGCAAAAACGATGGTGTAAAGCCGGGTGATATCGATGCCAAGTGCCGCGATCATCTCGCGGTCGCTCTCACCGGCACGGATCTGAACGCCAAGCCGCGTGCGCGAGATCAACAGGAACAGGCCGGCCGCAACGATCAGGCCGACGGCGATGATCGTCAGCCGGTAAAGCGGATACTGAATGCCTCCGGGCAGGGTGATCGGGCCGGACAAGGTATCCGGGATGTTGAGGAAAAGGGGAAACGAACCGAACACCCACCGGGTTCCTTCAGAGAAAATCAGGATCAGGGCAAAAGTCGCCAGAACCTGATCGAGGTGATCGCGATTGTACAGCCGCCGGATCACCAGCACCTCCACCAATGCACCGGCAGCTGCGGCCGCAGCAAGGCTGGCCGCCAGTGCGAGCGCAAAACTCCCTGTTGCGGCAGCCGTTGCTGCGGCGGCAAAAGCGCCAATCATGAACAGCGAGCCATGGGCGAGGTTGATAAGCCCCATCACCCCGAACACCAGCGTCAGACCGGCGGCGGTCAGAAAGAGCATCACCCCGAACTGCAAACCATTCAGGATTTGTTCAATCAGCAGAATGAAGGACATTTCGCTATCCTAGAGGGCGGCGCAAGCACAATGCCTTGCGCCGCCGGGATCTTACATTTCGCATTCGGCCGCATAAACGTCGGCGTGATCTTCCAGCGCGACACCCAGGATCTTGTTGGTGAAGACATCACCTTCCTGCACGACTTCGCGAACATAGATGTCCTGAATCGGGTGGTGGTTCGGCCCGAACTTGAAATCGCCGCGCACCGAGTCGAACTCTGCGTCTTCAAGCGCCGCACGGAACGCGCCCTGATCGTTCACGTCCGCTTTGGCCATGGCCGAAAGGATCAGGTTTGCGGTGTCGAACCCCTGCGACGCATAGAGCGAAGGCAGGCGACTATATTCAGCCTGGAAGCTTTCGACAAAGGCTTTGTTGGCGGCATTGTCGATATCCTTGTTCCACTGGCTGGTGTTCTTCACGCCAAGCGCCGCAGCTCCCACCGCCTGAAGGATGCCCTGATCAAAGCTGAAGGCAGGTCCGACGACAGGCAGGTCGACGCCACTGTCAGCGTATTGCTTGAGGAAGGATATTCCCATACCCCCCGGCAGAAAGAAGAACACGCTATCCGCGCCTGATGCCCGGATTTGGGCGATTTCTGCGGCATAGTCGGTTTGACCTAGCTGGGTGTAAACCTCGCCGGCCAGATCGCCACCATACTTGCGCTTGTAGCCCGCCAGCGCATCCTGACCCGCCGGATAGTTGGGCGCAAGGATAAAGCTGTTCTTGTAACCTGTTGATTTTGCATAAGCACCGGCTGCTTCATGCAGGTTGTCGTTTTGCCATGCGACGTTGAAATAGTTCTGGTGACAGCCTTTTCCCGCCAAGGTCGAAGGTCCGGCATTTGGCGACAAATAGAACTTGCCCTGCGCGGTCGCCGACGGCACAACCGCCATCGCCAGGTTCGACCAGATGATTCCGGTCAGGATATCCACCTTGTCGGATTGGATCATCCGGTCGGCCAGTTGCACGGCGATATCCGGCTTTCTCTGGTCATCCTCGATAACGACTTCAATGTCGGAATTGCCGGATTGCTTGACTGCCAGCATGAAACCGTCGCGCACGTCGATACCCAATCCGGCACCGCCGCCGGACAAAGTGGTGATCATTCCGACCTTTACGGGTTCGGCAAAGGCCATGCCAACTGTCAGAGCGGCAGTTGCCGCCGCCAAAAGCAAAGATTTGGTTTTCATTGTCTTCTCCCTGTAAAACAACGTCTCTTGAAGGTGTTGTTGGACGCTTCCTGTTCGGGCTCCCCCGAGTTCCCGCCGCCCCCTTCCAAATGCCGCGGGTTGTTCGTTTGCTTGATCTTCAGCGTCTGGGCCGAAGGCTATCCGGTTTCTCCCAAGGTGCAAGCACGCAGATCATTTTCCGCCCTCACGCAACTGGAATCGCTGAATTTTCCCGGTCGCCGTCTTGGGTAGCGCACCCGTGAATACGATGCTGCGCGGATACTTGTACGGTGCAATCGTCGTCTTGACGTGATCCTGCAACGCCTTGATCGTTGCCTCATCGGGGGCATGGCCTTCGTTCAGAACCACATGCGCCTGAACGATGTTGCCGCGCGCCTCGTCCGGTTTTGCCACCACCGCGCATTCGGATACCGCGGGATGTGATAACAACGCGGCCTCGACCTCGGGACCTGAAATGTTGTAGCCCGAGCTTTGAATCATGTCGTCGTTTCGGGCGGCAAAATGCAGATACCCTTCCGCATCCATGGTAAAGCTGTCGCCGGTAATGTTCCAGCCATCCAGCACATAGTCACTCTGTCGCTCGTCATCGAGATAACGGCAACCGGTCGGGCCGCGCACGGCAAGGCGACCGACTGTTCCGGGTGGAAGTTCGGCCCCGTCATCGTCAATGACTTTCGCTTCGTATCCCGTGACCGGTTTGCCCGTGCAGGCGGGGCGGTGGTCGGAAAACCGATTGGTGACAAAGATATGCAACATCTCGGTCGCGCCGATGCCGTCCAGCATCGGCTTGCCGGTCTTTGCCATCCAGTCGTCGTAAATTGGGGCGGGCAGGGTTTCCCCCGCCGACACCGCCGCTCGCAGGCAGGACAAGTCGGCCCCTTCTTCCATCGCCGCCAACATCGTTCGATAGGCCGTCGGCGCCGTGAAACAGACTGTTGCCTTATAGGTTTGAATGATTTCGATGAGATTCGGTGGCGAGGCGTTTTCCAGCAAGGCCGCCGCCGCACCGAACCGAAGCGGAAAGATCGCCAGCCCTCCGAGACCAAAAGTGAATGCCAATGGAGGAGAGCCGACAAACACGTCTTCTGGCGTGACCTTCAAAACCTCCTTGGCATAGCCGTCCGCGATAATCAGTAAATCGCGATGGAAATGCATCGTGGCCTTGGGCGAGCCGGTGGTTCCAGAAGTGAACCCCAAAAGCGCGACATCGTCCTGGCTGGTCTTGACGGCGTCAAAGTGCACAGGCTTTTCCAACGCCAGCCGGTCCAGTTCGGCGTCGTGATTGGCAGTGCCGTCAAAGCCGACAACGGTTTTCAGATACTTCGATGCCTTGGCGCAAGCGACCAATTCGTCCTTGAGGCGCGTATCGCACAACGCATGCGTGATTTCCGCCTTGTCCACGATTTTTGTCAACTCACCTGTGCGCAACATTGGCATCGTGTTGACGACGACCGCACCGACCTTGGTCGCGGCCAGCCAGCAGGCCACCATTGCCGGGTTGTTTGCGGAACGGATCAGGATGCGGTTGCCCGGCACAACACCCAGATTCTCGACCAGAACATGCGCGATGCGATTGCTCCAGTCCGTCAACTCCTTGTACGTGCGGCGCCGCCCGTTCCCGATCAGCGCAGTGTGGTCGCCAAACCCCTTTTCCACCATCTGGTCCGTCAACTCGACCGCGGCATTCAGTCGATCCGGATAGTCGAACGCGTCAAGCAGCAGGTCCGGCCATTGATCTGCCGGCGGCAAGTTGTCCCGCGCGAAGGTGTCAATATGGGCAGATGGTCTCAGCATGTCATCCTCCCTGATGCGCGCCAAGGGTTTGCCGCGCGATTACCACGCGCTGCACATCCGATGCGCCCTCATAGATGCGCAGCGCCCGGATTTCGCGGTACAGCTTTTCGACCGTTTCCCCCGATTTCACTCCGTCGCCGCCAAAAAGCTGCACGGCCCGGTCGATGACCTGCTGGGCGTGGTCGGTTGCAAACAGCTTGGCTATGGCTGCCTCGCGCGTGATGCGCGGCGCTCCGGAATCCTTGGACCACGCGGCGCGGTAAACAAGCAGGGCTGCGGCGTCCACATCCACGGCCATATCGGCAATGTGGCCTTGCACCATCTGTAAATCCGACAAGGGCGCGCCGCCGATTCTGCGCGCCTGCACTCGGGTCAGGGCTTCGTCGAGTGCGCGGCGGGAAAACCCTAGCGCGGCTGCCGCCACGGTGGAGCGAAACACATCCAAAACCGACATGGCGATCCGGAATCCGTCTCCGGGCGCACCGATCATGGCAGCGGCGGGAATGCGGCATTCCGAAAAGCGCAGAGTAGCAAGGGGATGCGGTGCAATCGTGTGCAGCCGCTCGGTCACTTCAAAACCGGGCAGACCGGCGGGCACGACAAAGGCCGACAGTCCTTTGGCACCGGGGGTCTCTCCGGTACGGGCGAACACCGTGTAGACATCGGCGATGCCGCCATTTGAAATCCAGGTTTTTTCTCCGTTCAGAACAAAGTCATTACCGTCACGAGTCGCCGTCATCGTGGAATTGGCAACATCTGACCCCGATTGCGGCTCGGTCAGGGCAAAGGCCGATATCGCCTTGCCCGCTGTTGTCAGTGGCAGCCATTCGGCTTTTTGCTTGGCAGTGCCGAAAAGTGAAATTGCACCTGTTCCCAGCCCTTGCATGGCAAAGGCAAAATCCGCCAGACCATCGTGCCGGGCCAGCGTTTCCCGGATCAAGCACAGGGTTCTGACGTCAAGCGCATCGCCCCCTTGATCTGACGCGGTGTGTTTTAACCAGCCATCCTGACCAAGTGAGGCAACAAGGCTACGGCAGGCTGCATCAGTGTCGAAATGGTCGATCCTCGCAAGTTCCTGACCGGCCCACATTTCCAGCGCATCGGCAAGCTTCCGATGCCTCTGGTCAAAAAAAGGCCAGTTCAGAAAGGATCGATCCACCATGACTCAATCCCCCTCGAACACCGGTTTTTCCTTGGCGACGAACGCGGTATAGGCGCGTTCAAAATCGCCGGTTTGCATGCAGATTGCTTGTGCTTGCGCCTCGGCTTCGATGGCCTGTTCAACGGACATCGACCACTCCTGCGCGAGCATTGTCTTGGTCATCATATGCGCAAAATTCGGACCTGCGGCCAAACGGGCCGCCAGGTCCTGTGCCTCTGCCTCCAAATTTCCTGCAGGCACAAGACGATTGAAAAACCCCCAGCGCTCGCCTTCTTCGGCGCTCATGGAACGGCCGGTATACAGCAACTCGGCGGCGCGCCCTTGGCCAATGATCCGGGGCAGGATGGCGCAGGCACCCATGTCGCATCCGGCTAGGCCCACACGGGTAAACAGAAAAGCAGTTTTTGCGTCGGGTGTTCCAATGCGCAGATCGCTTGCCATGGCAATGATGGCACCGGCACCGACACAAATCCCGTCGACGGCGGCAATTACCGGCTTGCCGCAATTCACCATCGCCTTGACCAGATCCCCGGTCATCCGGGTGAATGCCAGCAATTCCTTCATGTTCATCCGGGTCAGCGGCCCAATGATGTCATGGACATCGCCGCCAGAACTGAAATTACCGCCGTTCGACGCAAAGACCACCGCGTTGACGTCATCGGAGTAGGCCAGGTCGCGAAACCAGTCGCGCAATTCGGCATAGCTGTCAAAGGTCAGCGGGTTCTTCCGGTCAGGCCTGTTCAGGGCAACCGTCGCGATGCCATCGGAGATATCACAAAGGAAATGTCTGGTGTCACTTCGCATGTTTGTTATTTGCCCTCGTCCAACGATTTCACCAACGTCTCCAGCTTGGTGCTGAATACCATGGCTTCTTCCGCGTCGAGCGTCCCAAGCAGCTCGTCGATCCATCCTTCGTGGGCCGCCGCCTGCGTCGCAAACTCGGCCTCGCCCTTGCGTGTCAGCCGCACCAGTGAGGCGCGCCGGTCGCCCTCGACCGCCACCCGCATGACCAGTCCCTCGTCGACCAGGCGATCCACGATGCCGGTGACGTTGCCGTTCGACACCCGCAACACGCCTGAAAGCTCGCTCATCTTGAGGCCGTTCTTGTGTCTTGACAGAGCAGCCATCACATCGAACCGCGGCAGGGTTGAGTTGAACTCACTGCGCAGTTTTGCGCGCAGATGTGTCTCGACCCCACGTGACACCTTGAGCAAGCGCAACCAAAGTCGCAGGCGTTCCTTGCTTGGCGCTTCGGTGGGTCTTGAGGCGGGGCGGGTCATATTTCACCTCCGGATATGGTCATCGTGTGACCGTTGACGCCGCGCGCGCCCTCTGAACACAGCCACAAGGCGGCGGCGGCGACCTCGTCAGTGTTGATGAAACGGTTTTGCGGATTAGAACGTTTAAGGGCGGCTTCTGCCTGTACCCGATCCGCACCGGTTTTTTCCATGATGGTGGCTATCGAACGCTCCAGCAAAGGAGTTGCGACAAACCCGGGGCAGATAGCGTTCGCGGTAATCCCCGATGGTGCAAGTTCCAGGGCCAGAGCACGGGTCAACCCCACGACACCATGCTTGGCTGCGCAATACGCCGAGACATAGGGATATCCTTTCAGGCCAGCGGTCGAAGCTATGGCGATCAAGCGCCCATACCCGGCCTCCTGCATGTCCGGTAACGCAGCCTGATAGCAGTGGAAAACTCCAGACAGGTTCACATCCAGCACCTGCTGAAGATCGCTACTGGACATCTTCGAAAACGGTTTGCTAGGCGCCGCACCCGCGTTCGCAACTACGATCGTGACCTTGCCTTGTTCCTGCCGGGCCGCTGCGAACGCCGCCTCGACATCCTCAGGCCGCGTCACGTCGCAGATCTGATAGAAAAGGTTCTGTGCTTTCAGCCTGTCCTCGTTGCGTCCGAGGATCGTCACTTTCGCTCCGGCATCAGCGAACTGACGGGCGCATTCCGCACCAACTCCGGTTCCTCCACCGGTTACGACAACATGAGAGCCAGAAATATGCATTGCGAACCCCAGTTACAGGGTACTTTAGCAACCGGTATTTATTTCAACAATAAAAATTTTGAACTTAAAGTAAAATGATGAAAACAGTTAATAAATCAATTCTTTACCCCGGAAATTTGAATTCGCGGTTATCGAGGATTGACCCAGAGGTTCGACAGAACCGTTACGTGATCATCTCCCGGCAATAGCAATTTGCCGGGAGAATCGTCAGCGGTCCATCAACCGTCGTTGCCGGAAGAGCGCGCTTCTTCGCGAATGTTCACCCAGGGAGTGGCAGCACCGGCTTTGGCATACTCGTCATATTTCTCGCGCCCCAGCGCTTCGACAGCTTGCGCAATATAGCCATCGATGTCGGCCTTGTCCGTCGGTTCAAACTTTGCGCCGATCTTGGCCATGTTTGCCTCGACGGCTCCAAGCAGACGCGCCGCCTTCTCGGCGTTTCCATGTTTCATTGCAACGCCTCCATATGCGGCGACGCAAAGGTTGATTACGGGCGGATAATCGAAATCCCGCCCCAGATCGAACGCCTCGCCCAAAAGTGCCAGCGCCTCGTCGGTTTTGCCTTCGGCGATCCGGAAATGCGCGACGTTCTGTTTCAATAGCCCGGGCCAGAATGTGTTCCGTTCCAACGTCAAAAGCTCCAGCGCCTGACCATAGCATTCTTCGGCAGCATCTTTCATGCCTTCCATGCGCGCGCCTTCGCCCATGATAAGCAAACCGAGCGCAGTGAAATAATTGTCGCCTTTGGCCTGCATGTGCTGGATGCAGCCCATGATCGTTTCACTCGGATCTTCGATGTTGCCGGTCGCAGCCCCGCAGATCGCGTGGATCATGGCGGCTTTCTTCGTGGCATCTTCGTCGTTCAATTCAGTAAAGATACGCTCGGCCTTCTGACCGTGAAGGTAAGCCCCTTCGTAATCGCCCGCCATGGCCTTGGTATAGGCAGCGGCCAAATTGATTTTCGCAGCGGCAGCGCTGTCACCCAACTTGGAGGCGAGTTCATCCGTTTTTTTGATCCAGTCAAGGCTTTCCGTAAACTGACCCTGAGATATCCAGTACCAATAGAGTGCGTCTATGAAACGCGCGCAGGTCTCGATGTCCTGACGCCCGAGGGCAATGCGCAAAGCGGCACGAATATTGTCAGCCTCGTCACTCAGCCGTGTGACATGGCGTTTTTGTTCGTGGGTCAGAACATACGCGCCGCAGGTTTTGCAAAGCCGTGCGAACTGATCGATGAACGCAGTTTGCGCCTGTTCCAAGTCACCGTTTTTCTCCAACAACTCCGTGGCGAACTCGCGCACCATATCAAACATTCCGAATCGAGGGGCGCCGTTGGCGACACGTCGATAGAGCAGGTTCTTGGATGTCAGCGATGCCACGGCCTCAAGGACGTCCGCATCAAAATCTGATATTTCCAACAAAGTGTCCTCTGCATCGTCGATGCGGAAGCCACCCGAAAAAACGGATAGGGCCAAAAAGGTCTGTCGTTCCTCCTCGTTCAACAGGCTTTCACTCCATTCGATGGCATTGCGAAGCGTCCGATGACGCCCGGAATCCTGTTGCGAACTGCGCAAAAGCTTCAGTTTCTTGTCCAGCCGCTCCAGAAGCTGTTGCGGCGACAACAAAGACATGCGTGCGGCTGCCAGATTGAGCGCAAGCGGTATTCCTTCAAGTCGGGTAACGATTTTTGCCACCGTCGCCCGGTTGTCGGCAGTAATCTGAAAGTCCGACGTTTCCGCTTGCACCGCCTCTACAAACAGCCGCATGGCACCGCTTGTTTCGGGGGTGGGGTCGCTGGCCTTGGGCAGGCTGAGCGGATCAATGGCATAGATCTTTTCCATTCTCACTCGCAACTCAGCCCGGCTGGTGACGAGAAGGCGCAGATTGGGGCAATCGTCCAACAGATCTGACACGGCGACGGCCGCATCAATGACGTGCTCGAAGGTGTCGAGCACCAAAAGCATGCGGCTGGTGCCGATGAAGGATGCGATATCGAGGCTGATTGGGCGGCCGGGATAGTCACGCACGCCCAGCGCCTGAGCGATACTGGGCAGTACCAGTCCCGGGGTATCGAGACCGCTGAAATCGACAAAATACGCGCCGTCTTCGGTGTCGCGCAGCCAAAGCGCAGCAACGCGTTGCGCCAAAGTCGTCTTACCCGTGCCCCCCATGCCCGTAACCGTAACAAGACGATCCGAGGAGTCGTTCAGCAAGCCCATGATCTCGGAAGTTTCCCGATCGCGGCCAACGATCGGGCCGCAGGGTTGAGTGATGTTGGTACGACGTACGTCCAGAGTGCGGAGCGGTGGAAAGTCGATGCAAATCTGCGGATCGACAATGTCAAAAAGTGTTTCGGGATATCGGATCGCTTTCAACCGATGAACACCCAGCGGTCGAACTTTTACGTCCCACGCCGCGAAATCATCTTGTTCCAGCAATTGATAGACGTTTCGCGACAATACGATCTGTCCACCGTGTCCGGTATCTCCGATGCGCGCGGCCAGATGCAGGTCATAGCCGACAAGTTGTTTTCCCAGCTGCTGTATCGGTCCTTCGTGCAGTCCGATTCTGACACGCAGGTCGATGCCGCGTGGCCACTGTTCCGTTTTTAGTCTGCGCTGAATTTCAATAGCCGCGCCCAAGGCCTGGCGCGGGGTGTCGAACAAGACCAGAAACGAGTCACCCTGCGTACCATCCTCATCGCCGCCAAACGGGGCATAGCATTCCCGAACGATATCCTGGTGGCGCCTGAGAACGGCAGGGTATTCATCGCCAAGCGCCTGCAGCAAAGCCGTTGATGCTTCGATGTCTGTGAACATCATCGTTCTGCTGACGGCATCAGTTCTGTGCTCAGCTTTTTGTTCAATCGCCGCTTGATTCATCGTCGGTTCCGTTCGTCTTGATTTTTCTTTCAACCGCGGCCTTGGCCTGTGCCCATTGCCTTGCCAAGTCCGATACCAAATCGCCAACCGTTGGGGATGCACGGGCCATCAGACAATTCCAATCCTCCGCCCTGTGTTCGGCGGCGATCCGGTATTGCAACAACCTGTGTTCCTCGTCACCCAGCGCACCATCCTCAACCGCTCTCAGAAATTCTGAGACCGCCTTGAAACGGAAACGCTCTGCGTCAATGTCGCCGGAACGGGACACCTGGTCAATCAGGAAACCGGAAAAAGCCATTGCTTGATCAATATGTTTGCATTTGACGTGACGCCAATCGAGTTGCTCAAGGTACTTGGTCCATTTGTCTGGCAGGATTGGGTCAATACTGTGCAATTCTTCAAGCGCATTCCGGTTTTTTCCAAGCCACCGGTTTGCGCGACCGGTCATCAGCAACCACAAAACGAATCCTGCGTCATGTTCGCCAACATCTGGTCCAAGCGCAGACCCCGGCAGGCTGGTTCGCAGATCGTCCAGATCCCTGAACGGAACGCGTGTCGCACGTGGGCGCGTAGCCCAACCGGGGTCCCGTTTCATCAGTCGCGCCACCAGCTTCAACGCGCTGCGGGCATCCTCGCGCTTCGGGTCTTGATCCCTGAGCCAGTCGGACATCCCGGTAGACGGTTCTTGGTTCTGGCTGGCGGCAAAAATGGCGCGCCACGTGCGTTCGGAATAGTGCAGGTTTTGTGCGGCTTGGCAAAGTGCGTTGGCCTCTTGCAGCGAAATGAGGTTCCGGCGAACGGCTCGGCGCAGGGCGATCCGCACGCCGGCCAGTGGCAAGGTCAGAGATGGATAAGGGCGCTCGGGATTGAAGGTCACGGCGACCTCGTCCTCACTGTCGATCAACCTGCGTCGGAACATGCGGAAAATCCGGCCCGTGCCGATGGCCCCCAAAGGGGCGCAATCCACCGCGCGCAGCGCTCCCATGCTTGCTGCACCAACGACAACTGCTCCGTCCCGCAAAACATCGGCAACTTCGCGCGGCGACACCGCGTCGTTTTGCGAAAACACGCCATCAAGGATGACCATAACAGAGTAGCGTAACATGCGGGCCAAGTGCAGATCACCGCGACGCACAGGCGGTCGCAGCTCGGCAATCGGCAGGATGCGCCGGACTTCCTCAGCGGGGATCGACGGGCCGACAAAGACCAGTGGAGGGGCCGCGGGGGTCGTGAAGTCAGGTGTATCTATACCAGCCATCTCAGATCCCGTCGCGAGACGCGGCTTTGGTCCACCAGAAAAACGCTCAGCCCCGGAACGCAGACCCGAACAACCGCCGCCTGCAAATCACTGCGGGTCAGGTCTGCAAACAAAGCTTGCGAAAACCCGGCAACCTCCAATGCGCCGAGAATGTGAGCCAGATCATCAACCAGATCGTGGCTTTCAAAACTGGGAACGCTGCTCCATGTGCTGAATTCCATAGCCTCAGGGTGAAACGGAAAGGGGCGTTTGCGTTGCGGCATTCTGTTGAAACTGTCTCGCGCGCCTTGAATGCGGGCCAGACGCGACTGAACGGCCTCGGTCAAGGCCCGGGACAGGGCCACACCGGCGTTCGGCGCACAGCCAAGGCCGGGAAACTTCTTTTTTTGCGGTCCCGAAGGCGTCGGATACGACCCATCGATAATGGTGGCGCGAAAAACGGGGATGCGGATGTCCTGAGTAATTTCCTCAAGCTCAACCGACAGCCCTTCTTCCTCGATTTCGCCGATCAGATTCCGACAGGTTTGCGGCAGGTCAGCCTCGGCGGCAATTCTCCGGCACGTCGGCGCCGTGTCTTCTGCTTCGCCATAGAGTTCAAAAAACAGCAGTTGACTGATTGCATCGCGCTCGACCAACTCGCACAGCCCGTGCACGACCGCTTCGAGGAGGGTGTTGCCCGAGGCGAGCCCGTTCGTGTCCGGCAGGTGCAAAAGGCCGTCAACCGGCGGGCAGACCATCATGTCCACAGGAACCAGGACATCACGTGCCGTTTTCAGATCGGTTGCCGCGAGCCACGTAAATTCACGATCGGGGTCAAATCGGGTGCCAGGTGGAAGAGTAAGAAGCCTAGGGTCCAACGCGTTGGAATTGCATTCCGACAGCTTGGAAAAGCTGGCCCGAATGGCGCCTTGGGGAATCGTTTCCGCTGTGACCCTTTCGCACGCTTCCATGATGGCGCTTGCTTTTGCCGCCGCCTTGCTGCGCCCTTTTCCCATATGCGTGGTCAAATCGCGGGCGAGAGGGGTGACAGCACAATAGACCGGTAATCCAAGGCGATCCAAAGGCGTCAGATCGGCCACCCGTGTTATCGGCAGCGCGGACCTGATCCTGTCACATTTCTCGAGTGTCTGTTCGGCGGTCAAGGTCCTTGGGAAATCAAGCGAGACCTTGACCGAGTTTTCGTGGCCAAATAGGTGCCGTACGGTCTTGGCGATAGACGGCACTCAGGTAACCTTAAAGCGCGGCCATGCCGCCATCTTCATCACCGTCGGACGAAAACGGCATACCGGTGATCTTGTCCTTGAGTTTGATAATCGCGTCGATTTCTTCTTTCGAGAATTCCTCGTTCAAAATGCGCTTGTGGTCATCTGAAATGTGGCTTGCGTCCTGAACGGCTCCTGCGTTGACCAAGCGATCCAAATTCGAAGATTCGGCCATGACTTCATTCCCCCTCTGTAGGTTTCCGGCGGAATGCCGAAAATTATTAACAAACTCTATGCACGACAAATTATGCCAGCGTGTCAACGAATATTGTTGAATTTCTGCCCTTTCCAGCCGAAACTTAACCAAATGTTTAGAAATTTTGAGGCGAGCAATGAATGAGAATGCTTCTGTCGTAGGCAAACTTTCCAACAGCCAGATCGTTCGCACAAAGATGAAGCTGACCTGCTCTGCCGCGAATGAGGCATTCGCCAGATTCTGGGCGCGGCCAGACCTGCCAGACCTAATTCCGGGTTTTCTTGTCACGCTTCAACAAATCATGCGTGCCACCGTCCCATTGATGGAGGCCGCGCGGGATCGTGCGGCGGAAATGGCCGAGCGTGACGCCTTGTGCCGCCATTTGCGCGACTATTTTGCCAAGCATGTAGGCGAAGAACGTGACCATGATTTATGGGCGCTCGACGATCTCGAAGCGGCGGGGTTTGCGCGGGCAGACGTTCTTGACGTTCTGCCGCTTGGCGATGTGGCCTCGATGATGGGGGCGCAATACTATTGGATCCACCATTATCATCCGGTCATGCTGTTGGGTTGTATCGCGCTTTTGGAATCCGCACCCCCCAGTGACCAGTTGATTGACAAGCTTGAACGCGAAAGCGGTTTGCCGAAAGAAGCCTTTCGAACCTATCATTTCCACGGCCGCGTCGATCCGCATCATCGCGACGATCTGGATGAAGCGCTGGATCAGATGCCGCTCAGCCGCCGCCATCTAGGTCTGATAGGTATCAGCGCGACGCATACTGCGAACACGCTTGCGTCGATCGCAGGCCGAATTTCTCCCTCCGACGCCCCTGATCGACGGATCTGAGACGGCATCGCGATTTCGGGGGATCGCGATCCGCAAAATACAGGAGATCACAGTGACCAAGCGCAGCAGTGCGCCGCTTCGAAACCCGATGGTTTTGCGCGGCAGTCCCTATGCCGACGACGCAACGGACCGCGTCGCACAAATCGAAGTTCCGGCGTTGGCGCAAGCTTTGAAAAGCGTTGGCAAAACCTACGCAGTGGGCGAAGCGTTGGCGATGCCGGAAACCGAGCCCCTTTCCACCCGTGACCGGCGCAAGATCATCGATCAGTCCATTCTTGTTCTCAGCGAGCTCTATGTTCATCGGGAACTTAAACGAACCAGGCATGCGGTCGATCCGGTGACGGCTCTGCGTCAGCTCAAACGACGCTGCGACAAGCTGGACGGATATGAATTTCACCTTCATATCATGAAGATATTCAAGGGGTTGCGGGATATTCACACGGCCTATGTGATGCCTCCGCCCTTTTCAAACATGGTGGCGTTCCTGCCATTCCTGCTGGATGCTCACGTCATCGACAGCGACGCACCTGTGCATGGCAAGGTGTGCGAAGTCGAAGACCTCAGCGAAGACAGTTTCGACCCGGATGCCGAGCGTACGGTCATCGTTTCAGGGCTGCTCGCGGATTTCAAACATCCATATTTCAAGCCCGGCGTCGAAATCCTGAGTTGGAACGGAATGCCGATCCACGAGGCGATCCGACGCATCGGCGAGGAAGAGCAGGGCTCGAACATCTATGCACAATTCGCTCTGGGTCTGCGTCTGATGACGGTCAGGTGGTTCGGTGGCTCGCTTCCGCCCAGCGAGTACTATGTTACGATCGCGTACCGCTATTGGGATGAAGAAGACAAAGAGGTCATTCGCGAAATCCGTTTTCCCTGGCGTGTCATTCTGGACAACGAAGACAAGGGCAGGGTGGCCTCGGTTCAGGCCATGTGGGAATTGAAGAAGAACTTTCAGAACAACTCCACGTCGGACCCCTCAATGGAACACCGCTCGATGTATGAATCGACCGTGCGGAATACTCTGTTCCAACGGCCCAGCGAGATCGACCGCAAGGAACGCATCATCAAGATGCCCGCCGAAATCGAAGGCCTGCCGCCCGGCGTGTTCGAAGTGCACAATATCAAGGTCGACCATGGGCCTGACGGGTTCAAGTTCGGCCTTGTCAGGATCGTGCACTTTGATTGCAGCCCAAAGAAATTCGTCGAAGGCTTTCTCAAGATTCTGTTCAGCATTCCACAGACCGGGCTATTGATTGACGTTCGATCAAATCCGGGCGGACAGGTGGTCGCCGCCGAACGGGTCCTGCAATTCCTGACACCACGTGTCATCACGCCGTTGCCTTTTCAGTTTCTGGCGACAACGCTGGTGGAACAGATCGTATGGTCCAGCAAAAGCAAGGCAAAACCTCTCCGGGATTGGCGCAACAGGGTGTCTCCGGCCGTGGACGTCGG
The DNA here is from genome assembly GCF_059612845.1 of Ruegeria sp. YKSE079. Classification (NCBI taxonomy): domain Bacteria; kingdom Pseudomonadati; phylum Pseudomonadota; class Alphaproteobacteria; order Rhodobacterales; family Roseobacteraceae; genus Ruegeria; species Ruegeria sp. YKSE079. The sequence continues at coordinate 291,698 of NZ_JBXWRJ010000002.1, read as the reverse complement.
CAATATGTTTTCGGGCCAGGAAACGCTGACAGACCCGCAATCTGCCAACGATATCGGGCAGGTCTATTACGGGCCGATTGCGCTGGTCACCAACGCGATTACCTACAGTTCGGGCGACATCTTCGCGGCCAGTTTTCAGGATCACGAAATCGGGCCCGTCATCGGCGTCGACCCCAGCACAGGAGGGGGCGGGGCCAATATGTGGCCGCATCGCCATTGCGTCGATCTGGTTACCCCCGGCGAAACGCTCGACTACCTGCCGCCCGGAAAGGCGCCAGTCGAACCCAAACCGCATTACGCGGTGCGACGCTGCACGAGGGTGGGCAAAAACCAGGGCCTTCCCATTGAAGAGGATGGCGTTCGTCGCGATCATTTCCACAACCTGACCCGCGACGACCTGCTGGGCGGTGACGTCGATCTGATCCGCCATGCCGCCAAGCTGTTGAGCGGGCTGCCAAAGCAGGATTTCGATGTGGGTTTACGGGTGGATGGTCGGCCCATCGCGCTTGATTCAATCATTCTGGATGTACCGGTCGTTACCGACCAGGTTCAGGTGGAACTCGACGTGGATGTGGGCGAGCGGTACGGAGGGCTGCAGTTCATTCTGTCCGTGGATGGTCGGCCCATAGGGCTACAACTCCCAACGAGCAACCGGACCCGAATGAAGTTCAAGCTTGACACAAACAAAATGGCGGATGTTCGGCTGGATGCCCATGACTTTGACATCGTAAGCGGTCATAGCTCAGGGGTGGCTGCTTCCTTCCGGCGTCGGATCCTCTTTAGGCGGCTGTCGGATGATGTCGACGGTGCGGCGTTGCAAAGCGCCTGACCAGCCCGGGGCTGCCGCCCCGGTCTTGCCGTTCTACCCGCAAATCTCGACCTCAGTCTCCCAGTCCTGGCATTTCTCGGCCAGGGTGGGGGGCAAGGCCTGATCGGTGTAAAACCTGTCGATACACTCCATCGACACGATGCGCGCAGGGGCAGAGCGTTGGAACTTGGAATGGTCCGCAACCAGAAAGCTCTTTCGCGCCTGCGTTAGGATGGTCTGGCTGACCTTGACCTCCTGAAAGTCGAAATCCAGCAGGTCCCCGTCCATGTCCAGTGCCGAGCAGCCAATAACCGCATAGTCGAACTTGAATTGTTCGATCACGGCCACCGTCAGGTTGCCGATCAATCCTCCGTCCGCCCTGCGCAGAACCCCGCCAGCGACGACGATCTGACAATCTGGATTGGCAACCAGAATATTGGCCACGTTCATATTGTTCGTAACCACCATCAGGTTCTTATGGGCCAGCAGCGCCCGCGCGACCGCCTCGGTCGACGTGCCGATATTCAGAAAAATCGACGCGCCGTCCGGAATATCCCGTGCGCATCTTTCGGCAATTTTGGTTTTCGCGTCCTCGTTCAAACCGCGCCGGTCTTCGTATCCGATATTTGACACGCCCGAGTGCAGAACCGCCCCGCCGTGCACGCGGTCAATCTTTCCGGCCTCCGACAACTCGCCAAGGTCGCGACGAATGGTCTGGACCGTAACCCCAAAGCGTTCCGCCAGATCCTCGACCGTAACCCGGCCTTCGGTCCGGGCAATTTCAAGAATATCCGATTGTCTGAACGAAAGGGACATGCTGGGATTCTCGGCTGTTTCCGAACGCACCGTTGAAGGGGGTTGGACTATTCTTGGTGTTTTTGCGTGAACGCATGCGAAAGTCAATCAAGCCAAAACGAAATAAAACGAAAATTAATGTTGACGAAACGAATAACTGGCGCATAGATGCGCGCAAAACCCAGAGCGTGGAGCCACTCCAAAATGCCCGGTCAAAAACCCCAGATTTGCGATCTTTTCATCATCGGTGGCGGTATCAACGGATGCGGCATTGCGCGCGACGCCGCTGGTCGGGGCCTATCGGTCGTGCTTGCGGAAATGAACGATCTGGCCTCCGCAACCTCGTCAGCATCGACCAAGCTGTTTCATGGCGGTTTGCGCTATCTGGAGTATTTCGAAGTGCGCCTTGTGCGCGAGGCCCTGATCGAGCGCGAGACCTTGCTGTCGGCCATGCCTCATATCAGTTGGCCAATGCGCTTTGTCCTGCCGTACCATCCCGATATGCGCTTTGACGCGGAAACCCCGACTTCGCGCATTCTGAATACGGTCATGCCGTGGATGCGCGGCCGGCGGCCAGCCTGGCTGATCCGGCTGGGTCTTTTTCTTTACGATCATCTGGGCGGTCGCAAGGTACTGCCCGGCACACGGCGGCTGGATCTGCGGAATACCCCTGAAGGCCTGCCATTGCAGGACAAGTTCCGGCACGCCTTTGAATACTCTGATTGTTGGGTCGAAGATGCCCGCCTCGTCGTCCTGAACGCCCGCGACGCCGCGGCTCGTGGCGCACAAATTCTTGTCCGAAACGAGGTGGTCGCGGCAAGGCGCGACGGCGATTTTTGGACAATCTCGGTCAGGGACAGCAATACGGGAGGCACACGATCATTTCAGGCACGTATGCTGGTCAACGCGGGCGGGCCGTGGGTTGGCGATATCATTCAGAATCGCGTCCACACGCAATCGCGTGATGGCGTGCGTCTGGTGCGCGGCAGCCATATCGTGACCCACAGGCTTTACGACCACGACAAATGTTATTTCTTTCAGGGCGAAGACGGACGCATCATCTTTGCGATCCCGTATGAAACCGACTTCACGCTGATCGGAACCACCGATCAAGACCATGCGGACCTTTCGGAAAAACCCGTCTGCACCGAAGAAGAGCAGGACTACCTTTGCGCTTTTGCCTCGAAATACTTCAAAACGCCGCTGTCTCGTAAGGATGTCGTCTGGACCTATTCCGGTGTTCGCCCGCTGCATGACGACGGGGCCAGCAGCGCTACGGCGGCGACCCGCGACTATTCTCTCAAGGTGGATGACGACGGCGGCGCGCCCCTTCTGAACGTGTTCGGGGGCAAGATCACCACCTATCGACGTCTGGCAGAAAGCGCCCTGGAAAAGATCGGCCGCTACTTCCCTGACCTGCCCGGTCCCTGGACAGCCGGGATCGCCCTGCCGGGAGGGGATTTCGCCGTGGGCGGCTTCGATGACCTCGTCGCGCGCCTGTCCTCCGAGTTCAACTTTCTGGATGCATTCTGGGCACGCAGGTTGGTCAGGGCCTACGGCACCGAGGCATGGGACGTACTGGCAGGCGCAACATCGCGTGACGAACTGGGGCAGGACTTTGGTGCGACACTGACCGAACGCGAAGCCGTCTGGTTGATAGACCGCGAATTCGCGCGCAGGGCCGAAGATATCGTGTGGCGCCGCAACAAGCTGGGCCTGCGACTGAACGCGGAACAGATTGCCGTGTTGGACGCATGGATGCTGCAGCGGCGGGGCGTAACCGGAGCAGCGCCAGCCAACCACGTTCCTTCAGCCGGTTGAAGGCGAACGGCGGCAAGGGTGCAACCCCTGCCGTCGCCTCAATGATCAGGCCGTCGGAGGCGTCGCCTCGTCTCCGGGATTGGTGTCTTTCGTGCCTTTGACCCATTCACGCAGGCCCTGCATCACCGCATAAAGCACCGGCACCAAAATCACACCGACGATTGTGGCGGCCAGCATCCCGCCGAAAACCGCAACGCCGATGGCCTTCTGACTGGCGGCTCCGGCGCCATTTGCGGCCAGCAACGGAACGACCCCCAGCAGGAACGACAGCGCCGTCATCATAACCGCGCGGAAACGCTGATGAGCGGCCTCTGCCGCGGCTTCACGGATCAACAGGCCCTTGGCCCGCTGCTCCATCGCGAACTCCACGATCAGAATGCCGTTTTTCGAGGCCAGCCCCACCAGCATGATCATCCCGATCTGCGTATAAAGATTGATGTCGCTGCCCACGATGGCGACCGCCGCCACCGCCCCGAACAATGCCACGATAACGGATAACAGGATTGAGACGGGCATCGTCCAGCTCTCGTACTGTCCCACCAGGAACAGATAGCCGAACAGTACCGCAAGCCCCAGAATGATCACCACCAGATTGCCAGACGCCAATTGCTGTTGCGCCGTTCCCGTCCATTCGAATGCATAGCCCGAGGGCAGGGCGGTCGCCGACTCCTCGGTCATGACCCGGATAGCGTCGCCCGAAGACAATCCCGGCGCCGGCACAGCGGTCACTGTTGCCGAACGGAACAGGTTGTGCCGTTTCAACAGGACAGGCCCCAGGACGTTTTCGACATCAACCAGCGTTCCCAGCGGAACCATCTCTCCTTTGGTCGACCGCACAAAAAGGTTCGAGATATCCTCGACCTTGTCGCGATAGCTTCCTTCGGCCTGGATCATCACCCGATAGACGCGGCCATAAAGGTTGAAATCGTTGACATAATAGGAACCCAGCTGCGCCTGCATGGTCTGAAATATCTCGGCGACCGAGACCTGCAATGTCTTGGCCTTTTCCCGATCCAGATCGACGAAAAGCTGGGGCACGTTGGCTCGGAACGTGGTGTAGGATTGCGCGATTTCGGGCCGCTGGTTCACTGAATAAACGAACGACCCGACCGCCGAGGCCAGATCCTGCGCGCTGCCGCCGCCGGTCTGCTGCACCTCCATCTCGACCCCGGCAGACATGCCAAGGCCCTGGATCGGCGGCGGGTTGAAGGCCACGATCGAGGCAGCGGATTCCTGGTTCGCGATGCCCAGGATTTTCCGCAGGATCGCGTTGGCGCTCAGATCCCCCTCCTGCCGGTCGTTCCAGTTGTCGAGGTTCACGATGATCATCGCGCCATTGGCGGTGAGCCCGTTGAGCAACGAAAACCCGTTGACCAGAACAGTGTTGGCCACCCCGTCAAGCTGGCGGAACTGGTCGTTCACACGCGCAGTGACCGTTTCCGTCCGCTCCAGCGTCGCCGCGTCGGGCAGTTGGATATCGACAAACAGATAGCCGTTGTCCTCAAGCGGAATGAACCCTTTCGAGGTGTTCCCCATGATTGCACCCGCACCCAGCGCAATGGCGGCAATGATGCCCAGCGAAATCACGGGAATGCGCAGCAGGCGCCGAACGATGGCGGTATAGCCGCCCCGCATGCCGCCAATGAACCTTTCGAACACCGCCAGCAATCCCGTCGGCGGGCCCGAGCGCGCTTTCAGAACCAACCCGCAGAGGGCAGGGGACAGGGTCAAAGCGTTGATCGACGATATCACAACAGCGGTCGAAATCGTCACGGCAAACTGCGAATATAGCCGCCCCGATATGCCAGGCATGAACGTCACCGGAACGAATACCGCCAACAAAACCAGTGTGGTGGCGATCACCGGTCCGGTGATCTGGCCCATCGCCTTGCGGGTGGCCTCGGGCGGGCTCAGTCCTTCTTCGGCTATGATGCGTTCGACATTTTCGACCACGACGATGGCATCATCCACGACGATCCCGATGGCTAGAACCAGCGCAAAAAGCGAGATCGTGTTGAGCGACATGCCAAACGCCAGCAGAAACGCGAACGTTCCGATCAGTGAAACCGGGATGGCCACCGCCGGTATGATCGTTGCCCTGAATGAGCCGAGAAAAATGAAAACGACTGAAATCACCAGAATGAAGGTCAGGATCAGGGTTGACACAACGTCGTTCAGAGATTGCTCGACGAAATCCGTCGTCTTGAACGGAATCTCGTATTCCAGATCAGCCGGAAAGGCGCGGGACAGGCGTTCCAGTTCCGTCTCCACCCGTTCCGCGACGGCCAGGGCATTTGCACCGGGGGCCTGATAGATGCCCAGAACGGTCGCGGGAAGCCCCTGATAGTATCCCGACGCGCTGTAGAATTGTGCCCCCAGCTCAACGCGGGCGATGTCCCTGACGCGCACGATGGCACCGGCTTCACCAGTTCTGACAACGATGTTGCCGAACTCTTCGGGGGTGCTCAGCCGCCCCTTCGACTTGATCGTGTATTGAAAGGTCTGCCCCTCCGGGACGGGGGGCGAGCCGATGGAACCGGCCGAGACTTCGATGTTCTGTTCCCGGATTGCGGCAATAAGGTCTCCGGGCGTGATCGAAAGCGCCGCCATCTTGTCCGGGTTCATCCACATGCGCATGGCGTATTCAAGATTGGTCAGAACATCGGCCTTGCCCACGCCCTGAATCCGCGCCAGCGCGTCCTTGAGGTTGATCGAGGCATAGTTTGACAGAAACACGCTGTCATAGGTTTCGTTGGGCGATGTCAGCGTGACCGCCATCAGCATGTTGGTCGAGGCCTTTTGCGTGACAACGCCCGACGATGTCACTTCGGCCGGCAACGAGGCGATGGCCTGTGCCACCCGGTTTTGCACGTTGACCGAGGCGATGTCGGGGTCGGTGCCAACTTCGAAAGTGACGTTCAGGGAATATGATCCGTTGTCCGCCGAGGTCGACGTCATATAGATCATGTCGTCCACCCCGTTGACCTGCGCCTCGATCGGCGCCGCAACGGCGTTTTCGACGGTTTCCGCGTTTGCGCCTGTATAGTTGGCGGATACACTCACGACCGGGGGGGTGATGTCGGGAAACTGCGCAACCGGCAGAACCATATACCCGATGCCCCCCATGATCGTCAGCACCAGCGAAATGACAAGCGCCAGCTTGGGCCGGCTTATGAACAAGGCTGAGAACATCGCTTATTCCCCGCCCGACTCGGATGCCACCACGGCATCGACCGCAACGCCCGGGCGAACCCGCTGCAGGCCTTCGACAATCACGCTTTCGCCTTCGCGCAGGCCATCCAGAACGATGATCGCGCTGCCCACGGTGTCACCGGTGGTGATATAGCGCTGTTCGACCATCTGCTTGTCGTTGACCACCAGAACGAAATCGCCACGCTGGTCCCGTTGCAGGGCCGCCTGTGGAATGAGAGTGCGCAATGTAGGTTCCAGCGCCTGAATACGCACATTCAGGTAAGCGCCATCCACGATCAGGCGAGACGAATTTTCGAATTCCGCGCGAACCAGCACCGCGCCTGTCAGGGGATCGATCCTGTTGTCGATGAAAACGATCCGCCCGGTCTCATCCAGTTCGGACCCGTTTGGAAGATCGACATGGACTTCGGGGCTTTTGGGGTTTTCGCTCAACGTGCCACTGGATTCGTCGAACTTTTCAAGGACATCGACCAGTTGCTTTTCATTCAAAGAGAAGCTGACGTAAATCGGGGCTTCGCGGACCAAGGTGACCAATGGAGGGTTGTTTGGGCCCACGACATCACCCACGCTTGTTGTTACGCGGCCCAGTCGGCCGGGAAATGGGGCGCTGATCTTGGTATAACTCAGATCAAGTTCGGCTTGCTGGATCGCTGCCTTGGCCGCCTTGACGGCCGCCTCTGCGACCAGCTCGTTCGCTTTGGCGATGTCGACCTCGGATTCCGGAACAGCCTCGCGCTTCAACAACTCCGATTTCCGTGCCAGATCGACCCTTGCCAGTTCCAGATTGGCATCGGCCTTGTCCAGATCGGCCTTTCGCGACTGCAATGTCGCCTCGTAAAGATCCGGTTCGATTTCGAACAGCAACTCGCCTTTCTCGACCGCCGAACCGTCCTCCACCAACTGCTTTTGCAAAAAGCCGTTAACCCGGGCAACGATGTCGACCTTGTCGATGGCTTCGCCCCGGCCAATGAACTCCGCCTCATCGACGATCTCCTCGCTGTAAGCCGCCGCGATGGAAACTTTTGGTGCTTGTGCCTGTTCGTCCTGTTGCGACAGGGCCGACCCGGCTAGCGCACAAGTCATCAAGGCACCAATCCAAAGGCCTCGTGACGCAGGGCCGCCGTTGGTGAAAGAAAGTGGCGAAGCAAATGGCATTCCGGGGCCTCGTTGTCTGTTCGTTAAAAGTGATAGGATTGCCTGGCACGAGGCCAAGCCGAATAGAATCCATGTCAGGATGACGGCATTCTCGCGATTTCTCAAGTCAACCTTGCCCGACTGATCATTGAAACGTCAGGGAAAACCGGAAACTTGAGGATGACGGCACAAAAAAAGCCCCGGCACAACGCCGGGGCTCTTATCTCGTCCAGATATGTCGAATGAGACCTTCTGCTAGGCCCGTCAGTCGCGCTGGCCCGAAAAACGGGTCTGCCAATCTTCGCGTTGCTCGTCGGTGATCTTGGCGAACAGAACGTCAGGGACAGCGAACTCGTGGCCTGCAGGTAACGCGGTCAATGCCTGCGCCACGTCTTCGGGCCATGCGGTATCCAGCGTGTTCATGGCCGACAGCATCTTGGCGGCGCTGTGCGGAATGAACGGCGCGCTCAGAACCGCGTAGAGGCGGATCAGGTTCAGCCCCATACGCACCTGCGCGGCCGCCTGTTCCGGGTCCTCCTTGAAGGTCGACCAAGGGGCGGCGGCTTGCAGGTATTCGTTGCCTGCCACCCAGATTGCGCGCAATTCCTGCGCCGACTTGCGGACCTCCATCGCTTCCATATGGCCCTCATAGGCCCGCACGCGCGCGGTCAGGTCCGCAATCAACGCCTGTTCGCGCTCGCCATACGTGCCACCTGATGGTACCTCTTCGCCAAATTTCGAGCGGCAGAACTTGGTGATGCGGCTGACGAAATTGCCCAGAACATCCGCCAGATCCTTGTTCACCGACGCCTGAAAGTTTTCCCAGGTGAACTCGCTGTCGCTGCTTTCGGGCGCGTGACTCAACAGCCACCAGCGCCAGTAGTCGGCCGGCAGGATCTCCAGCGCCTGATCCATGAATACACCGCGCCCCTGGCTGGTCGAGAACTGACCACCGTCATAGTTCAGATAGTTGAACGATTTCAGGTGATCGACCAGTTTCCACGGCTCGCCACTCCCGAGGATGGTTGCCGGAAAGCTGAGTGTGTGGAAGGGCACGTTGTCCTTGCCCATGAACTGAACATAGCGCACGTCGTCGGCGCCCTTGTCGGTGCGCCACCAGCGCTCCCAGTCGGCATCCGCCCTGCCATTGGCCTCGGCCCATTCACCCGCACAGGCGATATATTCGATGGGCGCGTCGAACCAGACGTAAAAAACCTTGCCCTCCATGCCCGGCCAGTCCGCATCGCCCTTCCTGACCGGAATACCCCAGTCCAGATCGCGGGTGATGCCGCGATCCTGCAGCCCGTCGCCATCATGCAGCCATTTCTTGGCGATCGAGGTGGTCAGCACCGGCCAGTCGGTTTTGCCGTCGATCCACGCGTCCAGCTGATCCTTCATCGCCGACTGGCGCAGATACAGGTGCTTGGTCTCCCGCACCTCCAGATCGGTCGAGCCGGAAATCGCACTGCGCGGTTCGATCAGATCGGTCGGGTCCAGCTGCTTGGTGCAGTTCTCGCACTGGTCGCCGCGTGCGCGCTCATATCCGCAATTGGGGCAGGTGCCCTCGATATAGCGATCAGGCAGGAACCGGCCATCGGCATTGGAATAGACCTGTTTTTCGGTCACCTCGCGGATCAGCCCCGCCTCCGCCAGCTTGCCGGCGAAATGCTGGGTCAGCTTGTGGTTCTGCGGGCTGGAGGAGCGGCCGAAATGATCAAAGCTCAGGCCAAAGCGCTGGGCGATGTCGGATTGAACACCATGCATCTCGGCGCAATACTCCGCAACCGGCTGTCCGGCCTTTGCAGCGGCCAGTTCGGCCGGGGTGCCGTGTTCATCCGTGGCGCACAGGAACATGACCTCATTGCCCCGGCCGCGCTGATAGCGCGCGTAAAGATCGGCAGGCAGTTGCGAGCCGATCAGATTGCCGAGGTGCTTGATCCCGTTGATATAGGGGATCGCCGAGGTGATGAGAATCCGTGCCATAAGTCGTACCCGCGTATCTGTCTGCGCGACCGTCTAACCCATGTCGCCGCCCAGCAAAAGCCCGCATGGCGCAATGGGCGCGTTTCCTGCCCCCGGCACGGCAACCGGCCTGCAGTCATCCGTCTTCGCGTGACCGTTTCAGCAGGCGACCGACCGTAAATGAGGTGCGCGGAGAATAGACATAGTGCGTGCGGTCCTCGGGCGTCGGGCGGGCCCGCATCCGGGTCAGGCCAAATGCAATCAGGAACGCATGACCCAGGGCGACAAATGCAAACAAGGCGCTGGGGCCATAGGCCTCGATCAATGACGACGCCACATAGGGCGCGGCGATTGCCCCCAGAGCATAAAAGAACATCAGCGCAGCCGACAATTCGACACGTTGCTCGGATGTCGCAAAGTCATTCGCGTGCGCGGCCGAAACGGAGAATATCGGAAACGTCGTAAAGCCAAACAAACCGGCGGCAAGCATGACACCCACGGTGCCTGTATCGCTGGCCGCCATCGTGATGCCGCAACTGAAAACGGCTGCGACCGAAAGCCAGATCAGAACCCAACGGCGATCGTATTTGTCGGCAAGCCAGCCCATTGGGTATTGCGCCAGCGCTCCACCAAGGACGAACGAGGCCAGAAAAAAGGCGATCTGGTCGACGCCCAGGCCAACGCCCTGACCGTAAACCGGGCCGACCATCCGGAACGAAGCCGAGCTCAGCGCCGCCACGATCACCCCTGCCACCGCCAATGGCGAACAGTGCCAGGCCAGCTTGGGCCGCAAACGCGGCGCGTCCGGCGTTTCGGGTTGGGTGGCCTTGGTCAATGTCAGTGGCAACAATGCCGCGCAGCACAGGATCGCCAACAGGTTGTACGAAACATAGGACGCCGGCGGCAACACCGCGATGATCAACTGGGCGCTGAGCGACGCGCTCATATCGACAATGCGATAGATGCCGGTCGCGCGTCCACGCGTTTCGTTGGTGACCTTTGCATTCAGCCAGGCCTCGATCACCGTATAGCTGCCTGCAACACACATGCCCGAGGCGATCCGGAGCATGGCCCAGACATTCGGGTTTTGCGTCAGGGTATGCCCCAGTAACCCCATTGCGCCCATTGCGGTAAAGGCAGCGAAGGCGCGGGAATGGCCGACGCTCCCCATCAGGCGCGGCGCCCACCAGCAGCCAATGAAGAACCCAAAGAAATGGGCCGAACCCAAGAGACCGATCTGCTCGGTCGTGAAGTCAAGCGTCAGCCCGGAAATCGCATCAAGCGGGCCGACACCTCCGGTAGAGAGCTGCAACAGGATGACGGACAGAAAAAGGGCGGCAAAAGAAATGATCGTACGCATGGCCCCCCCAACATGACCACTCGGTTTTGCATTGCACGAAGTTTCTCGACTTTATGGTGTCGGTTTTGAACGATGGGAAGACTAGTTCGCGCGCTTGATTGTCGCTTTTATGTCCAGACTCACAATATCCGTCACCAGTTCAGGAAATCCGTCCGCCCCGAATGCGCTGCGGCTGAGTCGCCCAAGCAACTGGATGCTCAATTCGTCCAGATCGTCGGGTGAACTTCCCGCCTGACGATAAAGGTTTGCCTGCAAGGTCACCGGGCGTGTGACGCCGCGCAGGGTCAGGTTGCCCGTGACCCGCGCCCCGTCCGACAGTCTGCCGCCTTTGCCCAGTTCGATCCTTGTCGAAACGAAACGAATGTCTGGATGTTCGGCCGCATTCAGAACCTGTGTGCTCAGCATGGCATTGCGGGCAAATCCGAACATCGTCTTTGCGCCGGTGACATCGACCGTCACGTCAACCTGGCTGCGTGCGAGATTCTGCAGGTCGATCCGGATGTCGGCGGACCGAACCGGCATGGTTCCGAACTGGTTGGTCCCGGCCATGGTGAAATAGAACCCGACCTCCGATTGGCTTGGTTCCAGATCGTATCGTGTCTGGGCTGCAAAGGCGGCGGTAGGTATCATCAGGGCAGATCCTGTGAGCAGAAAACTGCGTCGCGAAAGACGCGGTTTCATGCCAGAACCTCTTGCCGCCGTGGGCGCGAGCGCATCAGCAGCATGATCATGATCACGATGTTCAGCCCGTTCCACGCGATTCCGTTGACAAAGGCCAACTGATAGCTTCCGGTCAGATCGTAGATCCAGCCGGACATCCAGCCGCCCAACGCCATGCCCAGGATCGTGACCATCATCACGAAACCCACGCGCGCGCCCGCTTCGCGCGGCGGCATGTATTCGCGCACGATGAGGGCGTAGCTGGGAACGATGCCGCCCTGCGACAGGCCGAACAACGCGCTGACCAGATAAAGCGAAACCAGCCCGTCGTAGGGCAGGAACAGGAACAGGGCGGTGCATTGAAGGACCGATCCAATCAATAACGTTCGGACGCCGCCCAGCTTGTCGGCGACAAGCCCCGAGATGACGCGGCTGACGACGCCGCCCAACAGCATCAGCGACAGCATCTCGGCACCCACGGCCGGGCCATAGCCCAGCCCGACGCAATAGGCGACGATGTGAACCTGCGGCATCGACATGGCAACGCAGCAGCCGATCCCGGCCAACCCCAGCACATATTGCAGCGCCCGTGGCGACAGCCCCGCGCTCTTGGCGTTGAGGCTTGCGGCACTGGCCGCCGTGTCATGGGCATCCAGCGGCAGCGGTTTGCGCAGCAAAAGCGACAGCGGGATCACCACCACCAACGTGATCCCCGCGAGGTTCAGATAAACCTGCTGCCAGCCGTGCTCGGCCAGGGTGCCGGCCAGCAGGGTGGGCCAGATTGCACCCGACAGATAGTTGCCGCTTGCCACCAGCGCCACCGCAATCCCACGCCGCCGGATGAACCAGTGCGATATATCGGCGATCAGGGGGCCAAACCCGATGGCTGTGCCCAACCCCAACAGCACATGCACCAGGGCCAGAATCGTCATCGAAGACGCCAGGGTGGCCAGACCATAGCTGATCGCGCTGAGGATGGCGGCTCCGATCAACGCTCGGGTGACGCCCAGCCTGTCGACCAGTTGCCCCAGCCACATATTGCCCAGCGCAAATCCGATCATGGTCAGCGTGTAAGGCAGCGAGGCTTCGGCCCGCCCGGCGCCGAACTGCGCCTCGATATCCGGCATCACCACGATGACGGCCCACATGCCGACATTGGCCACCGTGGCGATGGCCAGCGTGATCAGCAGTCGGAGCCAGGAATACCGGCTGTCGTGGATCGGGTGTGTCATGCGCGCACGCTAAGGAGCACGTGATCGTTTGACCAGTCACAAGTTTTGTTACCGAACGCTCAGCCTGTCGGGGGCTCGGCTCCGATGCGCTCAAGCTTCAGCTCCGCACGCGGTCCGGTCTGCGTGGCCAGCCATGAGACCGGGGGCAGGGCGCGGGCGCGGCGGCGGGTCAGGGTCCAGCGCCGGGTTGTGCCCTGATGTGCGGGGGCCATGTGCCAGCGCGTCTCGATCCCCTGCGCACCGCCCTCGCCGGGGGTCAGCAACAGCCCCAAAGGCGCCCGCCCCATGGCGCCGCCCTGTTCGGCGGCCAGATGCATCCGCCGCACCGGCGTCAGCCCCGGCGCTTCAGGCAGATCGCCGATGACCAGCGGCACCGCGCCACTGCGCAGCGCCTCTTCCATGCACCACAGCAGGTCATCGGCGCGCCCGGGCCGCACGAACAGGAACCGTGCCGGATCGGCGAAGGGCATCATCCCGTCGGGGTTCAGCTGATCGCTCTCCCACGCGGGCGAGATCCATAAAACCGGCCCCTGCATCCGCCCCGCCAGCCACAGGGCAAAGCTGCGCCGGGCCGGGCCGCAGGCCTCGTGCACGCGCGCCAGCGGCAGGGTGATCTGGGGATGCAGGCAAAGCCCCGGCACATCGCGCGCAGGCCTGCGGCTGAGAAGGTGAGTCGGCATGGGAACAGTTTACAGTGTTCCTTGTTTGTTCTCAATCGGGATGATCGTCCCAAAGCGACCTTTTGTTTGCCGGGCAGCCAAGCGCATGTAATCTGGCCCTGTTCCCGGCCGGATTTTCGCATCCCAAAGCGTCAGGAGCGGCAAGATGATGCCAGCACAATCGGATGGCCCGCCGACAGAGAGGTCAAAGAATGAATGATCCCAGCGACAATGCCACCTCCCCGCGCGGAAACCCGTGGATAGACCGTGAAATCCAGAAAAGGATCGGCTGGCGCGACGGGGACGTCGTGATTTCGGTGCCGCCGAAAAGCGGAACCACCTGGACAATGAACATTGTCTATCAGCTGTTCACCGGAGGCACGGCGGAGTTCCGGGACATCTACGAAGAAGTTCCGTGGATCGAACTGCTGGGATATCCCGGCCAGCCACATCAGGAGGTTCTGGAGCGTATCGACGCAATGCCAACCACGCGCCGCCGTGCATTCAAAACGCATTCCGCGCCGCCCAATATCCCCTTCATCGCTCAGGCGGCGGGACGCGACGTGAAATACATCGTGGTCTTTCGCAACCCTGAAGAGGCGCTGGTATCCTTCCGACCGTTCCTCGAAAAACTCTCGGACGACTGGCTCGACCTCTGGCAGCACCCAAGGGGCGCAGTATCCCGCCCGGACTTTCCGTCATTCTATTCCCAGATCATCGACCCGCGCGGAACACAAGGGGCCTTCTTTGGAACACTCGCAGCCTGGTGGCCACTCAGAAACGAGCGCAATGTCCTGCTCATCCACTTTTCCGACATGAAACGGGATCACAAAGGCTCGATCCGAAAAATTTCGGACTTTCTGGGCATCCATCCGAACGAAGATCAATGGTCAGGCATCATGGAATACACATCCTTCGCCTGGATGAAAAAGCACGAGGACAAGTTCGAGGCGCACACCGCCGGCAGGATTCCCATTCTCAAATCAGGTGCCATGATGCGAAAGGGCGAGGTGGGCAAAGCCCGGTCCGATGGCATGACCGATGAAATTTCCGCCCACCTGCGCGCCGTGGGAAACCGCATCTGCCCCGACGCCGCCGCCGTCAACTGGCTTTACAAAGGCGGCGGCATTCCCTGACCGGCAACCTTGGCAGCAGAACCCCGGATCTCGCCCGCAGGCCAAGCCGTTGCCCGCAGGCTCAGGCCGAATTCTACTCTGAACCCGTTACTGCCTTTCGGGGTGATGCTGGTTTTCCCTTGCGCAACATCGCGGCGTATCCAGTCACGCGCGATGAAACTCCGCATGAGTTCAGCACCAAGCGCGCCGCCGAGATGAGGTAGGTTTTCAACCCAATCGGGGCAAAAACTGACACTTCTGCGTGGCCCCCCAAGTACGGCTTGTGCATTCAGCCCAAATTCCACCATCCATTTGATTCCAGCGTCTTCCACCACAGGGCCCGACTCGGACAGCGCCACAAAACCACGCTGCATCAGATTTGCCGCGATGCCACATCCCAAACGCCCCGCTATGTGATCCATGCAAGGCCGGGCATGGACATGAACTTCACGCCAGTCGGGCACGCTCGGTCGGTTTGTCTCGGCGGCACGAACCAGCCCTTCGACGCTCTCCAGCATTTCGGCAACGGTTTCGCTGGCCAACCGAAAAAGGCGGGTTCTGCCTTTCTTGGTGACAGTGACAAGACCCGCCTCCACCAGTTTGGAAAGATGCTCACTGGCCGTGCTGTTCGCGACGCCGGCGATCAAGGCCAATTCTCCGGCGGAAATCGCTTCGTCCGCCTTCAGGGCATACATAAAATTCGCGCGGGCAGGTTCACCCAACAGCGAGCAGATTTCGGCAATCCGGTTAACACCATTCATATTTCGGTCATAACCGAAATATCGTGCCGCAACAAGCTGTATGAATTGGGTGGAACTGAAAGGACCGGACAATGCATTTTGACGATATGGACCTTAAATCGACCTATGGAATGAGCCTTCGACCTCGCGGCCACACGCAAAACCTCAGGCATTCAATTGCTCTGCAGACTTATATTCGAAAGCGCCGCGTTCTTGCTGGCTCAGTGCAAACCGACAGGGCAGATGCTGAAATTCGCCACACAACGAGACTTCAGAAACACCTTGGGCAAGCGGTTCAGCCGCTTTCGAAAATCTTCGGCTTTCGCTCCCTTGGATATCAAAATCCGCACGTCGAAAAGCCATGACTCAGCCTTTCCCGAATTCGCCTCCTTCTCTTGCGGATAGTCGACCCAGTACCAATAATTGGCGTTGGGAGTGAGAACCCTGCAATCATTTCCCGTGAGGCCTCATTCTCTGTTTTCGATTGCGCCGCCCTGTTTCACCCATTCGCTGAATCCGCCTTCCAGATGCATCACGGGGTTCAGCCCCATTTCCTGTGCAACCTTGGCGCTGAGCGCAGATCGCCAGGCGCTGGCGCAATAAAAGACATAGGTCTTGTCCTGATTGAAAACCTCCTTGTGATAGGGGCTTTCCGGGTCGATCCAGAATTCCAGCATCCCGCGCGGGCATGAAAACGCTCCGGGGATCTGACCCAGCCGCTGCAACTCGCGGATATCGCGCAGATCGACAAAGACATAGGCCGGATCGTCGTACAGCTCCTTGGCTTGCGCCACCGGCATCGTTTCCACGACCGCATTGGCTTCGGCCAGCAGGGTCTTGATCCCCTTGGTGATATTCTGCGTCATCTCATCCTCCTGCACACCGGCAAAAGCTGGCGGAAATCCGGATCAACCTCAAGGGGCTTGCCCCTCGTGATCGGTCGGTTAGGTTTGCCCGGTGCGAGCAGAGAGGTATCCGGATGAAAATGAACCCGTTGGGCCGTTCTGGGATAAAGGTCAGCGACCTGTGCCTCGGCACCATGACCTTTGGAACCCAGACCCCCGAGGCCGAAGCACATGCGCAAATCGACATGGCCCTGGCCGCAGGTGTGAATTTCATGGACACCGCCGAGATGTATCCAGTCAATCCTGTCACCAAGGAAACCGTTGGCGGCAGCGAGGCGATCATCGGAAACTGGAATGCCGCAAACCCCGGACGCCGAGGAGACTATATCCTGGCCACCAAGCATTCGGGGGCCGGTTTCATGCATGCGCGCGGCGGCGCACCGATCTCGGGACAGACCATTCCCGAGGCGGTCGAAGGCTCGTTGCGACGGCTCAGAACAGACTATATCGACCTCTATCAGTTTCACTGGCCGAACCGGGGCAGCTACATGTTCCGGCAGAACTGGAACTACGACCCCTCGCAACAGGATCGCGCATCCACGGTCGCCAACATGGAGGATTGCCTGGAGGCGCTGCAGCGGCAGGTGGACAAGGGCAACATCCGCGCCTTTGGCCTGTCGAACGAAAGCGCGTGGGGCACCGCGCAGTGGCTCAGGATCGCTGCAGAGCGCGGATTGCCCCGCGTCGCATCTGTACAAAATGAATACTCACTGCTCTGCAGGTTGTACGATACGGACATGTCGGAGCTGAGCGTGAACGAAGACGTGGGCCTGATGGCGTTCTCTCCGCTCGGCGCCGGCTTCCTGACCGGCAAGTACCAGGACGGAGTTGTACCATCCGGATCGCGCATGTCGCTCGTTCCTGAGATGGGCGGCAGAAAATCTCCACGCGTACTCGAAGCCGTGGCGGCCTATCTGAACATCGCGAACCGGCACGGCCTCGATCCGGTTCACATGGCGTTGGCGTGGTGCCGGACAAGGCCTTTCATGATGTCGGCGATTTTCGGCGCCACGACGCTGGTGCAACTCGAACACATTCTGAGCGGCGCTGATCTGATATTGCCTGACGACATTTTGGCAGAGATTTCAAGGGCTCACCGGGCGAATCCGATGCCTTATTAGCCTCGGCCAACCTGCATTCAGTGATGTGTCGGCTGCGCGCGTTCCTGCCGAAGGTCCCGCGCCGACAGCCCGTGCGCAGTGCGAAAGGCGCGGGCAAAGCTGGATTGCGAAGTGAACCCGGTCGCCAGGGCCACGTCCAGCAGAGACATATCGGTATCCGTTACAAGGCGGCGCGCCTCGGCCAGCCGCAAATGCAGATAGTGATCCTGTGGCGTGGTGTCGAGACGCAGGCGGAACTGCTGTTGCAACGTGCGCGGACTTGTACCAAGCGTCGTGGCAATCTCGGCCAGCGCCATAGGTTCGTCCAACGCCGCCTCCATCAACGCATTAGCCTTGGCCGTCAGTGCGTTGTGACGGTGCGGTGTTCCGATTCGACTTTGCGGGCGCGAGGGGCCCGAGGTGCCGTCATAAAGGAACAGGCCAGCGACGCGGGAGGCAAATCGCGCGCCATGGCGTGCGGCAATGATGTGCAGCATCATCTCGATCGCCGGAATGGCCCCGCCCGAGGTCATCCGGTTGCCGGAAATCGCAAAACGATCCGGCAGGACATCGATTTCGGGAAACCGCGATGCGAAGTTCTCGAGGTCTTCCCAGTGGGTCGTAGCGGTGTGGCCGTTCAGCAGGCCGGCCTCGGCCAACAGCCACGGCCCGCCATCGATCCCTGCCATCGCCGCACCGGTCGAGGCGATCCTGCGTAGACCCGCCAAAAGGCTGGGCGTGGCGTGGCGGGCAAGCTGGAATCCGGCCACAACGACCAACAGGTCACACCCCTCAAGACGCGCCAATGGGATGCCAGGCACCGATAGCGCGCTGGTCAATTGTGCCGGGGCTGGTGTGGCGGTGACATAGTCCCAGTCAAACGCTGGGCGGTCGGCAAGGCGATTGGCCGCCCGCATCGGATCGACGGCGGCGGCAAAGCTGAGCGTGTTGCAGTCATCCAGGACAAGCACCGCCGTCTTCAAAGCGCGATGTTCGGGCTGCAGTATGTTTTTTGCGGATTTCATCAAGTTCGATTCGCATCTTGGCAAGTTGTTTGCACAAGGCTGCGCCAGAGTCGCCTTCGAAAGCAAATCGGAATCCGGGGACAAGCCTGGGGACAACCCGTGGCACAAGCCGGTAAAACTTGGGGAAAACGCAATGCCGCTGGAAATGAACCGCGAAGTCTTCATCACGTGTGCCATCACGGGCTCGGGCGGAACACAGGATCGCAGCCCGCATGTGCCACGTTCACCCAAGCAGATTGCCGACAGCGCGATTGCCGCTGCCAAGGCCGGGGCGGCAGTGGTTCATTGCCACGTGCGCGACCCGGAAACCGGCGCGCCGAGCCGCAAGCTTGAGTTTTACCGCGAGGTCACCGACCGCGTCCGTGACGCCGAGGTTGATGTGGTGCTGAACCTGACCGCCGGCATGGGGGGCGATATCGTCTTTGGCGATGTCGAAAACCCGTTTCCCGTGAACGATTCCGGAACCGATCTGATCGGTGCCAGCGCCCGCGTCGCCCATGTTGCCGAATGCCTGCCCGAGATTTGTACGCTGGATTGCGGTACCATGAACTTTGCCGAGGCAGATTATGTCATGACCAACACGCCCGGCGCGCTGCGTGCGATGGGCAAGATGATGACCGACCTGGGCGTGAAGCCCGAGATCGAGGCCTTTGACACCGGCCATCTTTGGTTTGCCAAGCAACTGGTCAAAGAGGGGGTTCTGGAACCCAACGCTCTGGTCCAACTATGCATGGGCGTACCGTGGGGGGCGCCGGATGATCTGAACACGTTCATGGCGATGGTCAACAATGTGCCGGATGACTGGACATTCTCGGCATTCTCGCTGGGGCGCAACGAGATGGCATATGTTGCAGCAGCCGTTCTGGCAGGCGGCAATGTGCGGGTGGGGCTTGAGGACAACCTGTGGCTGGAAAAGGGCGTATTGGCCGAGAACTGGCAGTTGGTCGAGCGCGCTGGTTCGATCATCGAAAATATGGGCGCGCGGGTGATCGGGCCGCAGGAAGTGCGCGAGAAACTGGGGCTGACCAAGCGGGCACCAGTGGCAAAGTAGGCGCTACGTCGGCTTGGGGGCCAGCTCCCAAGCCCCGGAGTATTTTGAAAAAGATGAAGTATGCGTGTTTGGTAGGCAGGAAATCATGAAAACAGCGGCAATCATCGGTGGCGGTGTGATCGGCGGCGGATGGGCCGCGCGGTTTCTGCTCAATGGCTGGGATGTTCGGGTGTTCGATCCGGATCCCGAGGCGGAACGCAAGATTGGTGAGGTCCTGGATAATGCCCGCCGCTCGCTGCCGGGGCTGAGTGATGTACCGCTTCCGCCTGAGGGCAAGCTGAGCTTCCACTCGGACATGGTCGAGGCCGTGCAGGGAGCCAGCTGGATTCAGGAAAGCGTGCCGGAGCGATTGGATCTGAAGCTGAAGGTTTACAAGGGCTTGCAGGAATCCTGCGACCCGGATGCGATCATCGGGTCCTCGACCAGCGGGTTCAAGCCTTCGGAGTTGCAGGAAGATGCAATGCGCCCCGAGCAGATCGTGGTGACGCATCCGTTCAACCCGGTCTACCTGCTGCCACTGATCGAGTTGGTTCCCAGTCCGAAAAACGCACCGGGGCTGATTACGAAGGCGCAGGACATTTTGCGTTCCGTCGGGTTCTTTCCGCTTCATGTCAAAAAGGAAATAGACGCGCATATCGCTGACCGTTTCCTTGAAGCTGTCTGGCGCGAGGCGTTGTGGCTGGTCAAGGATGGCATCGCCACCACCGAGGAGATCGACGAGGCGATCCGCATGGGGTTCGGTATCCGCTGGGCGCAGATGGGGCTGTTCGAGACCTATCGTGTGGCGGGCGGCGAGGCGGGGATGAAGCATTTCATGGCCCAGTTCGGTCCTTGCCTCAGCTGGCCTTGGACCAAGCTGATGGATGTACCCGAATTCACCGACGAACTGGTCGATCTAATCGCGGGTCAATCCGACGCACAATCGGGCATGCACTCCATTCGCGAACTTGAGCGTATCCGCGACAACAACCTTGTCGGCATGATGCGTGCACTCAAGGCGCAGAACTGGGGCGCGGGCGCGGTGCTGAACCAACATGACGCGGCACTAAAACCGGGCGCATTGCCGACACTGGATCAGGCAGATATCAGCCAGCCGATCCTGACATTGGCGCGCGCGGTGCCGCTGGACTGGACCGACTACAACGGGCACATGAACGAAGCACGATACCTGGAAGCGTTCAGCGCGGCCTCGGACCGGTTCATGGAGATTATCGGGTGCGATGCCGACTACATCTCTTCAGGTGGTAGCTATTTCACAGCTGAGAGCCACGTCCGTTATCTGGGCGAGGCCCATGCCGGTTCAAAAATCAAGGTGCGCACGCAAATGCTGCTGGGAGCGGGCAAGAAGCTGCACCTGTTCCACAGCATGTATGAGGGCGACATGTTGCTGGCCACGGGTGAAACCTTCCTGCTGCATGTTAGTCTCGAAACCCGGAGGCCCTGTGCGCCTTCGGCCGAGATCGAGGCGGCAATGGCGCGCATCGCGCAGGCGCAAGCCGGGCTGCCCTTTCCGGAAGGGGCGGGGGCCGCAATCCGAAAACCTGTATGAACCAACGTGTCCTGATCACTGCCGGCGCATCGGGAGTTGGGCGCGCGATGGCGGACGCCTTTGCTGGCTCGGGCGCAGAAGTTTGGGTGGCGGACGTGGATGAATCGGCGCTTGCGAAATGTCCCGAAACCTGGCGGCGTACACGGGTCGATGTTTCGGACGAGGCGGAAGTAGCCGCCTTGTTTCGAGCAATCGACACAAAATGGGGTGGGCTGGACGTGCTCTGCGCCAATGCGGGCATCGCCGGACCAACGGCCTTGATTGAAGATGTGCGGCTGGAGGAGTGGCGGGACTGCATGGCCGTCAATCTAGAGGGCGCGTTCCTTTGCGCCAAATATGCGGCTCCCATCCTGAAGCGGCAAGGCAACGGTGTCATTCTGATCACCTCTTCGACAGCCGGTCAATACGGTTACCCCAATCGCGCGCCGTATGCGGCGGCAAAATGGGGCGTCATAGGGCTTGGCAAGACACTTGCAATGGAACTGGGGCCATATGGGGCAAGATGTAACGTGATCTGCCCGGGCGCTGTTGAGGGGCCGCGCATGGAAGGCGTTCTGGAGCGCGAGGCGATGGCCAAGGGAATGACACGTGATCAGGTTTATCGTGGCTACGCCTCGGGTACCTCAATGGGCCGTTTCGTCGAAGGGCTTGATGTCGCCAATATGGCTGTATTCCTGGCTTCGGACGCGGCTCGTCTGGTGTCTGGGCAGGTGATCGCGGTTGACGGGCACACCGTTAACCCCGATCCCAAATTGTAGGGCGACATGCTCGACCGGCCCGCGGAGCGGGACGGTCCTTGCTTGACAACTTGGGTGGTCAGCTCTGATTTGGTCCCCGGATCTGCCGGATGGCCTGTCGGACGGCCTCCCAATCCTTGGCCTCGCCCGTTTTTCCTGCTTGCTCACAGGCGCGCATCTTTTGTGCCGCTTCGGCTTCGGCCTTGTCGCCATGCGCCGCGTACAGCGCCCGTGCGTATTCGGCAGTTTGTATTGCGTCCATTCGTCGAATCCTCCGCTTTTTATCGACCGGTGGGATTTCCATCAGGTTCGCGCCAAGCAAGTATAAGCGAGACCAGAGCATTTTGCACCCAGCAGGAGATCTGAGGCGTTATTGGGAGGCCGAGGCGGCCTGTCGCAACCGCAGTAAATGTGCCGGAAGGTCACGGGCGGTGAGATCTGCCTCACGCACTAATGTGTCGAAATGCCGGGTAAAAAGCTCGATCCGATCTCGGTCACGAAACGCCATATAGTGACTTCCTGCATAAAAAACGCATAATAACGGCCCGAAAATCGTGACTGGTGCCGAATATAGGCGTTTGGCGTCAAAGAGATAGATGCGCAGTCGCGGGTAAAGCTGCTCGCACAAATCCAAAAGGTGGTCAATCTGTTCCAGTCTGACATCCGCCGGCAATCCGCGATAGTACCCGGTGGCGCGGGCAAAACTGTCAATTTCAAACAGCGGCATCGCGATTTCATAGTCCGACTGCGCGCTGCGCATCCAGGTAAGACGGTCAG
The DNA here is from genome assembly GCF_059612845.1 of Ruegeria sp. YKSE079. Taxonomy (NCBI): domain Bacteria; kingdom Pseudomonadati; phylum Pseudomonadota; class Alphaproteobacteria; order Rhodobacterales; family Roseobacteraceae; genus Ruegeria; species Ruegeria sp. YKSE079. The sequence goes on along the minus strand of NZ_JBXWRJ010000002.1, from coordinate 269,055 downwards.
CAGAAGCTCCGATTGCCTGATCGGCCGTTCGCCCCAAATGCGGGGCATATTCCCATTCCAGCACGGCACGCGTTTTCAGCATGTCGGGCAATGTGGCGGGGACATACCGAATTTTGTAACCGGCCGCCTGTTGATGCCATTCGAATATCCGTTCGTCGACCAGCGCGCGTGGCGCTTCGGTCATTGATAGTGAGCTGGCCAGCAACTCGGCAGCGCTTTCAGGACGGTCCGACAAGCTGAGCAGCCAGTCTGCTGAAACGCCCAGTGTTTCTGCGCAACTGCCGATGACATGCGCATTCGGCAGGCGTGCGCCGTCATCCGTCAAAAGCTGAGAGACTGTTGATCGATCTACGCCGATGCGTCGGGCCAATCCGCTTTGCGTGACCTGTCTTTCTTCCATGGCCTTGGCCAGCCTCAGCCGAAATTGCGAGGCGCGGTCCCGTTTGTCCATTTTGTCATACATGTGTTGAGAAATATCATAGTTGCTGAATTTTGTTAATCATATTCCGAATTCTCATCATGCCCATCTGTAAGTAACAATTCTGTGAAGAAAAAATTGGGGTATGAAATGGAGACGCGAAAGAGATCGGTCGTAAAGGCCGTGATCTGGAATGTGATGGGCTTGGCGACCATGACATTGGTCGGATTGGCCGCAACGGGATCCGCAGCGGTCGGCGGCACTTTGGCAGTGGTGAATACCGCAATCGGCCTGACTATGTATATCCTGTACGAGCGTGTCTGGGCTGGCATCGGGTGGGGGCGCAATGTCTGATTTGCGATCCTCGAACGACGCACCAGAATGGGGAACGTTCTTGTTGATCGTTGCCTGCTATGCGGCATGGTTGGCTGCAGTCTTTTGGCTGGCGAATATCAGTCTTGGGATTGCGATTCCGGTTATGGGGTTGGTCGCGGCGCTGCATTCGTCGCTGACCCATGAAGTCCTTCACGGACATCCTTTCCGTTCTAAGTGGTTGAACGAGGCATTGATGGCTTTGCCACTGACGCTTTGTATTCCCTACAACCGGTTTCGTGACTTGCACTTGGCGCATCACCGTGATTCAAACCTGACCGATCCCTACGACGATCCGGAATCCAACTATCTTGACCCAAAAGTCTGGAACACGCTGCCGACTTGGAAGCGGACTCTTTATTCGGCAAACAACACTCTTTTGGGCAGAATGGTTCTGGGGCCGGCCATCGGCCAGGCCGCATTTTTTGCGGAGGAATGGCGTGGGGCCATAGGAGGCAACCGGGCGATCTGGATTGCCTGGGGGCTACATCTTCCCGGAGCCGTTGCAGTGCTTTGGATCGCGCTCCTGTCGCCCATGCCGGTGTGGGCCTATCTGATATCGGCCTATATCGGGCTTGGCTTGCTGAAGATACGGACATTTCTGGAACACAGGGCCTATGAAAAGGTTCGTGGCCGTACAGTCGTCATCGAAGATCGTGGGCCGCTGTCATTTCTGTTCCTGAACAACAACCTGCACGTCGTACATCACATGAACCCGAACGCGGCCTGGTATCGGTTACCTGCCCTGTATCACGAGGGAAAAGAACGTTATCTCGCGTGCAACGACAGCTATGTCTATCGGTCGTACGGCGAGGTATTTCGGCGTTATTTCTGGCACGCAAAAGACCCGGTGCCACATCCTCTCTGGCCAAAGCACTGATTTCGTTCCACAAGGGAAGCCATGAGTTTGTGGGTTCCCGTCACGATCGCAGCCGCGCTGTTCCAAACAGTGCGGTTCATGCTGCAAAAATCGTTAAGTACAGTCCGGCTCTCGGTGGCAGGCGCAACCTTTGCCCGGTTCGCCTATTCGGCGCCTTTGGCGGTGCTGGCTTTGATATTGGTTCTTCTCAACACTCCGGCGGAACTGCCACCCCTCGCGGTGCGGTTCTGGATGTTCGTTGCGATTGGAGGGACGGCGCAAATTCTGGCTACGATCTGTGTCGTGGCCCTGTTCAAGCAGCGCAATTTCGCGGTCGGAATCACCTTCAAAAAGACCGAGGTGATCCAGACGGCAATTGTCGGCTTCATCATTCTAGGAGAAGGTGTCTCGGTCGGTGCGCTTGGTGCGATTGCGCTTGGATTGGCAGCTGTTCTGCTGCTGTCCAAGACGCCTGGCGGCGATGGTGCGTGGTGGCGTCATCTGACCAATCGGGCCTCGCAACTTGGGCTAGGCTCCGGGGTGCTGTTTGCCTTCTCCGCAGTCAGCTATCGTGGGGCTTCTTTGCAGTTGGGCGATATTGATCCGTGGTTTCGCGCACTGGTGACCTTGGCAGCCGTGACGTCGTTTCAGATGGTGTCGATGGGGGCTTGGTTGTTTTGGCGCAATCGGGGGGACTTGTTGGCCGTCTGGCAAACCCGCCGGACCGCGGTTTTTGTAGGCTTGACGAGTCTGGGCGGGTCGTTTTGCTGGTTTCTGGCCTTCACCTTGCAGAATGCCGCCTATGTTAAGGCGCTGGGGCAGGTGGAGTTGATATTCAGCCTCTTGGCCTCAAGTCTTTTCTTTCGGGAATCAATCACGTTCAGAGAGATCGCAGGCATCGTATTGCTTTGCCTGTCGATCCTGGTGCTTGTGCTGGTTATCTGATTGCCAGGGAAAAGCAGCTTGCAAGCGGTTCAATCAATTGCAAGGCGTTCACAAAACGCCTTGTTACAAATGATCTCACCCTGCGCGGCGTTCCTCAAAGCTCAGTGCGATAAAGCTGGGCAGGTGATCGCCCATCCCGACGACCGCCCGATCGCCGCCTTCGCCGCGATCCCGGCCACGTCCCTTGGGTTCTTTTCCCTTCTTGGGCTCGGTGGGTTTGTCAGCTTTCGCCTTTTTCGGTTCGGATTTGGCGGGTTCCGGCTTGGGTTCGTCCTTCAGCGGGTTCTCCAGACGCGGAATTTCCTTCTGGATTAACCTTTCGACCGCATCCAAAGCTTTCGCGTCCCGTGGCCCACAAATCGTTACCGCCTTGCCCGCGCGGCCCGCGCGGCCGGTGCGGCCGATACGATGGACGTAATCTTCGGCATGTCCCGGCACGTCGAAATTGAACACATGACTGACAGACGGAATATCAAGCCCGCGTGCTGCCACATCCGATGCGACGAGCAATCGTAGCGAACCATCCCTGAACCCATCCAGTGTTTTGGTACGCTGGGATTGATCCAGGTCGCCGTGGATTGCAGCGGCGTCATAACCGTATTTCTTGAGCGATTTCGCGCAGATGTCGACATCAGTCTTGCGGTTGCAGAAGATGATGGCGTTGGTGCACTTGTCGCCCTCGGCATCGATCAATTTGCGCAGAACCTTGCGTTTTTCACTTGCTTCGCGGTCACGGCGACTGCCTTTGAACATCACCACGCTCTGTTCGATAGTCTCCGACGCCGTAGCCTGCCGGGCAACCTCAACTCGGGTCGGGGCCGACAGGAAGGTATCGGTGATCCGCTCAATCTCGGGCGCCATGGTGGCAGAGAAGAACAATGTCTGGCGGGTAAAAGGGGTTAGCGAAAAGATACGCTCGATGTCCGGGATGAAGCCCATGTCGAGCATCCGGTCGGCCTCGTCCACCACCATGATCTGGACGCCGGTCAAAAGCAGTTTGCCGCGCTCGAAATGATCGAGCAGTCGGCCTGGCGTGGCGATCAGCACATCGACACCACGGTCGATGAGCGCATCCTGTTCCTTGAAGCTGACGCCGCCGATCAGCAGCGCCTTGGTCAACTTCAGGTGCTTGGCGTAGGTGTCGAAGTTTTCGGCCACCTGTGCCGCCAATTCACGCGTCGGGCAAAGTACCAGCGAGCGCGGCATTCGCGCCCGTGCGCGCCCCCGCGCCAAAAGCGTTATCATTGGCAACACGAACCCGGCGGTCTTGCCGGTTCCCGTCTGCGCAATCCCCAACACGTCGCGCCCTTCGAGGGCCGCCGGAATTGCACCGGCTTGAATCGGGGTGGGAGTTTCGTATCCGGCTTCCTCAACAGCTTTGAGGACCTTCGGGTTCAGGTTTAGTTCGTTGAATTTTGTCATATATGTCCGGTTCATGCGGACACTGACCTGGCCCGCGCGTCTGAATACAGCCGGGCCCGGATGGCCATGCGCCCCATGCGCGTTTCGGCATGCGCGGGGACATAACAAAAACGTGGGGCAGGGTCAAATGAAGACGAAGTTAATTGGGTTTTGTCGTATGGAACGCGTTTTTCATTCAACAATTTAGCAGTTGGAAGAAAAGTGTTTCGTGACCATTTTTTCCAAATCCAATGGGCGGTACTTCAAAAGTCCGCGGGCTTTCAGCCGCTCACGGACGGTTGGATCAGCACCGCTCAATTCATCGAAAAACGCGCGCAAGCCTGGCTCTCCACTTGTGTTTTCGACGGAAGACAGAAGATCATGCATGCTCATACCACCTTGTGATCTGGGAACATTTGGGGACAGTTCCGGCCTGTAAGCACCGCTAGCGAGCCGGTACGGATACCGAGCAATCCATTTTTCCCAAGACCAGGCGTGTTGGTGGCAGAGGTCTATACCGCCCAGTTCTGCCGGGCATACCACACGCTCGCCGTTTTGCAGAAGGTTGTGAATTCTGAATTCGATGTCCTCCAGACCGGTGCGGGCAAAAATCTTTCCTGCAACATGGCTCATGAACCCGCCTTTCACAAAGGTACCGAATTCGGGATAGATCTCGTCGACGAGCCTCTCACGATCCGGTCCCGGCGGAATAAAGGCCTTGTACAAATCTCCGCCACCTGCCAGTGCCTCAACCGGACGCACGCGCGCGCATTGTGTTCCCGAAGGCAGCGCGTCCAACAGATCGTTGATCCTGTTTTCGGCCCAAAGAAACTCATCCACGTCGATATGTGCCAGCCAATCCACATCAGCGCGACGATAAGCGTGAGTAGCGTTCACCGTCTGGCGCACCTGATGCTTCTTCGGTCGGCGGTGTTTGAACTTGGACCAGTGCTTGTCGCCGCAAGAGGTAACGCGCACCTTTGGATGTGCTTTGAGGCGAGAAAAGACTGCGGATTCGGGTGAATCCAGATAGATGAACAGCCGATGAGCGCCCAACTCCAGATGGTGCGCAGCAAAGCGCAGGATGTCTTCCTCATCGGCTTTGATCGTGGAAACAATGCCCCAAGTGATTTCATCCCGAGGCATACCGGCTCCTAAAGAATCTTATGATGCCGCTCATCAATGGCAGGTTAGGACAGGGGCGGACTCAGGTCATCATTTCTTTGGTGGCCGTCAGTTTGACCCCTGGATAGTCGCGCACAACCCGGTCGATGTCCCATTGCAGACGCGTAAGATAAACAATGTCGCCATCATGGTCATGCGCGATGTGCTGCTTGTTCGCGGCGACCAGCTTTTCGACGGCAGCCTTTTCACCCGACACCCAGCGCGCCGAGGTGAACTGCGATACTTCGAAACGGACCGGCAGGCCGTATTCCAACTCAATCCGGCTGGCCAGGACCTCGAACTGCAGCGCACCGACGACGCCAACGATGAACCCGGACCCGATGGAGGGCTTGAACACCTTGGCGGCACCTTCTTCGGCAAATTGCATCAGCGCCTTTTCCAAATGCTTGGCCTTCATAGGGTCACCCGCCCGCACGCCTTGCAGCAGTTCCGGCGCGAAAGAGGGGATGCCTGTCACCCGGATCGCCTCGCCCTCGGTCAGCGTGTCTCCAATACGCAGCTGGCCGTGGTTCGGGATTCCGATGATGTCGCCTGCCCAGGCCTCCTCGGCGAGCTCCCGGTCTGAGGCCAGGAACAGAACGGGATTTGACACCGCCATCGGCTTCTTTGTGCGCACATGGGTCAGCTTCATGCCGCGCTTGAAATGGCCCGAAGCCATGCGCACAAATGCGACCCGGTCGCGGTGCTTGGGGTCCATATTCGCCTGCACCTTGAAAACAAAGCCCGCGACCTTCTTTTCATCCGGCGAAATCTGGCGGGGTTCGGCAGACTGAACCTGCGGCTGTGGGCCATAAGCGCCGATGCCTTCCATCAGTTCCTTGACGCCGAAAGAATTGATGGCCGAGCCGAACCAAATCGGGGTCATATGCCCTTCAAGCACCGCCTGCGGGTTCAGCGCGGGCAGCAATTCGCGCGCCATCTCAACCTCTTCCAGCAACTTTTCAAGCAGATGTGCAGGAACATGTTCCGACAGTTTCGGGTCATCAAGCCCGTTAATTTCAATGCTCTCGGCCACCTTGTTGCGGTCGGCGCGGTCCATCAACTCCAACCGGTCGCGCAGCATGTCGTAACAGCCGATGAAGTCACGCCCCATGCCAATGGGCCAACTGGCCGGAGTGACGTCGATTGCCAGCATTTCCTGAATTTCGTCGATGATTTCGAAAGTGTCTCGGCTTTCCCGGTCCATCTTGTTGCAGAAGGTCAGGATGGGCAGATCGCGCAGGCGACAAACCTCGAACAGCTTTTGCGTCTGGCTTTCGACCCCCTTCGCGCCGTCGATCACCATCACGGCCGCGTCCACAGCCGTCAGCGTGCGGTAGGTATCTTCCGAAAAATCGCTGTGGCCGGGCGTGTCAACAAGATTGAACCGGAAATTGCCATAGTCGAACGACATTGCAGACGCGGAAACCGAGATTCCGCGATCCTTCTCCATCTGCATGAAGTCCGAGCGTGTCCGCCGTGCCTCGCCCTTGGCGCGCACCTGACCGGCCATCTGAATGGCACCCCCGTAAAGCAGGAACTTTTCAGTCAGCGTCGTCTTGCCCGCATCCGGGTGCGAGATGATGGCGAATGTCCGGCGACGGGCAATCTCGGGCGGCAGGGCAGGTTGGTTCGAGGTATCAAGCATGACCGCGCGTATAGGCGGGGAATCCTGCCGAAGCAAGACAAAGGGGCTGGTTCGAATCACCGGCTTGTGGCTATAAGAACATATAGTGAACAAATGACGGAGTATTTCGATGGATTTGAAAGAGATTGCCAATGAATTGGTGGCCGGCTGCCGTGAGAACCGCGCCAAGGAAAATCTTGAGAAATTGTATACGCCGGACGCAGTTTCTGTTGAAGCGGTCGATTACTCAGGCATGGGGCGCGAAATAAAGGGGCGTGACGCGATCCGAGGCAAGCATGAATGGTGGGAAGGCGCGCATGAAGTTTCGGGCGCTTCGGTCAGCGACCCGTTTGTGCACGGCGAAGACCGCTTTGCCGTGATCTTCGAGGTGCAAGGCAAAGTGAAAGAAACTGGCGAGAGCTTTGATATGAAAGAGATTGGTATCTATCACGTCGCCAACGGGAAGATCGTTCGCGAAGAGTTCTTTTACTGATCATTGAACCGTTTCTGGTCTTCTCTGGCTGGCCGGTGCTAGACATGCGGAAATGGCTGATAGGGAGAACCTCATGGATCTGGGAATTCGCGGTAAACGGGCGCTGGTCTGCGCCAGTAGCAAAGGCTTGGGTCTGGGTTGCGCCGAGGCACTTGCCGCAGCAGGCGTCGAACTGGTCATGAACGCGCGCGGCGCCGAGGCGCTAGAGGCGTCTGCTGCGCGCGTCCGTGCCGAGTTTGGAGTGCCAGTGCGGACCATTGCCTGCGACGTGACCAGACCAGAAGGTCAGAAACAGGTCATCGAATTGGCGCGCGGTGTTGATATTCTTGTCACCAATGCGGGTGGCCCGCCGCCTGGCCTTTGGTCGGATTGGGATCGCGACGATTTTATCAAGGCGTTGGATGCCAACATGCTGGCTCCGATTGCCTTCATGAAGGCGCTTTTGCCGGGGATGATCGAAAACGGATGGGGTAGAGTGGTCAACATCACGTCGCAATCTGTGCGCGCACCCATCGCGGTTCTCGGACTGTCGAACGCGGCCCGGACCGGCCTGACTGGTTACGTGGCCGGTACATCCCGGCAAGTTGCGCCACATGGAGTAACCATCAACAATCTGTTGCCTGGCATTCACGCGACAGATCGTGCGGAATCTTTAGATGGCGGCGTCGCGAGCCAGAAAGGGATCAGCGTCGAAGAAGCCCGAGCCGAACGCGCTGCGACCATCCCTGCCCGCCGTTATGGTACGCGGTCAGAGTTCGGCGCGGCCTGCGCGTTTTTGTGTTCGCAGCATGCCGGGTTTATCGTGGGGCAGAATATCCTGCTGGATGGTGGCGCCACCAATCTGACAATGTGAAGATGGCGCAGGGATTTTCGCTCAAGGATCAGCTTTTCAATCTGGAAAAGACCCGCTATCTGGCGGGCCTTTTCGCCCAAGCGGATCCGGATTTTGACGCCTACGCGTTCGAGGCGCGGGTCATGGAGCGATTGCGCGAACTCGAACTCAAGGACCGTATGCACTGGATTGCAGACTGCTTGCGGCATTCGATTCCCGGGAAACTGCCGGCGGTCGCACCGACAATTCTGCGCGCCTTGCCGGCGCCGCTTGATCCGGCCTTGGTAGACGACGATTTCGGCGATTTCATTTTCGCGCCCTTGGGCGAGTGGGTGGCCATGATCGGGATGGAATACCCGGAACAGGCGCTCGATGTTCTAGAAGAGGTGACACAACGGTTTTCGATGGAGTGGGCAATCCGACCATTCCTGAATCGCTGGCCGGACCTTGTTCTGGATCGGGCGTCAGATTGGTGTGATCATTACAGCTATCACGTGCGCCGACTGGCCAGCGAAGGTACGCGTCCGCGACTGCCGTGGGGAGCGGGTATACCGCTGAACCCACGGGATACCTTACCCTTGCTTGACCGCTTGCACTTCGACAGCACGCGCTATGTCACTCGGTCGGTGGCCAACCATCTCAACGACATCGCCCGCACCCACCCGGATCTGGTGATCGCGAGATTGGAACAATGGAGCTCCGAAGAGCGGCAAACACCCGAAGAACTGCGTTGGATGACCTCCCATGCCCTGCGCGGTCTGATCAAAGCGGGGCATCGCGGCGCGATGATGCAACTGGGTTTTGATCCGGAAACACCTCTCGATGTCACGATCAAGGCTCCGACCGCAGCGAAGATCGGGGGAAGCCTTGATTTTTCGGTGCTGATTGATGGCCCCGAAAACCAGCCGGTTCTGGTCGACTATGTCATTCATTTTCTCAGGCCTTCAGGGAAACGCTCCTCCAAGGTTTTTAAGTTGAAACAGGCAGAAATTGGCTCCGGAACTCTGCATTTGAGCAAGTCGCATAAACTCAAGCGGGATGCGACGACCTTCAAGCTGATGCCTGGACTGCACGTGCTGCAAGTGCAGGTCAATGGCAGGATATGCGACGAGGTCGAGTTCGCCCTGATGGCATGATGCACCAGAGTCATTCTCACGGTTGCGTCAGCGGGCCGTTGGTCGGATTGAACCTTTACCGTCACTGAACTAGCTGAGTGCTGAAATCACCATTGGGAGGCAACGATGAAGCACGAGGCGGTTCAGAACTATTACGGCGATGTCCTGAAAGGAAGCGCTGACCTTCAGACAAACGCCTGTTGTACGCCTGACATTGTGCCTGCACATCTCAAGCCAATACTGTCGAAGATCCATGACGAAGTTTTGGCGCGGTACTATGGCTGCGGCCTGATTGCGCCGCTGGACCTTGACGGCATGCGCATCCTGGATCTGGGATGCGGGGCGGGGCGCGATGTCTATGCACTGTCCGCGATGGTTGGCGAAACCGGGCGCGTGGTTGGTGTGGATATGACGCCCGCACAGTTGGAGGTGGCCCGGGCACATCAGGATTATCATGCCGAGGCCTTTGGTTATTCAGCCAGCAATGTCGAATTTCATCACGGATATATCGAAAAACTGGACGATCTCGATCTGGCTCCCGGGTCTTTTGACATCATCGTTTCAAATTGCGTGATCAATCTTGCGACCGACAAGGCAGCGGTTCTGCGCGGAGCGCACCGGTTGTTGAAAAACGGGGGCGAGATGTATTTCTCGGATGTCTATGCAGACCGCCGTGTTCCAAAGTCGATGGTAGAAGACGAAGTCCTTTATGGCGAGTGCCTGTCAGGCGCGCTTTATTGGAACGATTTTCTGTCGATGGCAAAGGATGCGGGCTTTGACGATCCGCGCCGTGTCACTCATCGCCCGCTCGCGATTGAAAATTCAGCGCTCGAGGCTCGGGTGGCTCCATTGAAATTCATCTCTGCCACTTATCGCCTGTTCAAACTGCCGGATCTGGAACCGGCCTGCGAGGATTATGGGCAGGCCGTCATCTATAAGGGAACGATCCCGGATGCGCCGCATGAGTTTGCACTCGACGATCATCACCTGATTGAAACGGGTAAGGTCTTTCCCGTGTGCGGCAACACTTGGAAGATGTTGCAAGACACCCGTTTTGCCCGCCACTTCACCTTTATCGGAGATTTCTCGACCCACTACGGCATCTTTGCAGGATGCGGCGGCGACAGCCCGTTCGTGACCGAAGGGCAACCGGCCTCAACCGGGTGCTGCTGATCTCTTGCACCTGAAGGGCGGGGTTGTTATCCCCGCCCGAGCCCGATGAAATTGATCGGGAAAGGCAATGGGGTCCATCGGTGACGGTCAAGGCAGTTCCTCCACGTCTGGAAATCCGCAATATCAAGCGTGCCTTCGGCGGGCGTATGGTGGTGGATGACGTCTCGTTACGTATCAATGCGGGGCAGGTGACCTGTCTCCTCGGGCCTTCGGGATGCGGCAAGTCCACGACATTGCGCATGATCGCCGGGGTCGAGATGCAGGATTCGGGCGAGATCTACGTCGATGGCAAGCTGATCTGTGACACCGTGTTCCGTGTTCCACCCGAGCGGCGCGAGATTGGCCTGATGTTTCAGGATTTTGCGCTGTTCCCACATTTGAGTGTCGCTGAAAATGTTGCCTTTGGCCTTAAAGGGACAAAAGAGAGAAAACGCGCCCGGGTTGAGGAATTGCTGGCGAAGGTCGATCTGCTGCGGTTTATCGATGGCTTTCCTCATCAACTGTCAGGAGGAGAACAGCAACGCGTCGCGCTTGCACGGGCTTTGGCGCCGCGGCCTCGGATCATGTTGATGGACGAGCCGTTTTCCGGCCTCGACAACCGGTTGCGCGATGGCATTCGAGACGAAACACTCGCCATTCTGAAGGACGAGGACGCAGCAGTGCTGCTGGTCACGCACGAACCGGAAGAGGCGATGCGCATGGCCGATGAAATTGCGCTTATGCGCGGTGGAAAGATTGTTCAGCAAGGCGCCCCGTACAACGTCTATACTCGCCCGATTGACAAAGCTGCCGTATCTTTTTTCAGCGATATCAATGTTCTGAGGGCGCAAGTTAATGGTGCTTTAGCGCAAACGCCTTTCGGTCAGTTCCTTGCCCCCGGCATCCCGGACGGCACCAATGTCGAGATCGTTTTCAGGCCCCAGCACGTCAAGCTTGACTTTGATCGTGGGGGTAAAGGGCCGGTTCCGACCCCCAGCGACGGTGTGGCCGCGCGAGGTGTAGTAGAACGTGCGCGGTTTCTGGGCAACGAAAGCCTTGTCGAGTTTCGGATGGATTATAGCGGGTCTATCCTCAAGGCGACGGTTCCGAACGTGTTTGTACCGCAAATCGGACGTGTGATGTGGCTAACGATCCGGCGTGACCGTTGTTTTGTTTTCCCCGCCTGACGCCGGGCCAACCCAATAGCCTGTTTTGAAACCAGTAGTTTCCGTCCAAGTGGTGCGCTAATGCCGCAGATTGCGACCTGGGATTGCTTGCCGCAATCTGGCACCGCGTCTATCAAGGGCGAAATCGGTTAAGAGATGGCAGGATGCGTATTCTTCTTACAAACGACGACGGCATCAACGCGCCGGGGCTGAGGGTGCTCGAAGCGATCGCTGCGGACTTGGCCGGGGCTTCGGGCGAGGTTTGGGTCGTCGCACCGGCGTTCGAACAATCCGGTGTAGCCCATTGCATCAGCTATACCCATCCGATGATGATTGCCAAAATGGGTGAACGACGCTTTGCGGCAGAGGGGTCTCCGGCAGATTGCGTGCTGGCAGGCCTGCATGACGTGATGAAGGATAGCCCGCCAGATCTGGTTCTGTCGGGTGTGAACAGAGGAAATAACTCGGCTGAAAACGTGCTGTATTCCGGGACTTTGGGCGGTGCGATGGAGGCGGCTTTGCAGGGACTTCCCGCAATTGCCCTGTCGCAATACTTCGGCCCCCGCAATCTGGGGTTGGAAAACACCTTTGAAGTCGCCGAACGTTTTGGTGCCGATATTGTTCGCCGTATTCTGGATGCCTCGCCGGACGAGGATGACGACTACCGACTTTTCTACAACGTAAACTTCCCGCCGGTGCCGGCGAGCGAGGTTTTGGGGTATCGCGTAGTTCGGCAAGGATTTCGCAAGGGAACGAACTTCAGCGTTGAACCCCACAGTTCCCCGTCAGGCAGGCGGTTTTTGTGGATCAAGGGCGGGTATCAGCACAACCCGACAACCCCCGATACCGATGCGGCGGTCAATCTGGAAGGTTATGTTTCGATCACACCCATGCGAGCGGATCTGACTGCGCACGACGCTCTGGAGGCGCTGAAGGCAATCGAATGAGCGGCCCTGATCCAGAAACAAAGATGCAGTTTCTTTTCGCCCTGCGTTCCAAGGGCGTGACGGATGCACGCGTTCTGAATGCCATGGAATCGGTGGATCGAGGGTTGTTTGTCAAAGGGCTGTTCGCGGAACGCGCTTACGACGACACACCGCTGCCGATTACCTGTGGGCAGACTATCAGCCAGCCCTCGGTCGTAGGCCTGATGACGCAGGCCCTGCAGGTGCGCCCACGCGACACGGTTCTCGAAGTCGGCACTGGCTCTGGCTACCAGGCGGCTATTCTCGCCAGGTTGGCGCGCCGGGTGTACACGGTGGAGCGTCACAAACGCCTTGTGGCAGAGGCGGTTGATCTTTTTCGGGACATGGGCCTGTCCAATATTACCGCCATCCTGTCGGATGGATCATTCGGTTTGCCCGAACAGGGACCGTTCGATCGCATTATAGTAACCGCTGCGGCGGAAGACCCGCCCGGCCCGCTCTTGGCGCAGCTCAAGATCGGCGGTATCATGGTGGTGCCGGTGGGACAGTCGGATACGGTTCAAACGCTGATCAAGGTGACCCGCACCGAAACCGGTATGGAATATGACGAATTGCGGCCCGTCCGATTTGTACCTCTGCTTGAGGGGCTTGGCAGGGATGGGGTGTGAAAAAGAGATTTGACAAAACGCCAGACCCCCGGCCAACAGGGGGCGGCATTGAGGATGGCAAGATGAGTGCAGTATTTCGATCGGTCACCGGGCGTCATTTGGCGGCAGCAGCGGCCATGGCAGTACTGGCGGGTTGTGAAGGTCCGCTGGACTATGACCTGAGAGGTCAGGTCGGCGGGTTTAGTACCACACCGGCCGCCCAATCCGTCAGCACTGCCAACCGGCCGGCGCCTGATGCGCGCGGGGTCATCACCTATCCGACTTATCAGGTTGCAGTTGCTCAGCGTGGTGACAGTGTCAGCGAAATCGCGTCGCGGGTAGGCTTGCCTGCTGAGGAACTGGCCCGGTTCAACGGGCTTCAACCTGGTGATACGCTGAGAGAGGGCGAAGTGATCGCGCTGCCCCGAGCGGTTGGTGCTGCACCGGGCGCCGGTGTTGATATCGAAAGCATCGCCGGCAGTGCCATCGACTCCACGCCAGGCAGTGACACGGTCGAAACCACCACGCTTGCCCCGGCCAAACCCGCACCCGCTGCACCGGTTGCATCAGGCCCTGAGCCCGTGCGCCACAAGGTGAAGCGAGGCGAGACAGCCTATACCATCTCACGGCTCTATCAAGTGCCGGTCGAGGCCTTGGCCGAATGGAACGGGCTTGGCCCCGATTTTGTGGTGCGTGAAGGGCAGTTCCTTCTGATCCCGGTCAAGGATCAACCCGCGCCGAAACGGGCAGCAGAAACCTCGACGACTGCAGTGACGCAACCGGGGCAGGGCTCGCCAACGCCGACACCGCCCAGTGCGACTAAGCCATTGCCGGACGAAGTCGTGGCGCCAAAGACACCTGCCGAACCTGCGGTTCAGACACCGGCACCAAGTGCCGCAAGCAACTCAGCGCTGGCTTTGCCGGTGACCGGGAAGATCATACGCCCCTATAGCAAGGGCAAGAACGAAGGCATCGACATCGCTGCGACGCCGGGCACGGCAGTGACTGCCGCAGAGGCCGGCACCGTGGCTGCGATCACCGCAGATGCTGATCAGGTTCCAATTATCGTGATCCGACACCAAGGGGATTTGCTGACTGTTTACGCCAATGTCGAAGGGATCAGCGTCAAGAAGGGGGATCAGGTAAAACGTGGCCAGAAAATCGCCGCTCTGCGCGGCGGAGACGATGCCTATGTGCATTTCGAGGTGCGCAAAGGTTTCGACTCGGTCGATCCGGACCCATACTTTAAGTAACCGAGCTGCTTACGGTTGAAAATCGCTCAACCGTTTCCCCGGTTCGTCCGAGAAGAGCTCCGGCAACGGGGTGACGCTTTCGATCAGGTCGACGCGAAAGACACGGAAAGCCGAGCGCATCTCGCACCATGCGGTCAGCGTCCAGACGCGTCCCCAGTACTCCATGTGCAGGGGCCGGATGACCCGGTCTGTCAGGGTGTCGTCGATACGGCGATAAGACAGACGCAGTTTTTGCCGCGCCTTGATGGCAGCCCGGATCGGAGTCATTTGCGCCAGCCCCCTTGCCGCATCGGCAAATGGATAGACTGCAAATTTCCAGGCATCTGCCTCGGCAATGGTCTGGGTTGGCAAAACCGCGTCGATTTTCTCGGCCAGTGATTCTGCCGCAGCTTTCAAGTCGGCATCGGCGGCCTCGGCGACGATTGCCATCCCCAGATTCAATGCTTCCAATTCTGCAGGGGTCAGGTTGAGCGGTGGCAGGGTAATCTGTTCGCGCACTATGTAACCGACTCCGCGCTCGCCTTCGACCGGGATACCCGAGGCGGCCAGCGTGTCCATGTCGCGATAGATCGTGCGGACCGACACTTCCAGTCGGTCCGCGATATCCTGGGCGCGGTACAGTTTTCCGTCGCGCAAGATTTGGATGATATCGAAAAGACGATCAGTGCGGCGCATGAACTTACCCTTGGCGCGCCATGACCTAGATCGTCAAGCGCTCATGTCCCAAAGCACCGTTTCGTGCCGCATCTCGATGGTATCTGGACGAATGGCGGCCATTAGTGCGACGGCGAAATCCTGCTGGGGGAATCTCCTGGCCGCAGTTTGGGCCGATTGAATGTCCTGCCAGACCACATAGTCGGTCCAGCGCCCATCCTCGCCCTGGCTCAATTGACGATGCTTGAATCCGGCTGACGCCCGGACAAAGGCTTCTGAAGATTTGCTAAGGTTTATGAACGCCTCTTCGCTAACCCCATTGGCCAGCGTGAAGGTGACAATTTCAGCGACATGGGTCATGTTGATCTCCTATTTGTTACTGTCGGTAGGGTGGGCCTAGCATCAGGCAACTGACATAAACCTGTCAGTATCTTTCAAGGCCTGAACGAAACGGTCATTTTTTTCGTGAAAAGGCGTGTCACCAAAGCTTTCTGTGCTTTCTGTGCGTCGGACACAGGCGTAAAACACCAATCGAAATCATGACGACCGGTGCTCTGGAAACCGGTGAAAGAGGAGTAAGACTATGCTTAACAATATCGGCCTTCCCGGCCTTCTGCTGATCGCGGTTGTGGTGCTGGTGCTGTTTGGCCGTGGCAAGATCAGCTCGCTGATGGGCGAAGTCGGTAAAGGGATCACCGCCTTCAAGAAAGGGGTCAAGGACGGTACCGAAGAGATCGAACAGGACGCCGCCACCGCTGCCAAGGATGTCACGCCCGAGACCGACAAAGACAAGGCATAAGCAACCATGTTTGATCTGGGCTGGACCGAGCTTCTGGTTATCGGCATCGTGGCGCTGATCGTAGTAGGGCCCAAAGACCTGCCTGTCCTGTTCCGCAATGTGGGGCAGTGGGTTGGTAAGGCTCGAGGCATGGCGCGTGAGTTCAGCCGTGCAATGAACGAGGCGGCCGACGAGGCTGGCGTGAGTGAGATATCCAAGGGGATCAAGGCTGCGACCAACCCCGTGAACACGGCGATGGACGGGGTCAAGAAGGCGGCGCAGGACATGGCCTCGGATATTACCTCGGGCATTGATCCGACCAAGTTCGATCCTGACAGCGAGACCGGAAAGCTGGCCGCCGAGCGGGCCGAGCAGGCCAAGAAGATTCAGGCCGCGACCGCCCGTGCCGCAGCCGATCGCAAGGCGCGCGAGGCCGCCGATGCACTGGCCAAGGCCGAAGAAGCCGAGGCGGCGCTCAACACCGAGACAGACAAGACATGAGCAAATCAGACGAGATCGACGACACCTCCGCGCCGCTGATCGAACACCTGACCGAACTGCGCACGCGGCTGATACGTTCCGTTCTGGCCTTTGTGGTCGGCATTATCGTCGCCTTTGCGGTGGCCGAGCCGATCCTGCAGTTTCTGTTGCAGCCGATCGAGGCGACCCTTCGCGAACTTGGCGATCCTTCCCCGACGTTGCAGTACACGTCGCCACAGGAATACCTGTTCACCCTGTTTAGAATATCCATGGTATTCGGTTTCGCCCTGGCATTCCCGGTGATCTCCTACCAGATGTGGCGGTTCGTGGCGCCAGGGTTGTACCGATCGGAAAAAGGCGCATTCCTTCCCTTCCTTGTCGCGTCACCTTTCATGTTCCTGCTCGGGGCAGCCTTTGCCCAATTCGTGGTGACACCACTGGCGATGCAGTTCTTCCTCGGCTTTGCCGATGTCAGTTCGATCTTTGCCAACTTGCTGTCTTCGGCGACGGGTGAAGTGCCGACCGAAGTCGCCGTGGTACCCGAGACATCAGACGGCGTGAAAATCACGTTTTTTGGCAAGGTCAATGAATCCCTCGACATCACGCTGAAGTTTATCCTCGCCTTCGGGCTTTGCTTTCAATTGCCGGTCCTTTTGACGTTGATGGGTAAAGCAGGTCTTGTCAGCGCCGAGGGGCTGGGTGCCGTCCGGAAATACGCGATGATTGGTATTCTGATCCTTGCGGCCTTGGTCACGCCACCAGATGTGATCACCCAATTGATCCTGTTCACGGTGGTTTACGGCCTGTACGAAGTTTCGATTTTCCTTGTCGCGCGTGTCGAAAAGAAGCGCGAGGCGCAGCTGCGTGCGGACGGCTATTACGACGACGAGGAAGAGGACGATCCCCTGATGGCCGAGTTTGAAGAGGACGGCAAGTAAGCCTCGCTCACTCGACTGGAATGGCGTGCGGGGCAACCCGCGCGCCTTTTTCGGTTCAGATGGCTTGTCGCACTTGCCGGAACATGTTTGAAGCGCCTGATCAGACCGGAGGACCATATGGACAGCCAAGCCCTGAACCGCATTGCCGAAGCCCTGGAACGGATGGCACCCGCACCGCTCGCCGCACCGGACTTCAATGCGGCATCGGCATTTGTCTGGCATGTTGATCCCGATCGGCTGGAACCTGTACCGCATGTCAACAGAGTGGATCTCGACCTGCTTGTTGGCATAAACCGCTCACGCGATACGCTGCTCGACAACACGCGGCGGTTCGCAAAAGGTTTCAAGGCGAACAACGCGCTTTTATGGGGCGCGCGCGGTATGGGCAAATCGAGCCTGGTCAAGGCCGTACACGGCACTTTGCAAGACGATCATCCAGATTTGAAACTGGTCGAACTCCAAAGGGAAGACATGGGTTCGGTCGCACGCCTGCTCAACCACCTGCGCGCCGCGCCGCACCGGTTCATTCTGTTTTGCGATGACTTGTCATTCAGTCATGACGACCAGCACTATAAATCCCTCAAGGCCGTGCTGGATGGTGGTATCGAGGGGCGCCCGGAGAATGTCGTGTTCTATGCTACATCGAACCGCCGCCACCTAATGCCGCGCGACATGATCGAAAACGAACGCTCCAGCGCCATCAACCCGTCAGAGGCAGTCGAGGAAAAGGTGTCGCTCTCGGATCGTTTCGGCCTTTGGCTGGGCTTCCATCCATGCAGTCAGGACGAATACCTTGCCATGATCGACCGCTATTGCAGCGCCTATGGTGTCAGTGTCGGGGCGGAAACACTTCGGGCCGAAGCTATTGAGTGGCAAGCCACACGCGGTGCCCGTTCGGGCCGAGTTGCGTGGCAGTTCTTCGTCGATCTGGCGGGACGTCAGGGCGTCCACATCGCATGACAGGTCGTCTTGGTCCTCACAAGTCTACTCCGGCAACAGCCGGGAATGTGACCCGGAACGAGCCACACTTAGAGCAGAGCCAACAACCGAGTGGCTTCGTCGGAGGGCGATGCCAAGACCGAACGATCTTCTCCGGGAAAAAAACGCGCCCGTAAAACAGTGGCCATCGGTGCCGGTTCCAAGATCGTCACTTGTGGTCCGGTATTGACGGTTTCTGCGGCCCAGCTGCGCGCCAGGGCAATTTGCGCCGCCTTGGTTGCCCCATAGCTGCCAAAAAACTTCTCGCCTGCACGGCGATCGTCAAAGAATACTGCCTGTCCTGTCTCGCCCAATAGCGGCGCAATATAAGGGATCAGAACCGAAGTGGCCGTGGCGTTGATTGAAACGGATTTGGTCCAGTCCTTGGGATCGACGAAGGGGGCAGGCGTCAGCGGCGCTGCATGGATCGCTGTGTGCAGCCACAAATCCAGCTTGCCCCAACGGTCGTATATCCCCCGGCACAAGGTCGCCATCGCATTCGGATCAGCGATATCCATCGGCGCAAGTGTCGCCGCACCGCCTTTGGCTTGAATTCGATCGTCCAGTTCTTCCAACCCGCCTGTGGTGCGGGCTACGGCGACTATGTGATAGTCCTCGCTGAGCGCTTCGGCAAGTGCGGCTCCCAGTCCGCGCGAAGCCCCGGTGACAAGGGCGATTTTGGTCTTATCGGTCATGTGGGCGGTTTGAACCTCCATGCGGGTATCGTCAAGTCAGGATTAGCTTCCGGGGATGTCGATCCTGCGGGTCTGGCCGCTTTGCCGCAGTACCAGCCCAGAGTTGTTAATGGCGATGACCGTGCCGGTTCCAATCCGGCTGCCGGGTTTGACTTCCTTGGTGCGGCCTGTCGAAAGGCGAACCAGGGCGTGCAGGTTATTGGCGGGGCCGAATACTCCCAGCACGGAAATATCATTCCGTGTTAACGCACCTTTCTGCGTTGCGGCGCTGTCTACCTTGTTGCTCATGGAGTCGGCCCGGTCAGTGAGTGACCGGGGTTGGGTAGTGATTTGGCCACCAAAGCGAAAGAGCCAAGCGTGCGGACTAGCAAAAAATTGCTACTCGCGTGAGCATGAAAAGAAAGGAGCGCAAGCGCTCCTTTACGTTTCTATCCCAGACAAGATCATTCCGCTGCGGGTTGCATCTTGAACCCCTGTTCGATCATGTCCGCGGGGCTCACAGGGTACTCGCCAGAGAAACAGGCGTCGCAATACTGCGGGCATGCCTTGTCGCGTCCACCCGACTGCCCAACGGCTCGGTAAAGACCGTCCAGTGAAATGAACTTGAGGCTGTCGACCGCCAGATGCTTGGTCATTTCCTCTTCGGTCATGGTCGCTGCCAGCAGCTTTTCACGCTGTGGTGTGTCGACACCGTAAAAACAAGGCCAGGCTGTTGGCGGGCTGGCGATCCGGAAATGCACTTCCTTGGCGCCCGCATCCAGGATCATTTCCTTGATCTTGCGGCTGGTCGTGCCACGAACCACCGAGTCGTCCACCAGAATCACCCGTTTGCCCTCGATCAGCGCGCGATTGACGTTCAGCTTGAGCCGCACGCCCATATTTCGGATCTGCTCGGTCGGCTCAATAAAGGTGCGACCCATATATTGGTTGCGAATGATTCCCATTGCATAGGGGATGCCCGATTCCAGCGAAAAGCCGATTGCGGCAGGCGTGCCACTGTCGGGCACCGGGCAAACCAGATCGGCTTCGACCGGACTTTCCTTTGCCAATTCCCGACCGATGGCTTCGCGGGTTTCATAGACCGACCGGCCACCAAGAATGGAATCAGGGCGCGAGAAATAGACGTGCTCGAAAATGCAGAACTTTGGCGGTTGTCGCCGGAATGGAAAGTTGCTTTGGACACCCTTTTCGGCAGTGATCACAACCATCTCGCCCGGTTCGATTTCGCGAATGAATTCCGCGCCGATGATGTCCAGTGCACAGGTTTCCGATGCCAGGCACCAGCCGTCACCGATCTTGCCCAGCACCAACGGCCGAACGCCCATCGGATCGCGCACGCCGATCAGCTTGGTCCGTGTCATTGCCACCACTGAAAATGCGCCTTCGACCCGGCGCAGGGCGTCTTCCATCCGCTCGGGAATGTTGCGCTGCAGGGAACGCGCCATCAGGTGAATGATGCATTCACTGTCGGACGAAGATTGAAAGATAGAACCGCGTTCAATCAGTTCGCGGCGCAATGCGTTGGCGTTGGTGATGTTACCATTATGGGCAATCGCAGCACCGCCCATGGAAAACTCACCAAAAAACGGTTGCACGTCGCGGATCGCGGTCTGCCCCTTGGACCCGGCCGTCGAATAGCGCACGTGGCCGATCCCCAGTGGTCCGGGCAGGGCTTCCATGATGTCGGCGGATGTGAAGTTGTCGCGGACATACCCGAATCGGCGGACCGAGTTGAAGCCCTGTTCAGGATCGTGGGTGACAATGCCGCCCGCCTCCTGACCGCGATGCTGCAGGGCGTGCAGACCGAGAGCTATGAAGTTGGCAGCATCCTGAACACCGACGACGCCGAATATCCCGCATTCCTCGCGGAGCTTGTCATCGTCAAATGGGTGGGCGGGGGGCATCTGCGGGCTTTGCAAGGCGGGCAGCTCCGATTCCTGTTCCGAGTTGGCCTTCACATAATGCCTCAGACGCCCTGTGTCACCAAAGGATCACGTCCGCGATTTGCCGCAGGTGAAGAAATGAGCGGCCAAAACAAAAAAACCCGGGACTTGCCCGGGCATTTTCAGGAATGGCGGATGAATTACTGCTGCGGGTTGCTGCAGGCCCCGACCAGGTCTTCATATTGCTGGGTGACCCATCCGAGCGCCTGTTCGGGGTTTTGTTCTTCGATCTTGGCGCTGAACTGCGCAAAAACCTCGGCCGAGCGGCTTTCATCGACAATGGTGAAGTTCTGACCGGTCATTACAGTGTCGTAGACAAAGAACGCGATGGCCACCAGGACGATGCCCCGCGCCACGCCAAAGAAGAACCCCAACGCCTGATCCAGCCCGCCCAGAGCCGAACGTTGAACCAGCGAGGAAAAGAGTGGTGTGAATACGCTGACCACGATCAGGGCTACGGCAAAAACCGCTGCGAAAGCGGTAATGACGGACAACTCGCAACTGTCCCGCAGGAATTCGCCCAAAACGGGCACTTCCTTGATCAGCGGCATCGCCTTTGGCGCAAACAGGAAAGCCAGAACAGCAGCTGCGACCCAGCCGACGATGGCGAGCGTTTCGCGCACCAATCCCCGGGAATAGGCCAGCAGCGCTGACAGCACGATGATCAGGGCAACGACCCCGTCGATGATGGTGAAACCTTCCATGGTGTTAGCCTGCTCTTTTCTGCCTCGGGCGCGATACTAGCCTGCTCCGAAGGTTTCGCCAACAAACCCCACCAGATCAGATGGTCGGGTGAGTGTCAGTCCTGCCACAGTGGCCGTTTTGCCACCTGCCGGAGCAATTGCTGACGTGAAACCAAGTTTTTGCGCTTCTTTCAACCTGTTTTCGGTTTGCGGGGCCGGTCTTAGTGCACCTGACAAAGAAATTTCGCCAAAAACGACGGTGTCGGCCGGCAGGGCAGCGTCTTCGCGCGCACTCATCAGCGCTGCGGCAACCGCCAGATCGGCGGCGGGTTCGGAAATCTTCAGCCCGCCCGCGACGTTAAGATAGACATCGAGCCCTGCAAAGGGGATTCCGCAACGCGCCTCAAGCACGGCCAGAATCATCGCCAAACGCCCGCTGTCCCATCCAACAACCGTGCGACGAGGCTGAGAATGGGGCGAAGGGGCGACCAGCGCCTGCAACTCGACCAATACGGGGCGTGTGCCTTCGATCCCGGCAAATACTGCCGAGCCGGGGCTGGGTTTGCCGCGTTCGGACAAAAACAGGGCCGATGGGTTTCTGACCTCGGCCAGCCCCCTGCCTGTCATCTCGAAAACCCCAATCTCGTCCGCTGGACCAAACCGGTTCTTGACCGCACGCAGGATACGGAACTGATGCCCGCGCTCGCCTTCAAAATACAAAACCGTATCGACCATGTGTTCGACCACGCGGGGGCCGGCGATCTGGCCTTCCTTGGTGACGTGACCCACCATGATGATCGATACGCCGTGCCGCTTGGCGAAAGAGGTCAACTCATGCGCTGCCGCGCGGACCTGGCTGACCGAACCGGGGGCGCTGTCGACGTTGTCGGCCCACATGGTCTGGATCGAATCGATGATGGCAAGGCCGGGTTTTTCCGCCTCGAGCGTTGTCAGGATGTCGCGCAGATTGGTCTCAGCGGCCAGTTGCACCGGCGCATCGGCAAGGCCAAGCCGGCGTGCACGCATGCGCACCTGTGCGCTGGCTTCCTCCCCCGAAACATAGATGGTTTTCAAGCCCGTTCGGGCGAACCGTGCTGCCGCCTGCAAAAGCAGGGTGGATTTGCCGATTCCCGGATCGCCCCCCACCAATATGGCCGAGGCGGGAACCAATCCACCGCCCAGAACGCGGTCCAGCTCATCGACGCCACAGATGGTGCGGGGCGGCGGCGTTTCCTCTGCGGCCAGATCGCTCAGCGTGATGGCCCGCCCACGCTTGCCGCCCAACGATTTCGACGCGGGACCGGCGGACAGCGGTACCTCCTGTGCGATGGTGTTCCACTCGCCGCAGGCGTCACAACGGCCCGACCACCGCGAATGGGCCGCGCCGCAACTGGTACAGGTGAAGGTTTTCGTCTTTGCCATGCCGCCCTTGGTGCCCGAGGACGCGCGCCGCATCAAGCCCTCAGGTTGCGCGGCGCTCGGTCAGAAAGCCTAGCACCATCGACGCCAGGATGCAGCCAGTGAACAGGTAAAGCCCCCAGGCCGTTTCTATGGTGGCGTAGGAGATTCCCTTGGCCAGCGTTATGTAAAGCGCGATGAGGAAGATATCGGCCATCGCCAGCTTGCCGAGGATGTTCAGCGCGGGCTGTAGGCGAGGGTCCAGCAGGTTCCACTGGATCAGCGCGGTGCCGATGGTTTTGATGTAGGGGGCTAAGAGAGCGAAGACGGTAACGACGAGGGCCAGAAAAATGTCGGATGTCCACAGCGATTGCAGCCCGGTGATCACGCTGATCTCGCTGAGGCCGAAGATCGGCAGTAGCCCTGCGCGCATCAGTGGAGCGAACCACGCGATGGGGTAGAGGAGCAGGAGCGAAAGGGTGGCGAGGCGGATGAGCATGGCGGCTTGTTTTTGTTGGTTCGCCTAGACTTGCGCGTTTCCTATCAAATTTGAAAGAGGGAAAGGTAACTTGAGCGCATCAGTCGGTCGCAGGGTGAATCGTGTTTTGCACCCGGTAGGAGTATTGGCAAAAAGAAATGGGCTAGCGGCCCTTTTGGACTCGCTCAATACGGATTGATCAAAGAAAGATGACTGCAAACATGACATACCCCGCAACAGCACAAAGCAGCGCTGAAATAGCTGCGTGTAGGCGAAACGAGCTTTGGATAAATGCTTGGAAAATTAGAACCTGACAGCAATAAATGCGCCTAGTGTCACCAAGTGAAGATGCCACGACATGTGCCGTCGCAGATCGGAACCGCTGGCATTTACGAAGATCAGCAGAGCAAGCCAAAGGAATGTCATGGATGGCAGTGTAGCAGACAATACTCCTGCTTTCCGACTGTCCGGCTCGAGTTGCAATCTCATGCCCAGCCACACTGTTACGGCTGCAGCCACAAAGGGTGAAGCCAATAGAAACAGCGCGATAGAACCTTCCAACGGTCCTATCAACGCACCGCCTCAATCGGCCCTTCCGCCCGCCCGTAAATGAACTGATCCAGATAGGGATCGCCGCTCGTGTCCATCTCGCTCACAGGCCCGGTCCACTGGATCAGCCCGTCATGCAGCATCGCCACGTTGTCGGCAATCGCGCGGACGGAACTCATGTCGTGGGTGATGGTCATCGCGGTGGCGCCCATCTCGGTCACGATCTCACGGATCAGGTCGTTGATGACGCCGGACATGATAGGGTCAAGGCCGGTGGTGGGTTCGTCAAAAAAGATGATCTCGGGCTCAGCGGCGATGGCGCGGGCCAGCCCCACGCGTTTCTGCATGCCGCCTGACAGTTCCGCCGGAAGCCGGTCGGCGACGTCGGATTTCAGGCCCACTCGGCGCAGCTTTTCGATAGCGATTTCGCGCGCCTCGTCCGCCGGGCGTTTCAGCGACCCGCGCAGCAGGCGAAAGGCCACGTTCTGCCAGACGGGCAGAGAATCGAACAAAGCGCCGCCCTGAAACAGCATGCCAAACCTCGCCAGAAACGCATCACGGTCGCCTTCGGTCGCATCGCGCCCATCGACGAAGATCTTGCCGCTGTCGGGCGCAATCAGCCCTAGAATGCATTTCAGCGCCACGGATTTTCCGGTGCCCGATCCGCCGATGATCACCATCGAGGTGCCCTTTGGAATCTCAAGGTTCATTCCTTGTAGAACCCGATTGTCGCCAAAGGCCTTATGAACGTTCTCCATCCGGATCATATCGAGAAAAACACCCCTGTCAGAACGAAGTTGGCGGCAAGGATCAGCACGGCAGCGGCCTCGACCGACCCCTTGGTGGCGCGGCCCACGCCCTGCGCCCCACGGCCCGAGTTCATGCCGTAGTAGCATCCCATCAGCGCCGCGATGACGCCAAAGGCCGCCCCCTTGACCAATGACGAAACAATGTCGCGGGTTTCAAGAAAATCCACGGTATTCTGCAAATAGGCGGCGGCATTGAAGCCCAGATTTTGCGTCGCCACAACATAACCACCAGCGATTCCAATGATGTCTCCGACGCCGACCAGAACTGGCACTGTAATCAGCGCGGCCAACACGCGTGGGGCGGTCAGGTACTTCATCGGATGCGTCGACAGGGTGACCAGCGCATCGATCTGCTCGGTCACTTTCATCGTGGCGATTTCGGCGGCAATTGACGACGTCACGCGAGCCGCGATCATCAGGCCGACCAGAACCGGTCCAAGCTCTCGCACCATGCCGATTGCGACGATCTGGGGTACCACGGCCTCGGCGTTGAAACGTGCACCGCCTGCATAGATCTGCAACGCCAGCGCGCCACCGGTGAAAATCGCGGTCAGGCCGACGACTGGCAGCGACAGCCAGCCGATATTCAGCAGAGCCACACCAAATTCGCGCGGATAATAGGGCGGGCGGAAAATATGCGATATCGCATCAAACGCGAACAGGCCGACCCGCCCGAATGCAGCAAGGACGGTCAAAACTGTTCGACCAAGTCCGGCCAGAAGAGCGAGAGGGTTCATTCCACGTATTTCCGTGCATATCGCGCGCCAAGCGAGGTGAGGATTTCGTAACCGATTGTTCCGGCGATTTTTGCCAGATCATCCACGGTCTGCTGCGCATTCAATATCTGCAGCGCCTCGGGGACGTGGCCTGCGTCGGTGACGTCGATTGTAATCAGGTCCATCGAGATGCGCCCGACGACCGGACAAGGCGTTCCGCAGGCATAGGCCTTGATCCCCCCGCCTGTGGCCCGATGCAGGCCGTCAGCATACCCGGCAGCGACAGTTGCGATCCGCGACGGACGCGTGGCGGTCCAGGCGTTGGCATAGCCCACTGTCTCACCGGGCTGTACGTGCCGAACCTGCACGACTGGAAGATCGACGGTGACGACTGGTTTTGCCTCGGCAAAGGGCTGGCCACCATAAAGACCGACGCCGGGTCGGCAGAAATCGAAATGATAGTCTGACCCCAATAGCAATCCGCCCGTCGCCGCAAGCGACTTGGGAACATTAATTCCTTCCGTCATCTCTTTGAAAACGTGTAATTGCTGCGTGTTCATCGGATGATCTGGCTCATCTGCACAGGCCAGATGCGACATGATCAGAACGGGGTTTCTGGACAGTGCCGTTTCGCGCAACTCAGCCCAATCGGCAGGCTCAAGACCCAGCCGGTTCATGCCGCTGTCCAGTTGGATGCCAAAGGGGTGACCCGACAACGTTTCCATGTGACGCTGGAATTGTTCGGTAGAGTTGAGCATCGGTACAAGATCATAGTCGCGCAGGATATCAGTATCGCCCAGCATATGTCCCGAAAACACGGCAATCAGCGGTCCCGGTCCAAGTGCCTCACGCACCGCCACGCCTTCACCCGCGACGGCGACAAAGAACTTTCGAGCACCCGCCTTGGCCAGCGCGGGTGCAACACGCCGAACACCCAGGCCGTAGGCATCCGCCTTGACTACAGCCGCGGTCTCAACGGTGTTTCTTGCGTCAAGCGCCCGCCAATTATCGGCGAGCGCGGACAGGTCAATGGTCAGACGTGCAGTACTCATGGGCTCCGTTCATGACATCGGACGCCCGCAGGTCAAGAGGGAAAAGATCTAACTTTGTGCTGGTTTGTGGGCGTCATAGGCCGCTTCCAGTTCCCCGCGCAGAAAATCCGCAAAAAGAAGCGGTTTGTACCGGGGGGTACCGGTCCCCGGCAGGGGTTCGATCACGGTATTGACATGCGGGTCGAAGAAAAACGGGCAGCTGTACCGTTCGCGACCCGAGCGGTTGATCACCCGGTGCGGTGTCGAGAGCAGTCGCCCATTACTCATCCGGTGCAGCATGTCACCGACGTTGACCACAAACGTGCCGGGCCGTGTTGGCACATCCACCCAGTTTCCTGCGGGTGTCATGACTTGCAGGCCGCCCACGTTGTCCTGCGCCAGAAGGGTTAGACAGCCGAAATCCGTATGTGGAGCCGAGCCGAAAAGGTCATCAGGGCTGGCGTCAGGTTGCGGTGGATAGTGCAACAGGCGCAACCAGATGGTCGGGGTTGAAAACGCGTCAAGTATTGAGGTGTCTGTCACACCAGATGCTTGTAGTGCGATCTTCATCAGTCGCCCCCCAAGGGTGGACATGGTGTTGGCATAAGAATTCAAGGTTTCGCGGAATCCTGGCAAATCCGGCCAACGGTTCGGGCCGGATAAATAAACATCGGGGTCGGCAGCCATATCCTCGCGCATCATCATGAAACTCGCGGATTGATTCGGCTTGGTCACGACGGCCAGCGTCGAATTGACGTCCGTCGACGTATTGATCGGGATATAACCGCGGTGGCTCTGGTCGACCGCAATGGCCATCTTGGCTTCGATCGGCAGCGCGTGAAATTGGCGCGATGCTTCAAAGACTGCTTCAACCAGAGCCGGGTCGACTCCGTGCTCTTCGACATAACCGAAGCCGGTGACGCCATAGGCGGCACGAAAATCGGCGGCGATCTCTGAATCGGGTCGGTCGCCCAGCCGAATGACGGGGATTTCAGTAAATTCTGTCATGGTGTTCTCGCTTTGAGTTTGGGTGAAAACAGGGGCAGCAGTGCCCCCGATCTATCCGGCAAAGCGTTTACGGCGGTGGCCGAAATGGCGCGCCAAGATCTCACGGCGCGGCAGGTTGAGGAATACCTTGGTCATGCGCCAATCTGTGAACCATTCTCGGCCCTGAGGTCAAGCGTCGTGTCGTCCGCAACTCGTCTGCACATCAGAAATAGGTTTTATGTTATATTGCTGGTAGGACATCATGGGGGGCACCATGTCTGCGTTTTTTTGGGCGGGAACCTTTTTGGGGGCCGTCATCGGTTTTTTTCACCTGTTCATCATCGTCTCAGCCCGGTCAAGGTTGGCTGATCCTCAGCCGCTGAAGTCTGTCTGGCAGGGGCTTTGGGTCTGGGCGCTGTGGACGATATTCGGCGCGTATATTCTTGCGCTTTGGGTGTTGGGTGCGCTCCTTCTTCTTGGATCACGCATATTCGGTATAGGGCGGGCCGAGCGATGAACCCGGGCAACATCAAAGAAGCGCTGATCATCGGGGCCGGAGTTTCGGGTCTGGCAACGGCCAAATGCCTACAGGAAAAGGGTATTAAATGCACGATCCTTGATCGAAACCCGGAGTTGGGCGGTGTGTGGGCTGATGGGTACTACGATTTCGGAGTACAGGTCCAAAAGGACCTCTATGAGTTTCCGGATTTTCCCTTGTCCGAGTCCGCCTCTCCGTTCACGCCCGGTCCGGAATTTCAGAAATACCTGAGAGACTATTGCGCGCATTACGACATCACGGACCGCCTGCGGCTGGGCACGCGAGTTACGTCTGTACGCCAGTCTGGCGAGGTGTGGAAGGTCGACACCGACCAGAATGGTCTGTCAAAGACCAGGACGGCAGATCTTTTGGTCATCGCCACCGGCCTCTATTCCGAACAACCGCACATACCGATAATCGAAGGGCAGGACCGGTTCAGTGGGGAAATTCTTCATAGTAGCCAGGTCAAGACACTCGACGTGCTCAAAGGCAAACGTGTGGCCGTGGTTGGATATGGCAAAAGCGCAACCGATATCGCAGGATCGGCCACCGACGTTGCTGACAAGGTGCATCTGGTTTTTCGCACAGCACATTGGCCGGTGCCCAGAAATCTGCTGGGGTTGCTGCCATTCAAATGGGGAATGCTGACGCGGCTGGTTGCGGCCCTGATCCCACCCTATGTTCGACCGACGCCAATGGTACGGGCCTTGCATAACGTGGGCTACCCGCTGCCTTGGCTGTTCTGGCGCGTGGTCGAGGTTCTGCTGCGGACACAGCAGGGTTTGGGTATGCGGATTTCAAACGGCAAAAACCTGGTGCCGGATCACCCGGTGGAACTGGATGCGTTCAGCGAAGTCACGATGGTCCCGCGACCCGGCCTTTTGAAAAAAATTCGCAGTGGCAGAATTTCGGCTCACCGCAGCGCGATAGCTCGGTTTGACGGCAATAAACTCGTTCTTGCAGATGGCGAGGCGCTTGACGTCGATTGCGTGGTGTTCGGTACAGGGTGGCGAACAGGGCTGGACCAATTGCCGGATGATCTTCGTACGAGACTTGGGGAAGGGACGGATGGCATTTATCTGTACCGGCATATCCTGCACCCCGATGTTCCAAACTTGGCCTTCGTCGGTCGTGCCTCGTCGTTCATGAGTGTAACCACATTTGCGCTGCAGGCCCGTTGGCTGGCCGAGGTCGCCGCCGGCAATGTCGAACTTCCTTCGTCCCAAGCGATGCAGGGCGCGATCGACGGTCTGCGGCGCTGGAAGCAATCATGGATGCCCGACGGGCCCGCACGCTCGGCAACCTTGCTTTTGCATATGGCCCACTACCATGATGAACTCTTGAACGATCTGGGCCATGATCCGTTGAGGAAAACCGGTTTATTCGCACCGCTCAAAGAAGTTCTGGTTCCATATTGCGCCCAAGATTATCGCGACGTCACCTGAGCTTGGAACAGGCGCTCCGTCGTCGGAAAACTGCATTGCAACCGACTACCACATTGTGGGTTGCCTCAGTATCCTTCGATTTCTCCGCCCTGCTGCCAGGGTTTGACCAGATTGCCGAAGCGGGTGAATTGTGCTTCGAATGACAGCTCGACTGTGCCAATTGGGCCATGGCGCTGTTTGCCAACGATCAACTCGGCCTTTCCGTGCAGCCGCTCCATGGCGTTTTTCCACTCTTCCATCTTGTCCAACTCGTGATCGCCGGGCTTTTCGCGTTCTTTGTAGTACTCCTCGCGGAAAACGAACATCACGACATCGGCATCCTGCTCGATCGAGCCCGATTCCCGCAGGTCGGACAGTTGCGGGCGTTTGTCGTCCCGGTTTTCCACCTGACGCGAAAGCTGGGACAGCGCGATGACGGGAATGTTCAACTCTTTGGCAATCGCTTTCATGCCCATTGAGATTTCTGCAATCTCGTTCACGCGGTTGTCCGACATGCCCCGGCATAATTGCAGATAGTCGATGACCAGCAAGTCCAGTCCGTGTGTCCGCTTGAGGCGACGCGCGCGCGCCGCCAACTGGGAAATTGGCAATGCAGGTGTGTCATCGATGAAAAGTGGGCAGGCTTCCAGCTCTTTGGCGGCATCCACGAACCGGCGGAATTCGGCCTCGGTCATATCGCCCTGACGTATCTTGTGCGACGAGATCTCGGAGGCCTCGGCCAGAACCCGGCCCGCCAATTGCTCGGCGCTCATTTCCAGCGAAAAGAACCCGACGACGCCGCCATCGACCGCGCCTTGGGAGCCGTCCGACCTGGTTCCGCGCCGATAGGCCTTTGCCACATTGAACGCGATATTGGTTGCCAACGAGGTCTTGCCCATCGAGGGGCGTCCGGCAAGAATGATCAGGTCCGACGGATGCAACCCGCCCAACTGCTTGTCCAGATCGACCAGGCCGGTCGAAATTCCTGCCATTCCGCCACCGCGCTGATAGGCCTCGTTGGTGACGTTGACTGCTTCGGTCACGGCCTTGAGAAAGGACTGGAACCCCTGTTCCGTCTGCCCCTGTTCCGAAAGCTGGTAAAGCGCCTGCTCGGCTTCGACGATCTGTTCTTTCGGCTCGCTCGCCACGTCGACCCGCGCCGCCTTATCCGAGATGTCCCGCCCCAGCCGGATCAACTCACGCCGGATAGCCAGATCATAGATCATCTGCGCATAGTCGCGCACAGCAAAGGCGCTGATCGAGGCACCGGCCAGCTTGACCAGATAGGCTGGTCCGCCCAGTTCCTTGAGGCCCTCATCCTCGGCCATAAAGGATTTCAGTGTCACCGGAGAGGCAAGCGCGTTCTTGGCTATACGTGCTGCGGCCACTTCATAGATGCGTGTGTGCACCGGATCAAAGAAATGCTCGGCCCCGATGATCGAAGCGATGCGGTCATACAGGTCGTTGTTTGTCAGGATCGCGCCCAGCAACTGCTGCTCGGCTTCGATCGAATGCGGCATGGTTTCGGCATTCTGAATCTGTGCCGTTGCCTGCCCGATACTGCTGATCTCGTTCATTCTTGTCCCCGTCGCCTTACCGCCCTGTCTACACGTATGCGCGAGGACTGCGCCATCTGGAAATCCCTGTGGTTAACTCACCGGGAGACCGTGGGATAACTTCGTACAGCAGGGCTTGGTTGTTATTGGGATGGTACATCATGTGGCGCATTAAAGAAAGTACCACAATATTTTGTCCGAGGTGGCACGATTCGGCTTTAATTATCCACATACGGTTCTACCGAGTTACGTCGGTTTGTTGGCCTCCTGCCAGCCGCGCGGGTCATTCAGAAACGCTTCAACTCCGTCCAGAGTTTCGGAATCAAACGCGCCTTGCACCTTGGCTTCAGCCAGCACATCCCACCAGGTGCAAAGGTGATGCAACTTAACGCCATGTTCGCCCAGTGTCTTCTCCGTTTCGGGGAAGATGCCGTAATAGAAAATAACCGCCGTGTGGCCGCAGGTGGCTCCGGTTGCGCGGATCGCGTCGACAAAGCTGAGTTTTGATCCGCCATCGGTGGTCAGATCTTCGACCAGCAACACTCGCTGGCCCTCGCTCATCACACCTTCTATCCGGGCATTGCGACCGTATCCTTTGGGTTTTTTGCGAACATAGGTCATCGGCAGCGCCATACGCTCAGCCACCATGGCTGAAAAGGGGATGCCTGCGGTTTCACCGCCCGCGATGTTGTCAAAGGCCTCGAATCCCGCGTTGCGCATCACGGTAACGGTCAGAAAATCCATCAGCGTAGAGCGAATGCGCGGGTACGAGATCAGCTTGCGGCAATCGATGTAGGTCGGACTTGGCAGGCCACTGGCCAGCGTGAACGGTTCGCGCGCATTGAAATGCACGGCCTTGATCTCCAAAAGCATCCGTGCGGTCAGACGGGCGATTTCGGTGGCGTCGGGAAAGCTAGACGGGATCATACTGTTCAATCCTTGGATCTGGTCAGAGAGGCTGTCGGCCTCCGGCGGGAGCATTTGGGAAAAGATGCAGTCAGTGAACGTGCCAATGCAAAGGAAACCCGGGATCAAACACCGTCACTGGCCCTTCACCGGTTTCGATCTTTGTGGGATAGGCCACCGGCTTCCCCTTGATCAGGGTGATCGTTCCTGTGTTCACCGGCAACCGATAGAAGGCAGGCCCATTCAACGAGGTGAACGCCTCCAGCTTGTCCAATGCGCCTTCGCGATCGAACATCTCGGCCACCAGTGACATCGTGTTGGTGGCGGTGAAGCATCCCGCGCAACCGCAGGCCATTTCTTTGTTTGCATCGGTATGCGGCGCGCTGTCGGTACCCAGAAAAAACCTCTCATCGCCAGATGTGGCGGCGGCGAGCAGGGCAATGCGGTGCTCCTCGCGCTTTGCGACCGGCAGGCAATAGTAGTGCGGCTTGATGCCACCCACGAGAATATGGTTGCGGTTGATGATCAAGTGGTGGGCCGTGATTGTTGCGCCCAGATCCTTTGCGTTTGCCTTGACGTAGTCCACGCCATTTGACGTTGTGATATGCTCCATCACCACGCGTAGTCCGGGCGTTGCCCTACGAATCGGGTCAAGAACGTTTTCGATGAACACCGCCTCTCGGTCGAAAATATCGATCTGTGTGTCCGTGACTTCGCCATGGACGCATAATGGCAAGCCGATCTCGGCCATCCTCTCCAGCACATTTCGGACCTTGTCAAAGTCGCGCACGCCCGAAGCCGAGTTCGTTGTCGCCCCGGCAGGATACAGTTTGACGGCCTTGATCAATCCGTTGGCATAAGCGCTGGTCACGTCCTCTGGGTTGGTATCCTCGGTCAGATAGAGCGTCATCAGAGGCTCGAACGAGATCCCCTCGGGTAGGGCCGCCAGGATTCGGTCGCGATAAGCGGCTGCCTGATTACCAGTTACCACCGGTGGCACAAGGTTGGGCATGATGATCGCACGGGCGAAATGGCGGGCGGTTTCCGGCAGTACGGCCCGCAACATCGCGCCATCGCGCAGGTGGAGATGCCAATCGTCGGGGCGGCGGATCGTGAGGCTTTGTGTCATGGCGCACCCGCTAGCACAGGCGGGGCGGTCGGGAAAGCCCCAGCGGTGAGGGGCGAGGCAATTTGCGCGCTTCTCAGACCGCTGTAGCCCATGCAGGCTAAGGCATCGGGAGTCATCATGAAAAAGACGTTGACGTTCAGACATGTCTATCCGACCGACCCGGATCGGTTGTTCGAACTGGTCACCGACCTCGACACGCTCGAGGCAGTGACCCGGCCGTGGATGCGCTTCGATCATTTGCCATCGGGGCCAGTGCACGAAGGGCAGGTGATCGATGTCGACCTGTCGCTGTTTGGCCTTCTGCCTGCTCGGCCCTATAGGATGGTGGTCACCAAGTGCACCGATGCCGGGCATCAGATGACATCGGACGAAACCGGGATGGGAACGCATCTTGTGCACCGGCTCGAAGTGCATCCCTGCGCCCAAGGCGCGGAGCTTGTGGACATTATCGAGGTCGAAAGCGGATGGGCAGCTCCCATTGTGACGCTCTGGTTGTGTTTGACACATCACTGGAGGCACCACATTCGCATGCGGCTTGTAAGGAGTTCGAAATGAGTGCGCCCCGATTGCCGATCAGCGAAGTTGACATATGTCCTGAAAAACGCGCGACTTGACGCGCCGGACCTGTCGTGACCTGTTGGGCACAATCGGGGGAGAGTGGATGAACAAGCCAGAAACAATCGGTGCGGTGCAGGAATTGCTGGCTGCTCAAGGATATGTCTGTGGGCGGCCGTTGGCTACGGTCGTTTTCCTGGCGCTCAAGCTGGGCCGCCCCTTGTTTTTGGAGGGCGAGGCTGGCGTCGGCAAGACCGAGATTGCCAAGGCGCTCGCCGCAGGGCTGAACCGCCGCCTGATCCGACTGCAATGTTACGAAGGGCTGGACGCTTCGTCAGCAGTCTATGAGTGGAACTTCCCCGCCCAAATGGTCGCAATCCGAACTGCCGAGGCTTCGGGTGGGGCCGACCGAACGGCCTTGCAAACCGAGTTGTTTTCGGACGAGTTTCTGATCGAACGTCCCCTTCTGCAAGCCATGCGTCCGGATGAACTCGGTTCTCCGGTGTTGCTAATCGACGAATTGGACCGCACAGACGAACCGTTCGAGGCTTTCCTGCTGGAAGCACTGAGCGATTTCCAGGTGACGATTCCGGAACTTGGAACCGTCAAGGCTCCTGAATCGCCTATCGTTATCCTGACATCGAACCGCACCCGCGAAGTTCATGACGCGCTGAAGCGCCGATGCCTATATCACTGGGTGGACTACCCGAGTTTTGAACGCGAAGTCGAGATTTTGCATGCCCGCGCGCCGGAGGCTGCGGAAAACCTGAGCCGTCAGATCGTCGCCTACGTCCAGCAGTTGCGCACCGAGGACCTGTTCAAGAAACCCGGCGTTGCGGAAACGATTGACTGGGCCAAATGTCTTTTGGCACTAGATGTCCTTGATCTGAGTCCCGAAGTGATCGGTGACACCGTTGGGGCAATATTGAAATATCAGGACGATATCCAGAAACTGCAGGGATCCGAAGCCAAGCGCATTCTCGATCAGGCCAAGGCATCGCTGGAACCGGTCTGATGCCCGACCGGTCAAAACATATCCCGCAAGGCATTGCTGAACGCTGATGGCCGAACAACTCCCGCTGGAAATTCCCGACAAGCCGAAGCTGGCGCAGAACATTACGCATTTCGCCCGTGCTCTGCGCAAGGCCGGCCTGCCCATAGGACCTGGCCGAGTGGTTGATGCCATTCGTGCGGTCGAAGCGGCGGGATTTTCGGAAAAGGAAGATTTCTTCTGGACGCTGCACGCCTGCTTCGTAAACCGACCGGAACACCGGGCCGTGTTTGCGCAGGTGTTCCGGCTTTTTTGGCGCGATCCGCGATACCTTGAACACATGATGGCGATGATGCTGCCAGCGGTACGCGGCGTGCAGGAGGAACGCAAGGCGGATGCGGGCGCGAAACGCGCTGCCGAGGCCTTGCTGGAAGGTGTGCAGCGCGACCTGCCCGAATCTCAACAAGAGGAAGAGGCGACCGAGATAGAAGTTGACGCCTCGCGCACAGCTTCTAGTGAGGAACGTCTTCGCACATTGGATTTCGAACAGATGAGCACCGAGGAAATCGCTCTGGCCAAGCGCATGCTGGCGCGGCTTTCACTTCCGGTCAAACCCATCTTGTCACGACGGGGGCGGGCCAGCCATTCGGGCAATCGCATCGACCGTGCCCGCACTCTGCGCACAGCCATGCGTCAGGGCGGTGAGTTGCGTGATATTGCACGCCTCAAACCACGTCCGCGTTGGCCCAACCTCGTCGCCCTCTGCGACATTTCCGGATCGATGAGCCAATACAGCCGCATGATCCTGCACTTTCTGCATGCTGTTTCGAACACGCGTGGCGCGGGTTGGGCGCGCGTGCACGCCTTCACATTCGGAACGCGGCTGACCAATATCACTCGTCACCTGCATCAACGCGACGTAGACGCGGCTTTGATGGCAGCGGGCGCAGAGGCGCAGGATTGGGAAGGGGGAACTCGGATCGGAGAATGCCTGCACATATTCAATCGCGACTGGTCGCGCCGGGTCATGGGACAGGGCGCGGTTGTTCTATTGATAACCGACGGCCTTGACCGCGGTGATCCGGAGCGTCTGGCGCACGAGATGGAGCGCCTCCACCTCTCTTCGCGCCGCTTTATCTGGCTCAACCCGCTTTTGCGCTGGGACGGTTTCGCGCCCAAAGCTCGCGGCGTCGCAGCGATGCTGCCGCATGTGGACAGTTTCCGGGCCGGGCATTCCATAGCGTCGCTGGAAGACCTCGCAACCGCAATTTCGACACCTGAGGACGTAGGAGAAAAAGATCGCCTCTTGACGTCACTGCATGTCTGAAGCCGTTCGCCCAGAAGACCGTTACCCTATTTGACGGCCTTAGAGCACTCCTATCGCGCGAGGTTCAGACGGAATCGCATCTTGGCGCGTTGCCCGTTCGGGAGGTGCCGGTTCAGGCGCTTGTTCACCAGACTGAATGCCCACGATATCAACAGCGTCAGCAAGATGAAATAGAAAGCCAGGATCGGGTAGGCCACGAAGGGGTTGAAAGTTTTGTCGGCAAAATAGCTGGCGTAGTAAAGCGCGTCGCCGCGCTGCTGCCAGGCTGGGAAGGCCGAGAAAAAAACAAGTGTGGTGGCGTGGAACAAAAAGATCGCCTCGTTGGTGTAGGCGGGCCAAGCCAGCCGCAGCATAGTCGGCCACACGATGCGGCGGAAGCGCGGCCAACCGGACATGCCATAGGCATCGGCGGCTTCCAGATCGCCTTTTGGTATCGAGCGCAAAGCGCCGTAGAAGATTTCACCCGAATAAGCTGCGGTGTTCAGAAACAGAACGATCAGCGCCCCCAACCAAGCCGAAGTGAAGTCGTCAAACATCGGATAGCTTTTCTTCAGCGACAGGAAGAAGAAATAGGCAAAGAAGAATTGGATAAAGAGCGGCGAGCCGCGGAACACGAATATGAACCATTCCGACGGTTTGCGCACCCAGCGGTTGACCGAGCTTTTTCCGACTGCCAGAGCGGTCGCGAGGAAAAAGCCGGTGGTCAACGCCATAAGGCCGAAATAGATGTTCCAGATCATGCCCGAGCCGATCAAAGTGAAATGCTCACACAGCGTAAAATCACTTTTGGGCAAAAGCCGTTCACCGATACCGATCGACCGCAGGCCATAGTCGTGGATGGTTTGCAGGCAACTCATGCGGTGGTCTCCTTGCGCAGCAGCTCACCGCCGGATGTCGCCTGCCCGTGGGACAGTTTGCGCATCAGCTTTTCGAGGCCGATCTCAGAGACCCGGGTCATACCGAGATAGAAGACCAGCAGGAACAGGAAGTACCACATTCGCCAGTCGCCGTGGGGGTACTGGGTGAATTTTGAGGTCTTTGTGCCGCCGATCTCTCGCGCCCAATAGACGATATCTTCAATCCCCAGCAGAAATAACAGCGGCGTGGCTTTGATCAACACCATCCACAGGTTGCTGAGGCCAGGAAGGGCATAGACCCACATCTGTGGCACCAGAATGCGCCAGAAGGTCTGGCTGCGGCTCATCCCATAGGCCGCGGCGGTTTCCAACTGGGCGTGGGGCACGGCGCGCATACCGCCGAACAGGACATTGGCCGCGAAGGCTCCGAACACAATGGCGAAGGTGATAACGGCCAGAAAAAATCCGTAGGTTTGATGAACCCATTCCGGAGCGGTTCCAAGCGGCAATTTGGCGGCGGGGCAGACCAGAAAATCGTTGCCCTGTCGGATCGCATCGGTCCATTCGGGGCAAAGTATCTGATGGCGTGTCCATTCGAACGCTTGATCCAGCGCGATTACGAAAAACAGGAAGAAGGCGATGTCGGGTACGCCACGTACGACAGCTATGTATCCTTTACCCAGCCAGCTAAGCGGCAGTAGATGCGACCGCGCGGACATAGCGCCGACAAAGCCGAAACTCAGCGCCACGGGCGCGGTGACGGCCAAGAGAGCCAGAACCTTCACGAACGACATATAGAACGACAGGTGCACGCCGTTTGTGAGGTAGCAGGAAAACCAGCGGAACGTGCTGAGCGTTTCGGGATCAGCGCAATAGGAAAACATGAGGCGTCTTTCGATCGTCAAGCCCGGCCAGAAACCGGTGCCGGTTCGGCGCGCCAGGCGCGCCGAACCGTTTGCCGGACGTATTAGTTGGTGACGGTCGTGCCGTCAGTGCCGTAGACAGCGGCGTCTTCGCCGAACCACTTCTTGATCATGGTGTTCAGCGTGCCGTCTTCCTTCATCGAAGTAATCGCCGCGTCAAATTTGCCGCGCAACTCGCCGTCGGATTCACGAAGGCCCATGCCGACGCCTCCGCCCAGCGGAACATCGTCGCCGACGAACATCAGCTCACCGCCTGATTCCTCGACCAGTGGCACCAGATAGTCCTTGTCGGCAAAGACGGCATCGGCCTCGCCGTTGCGGACGGCGGCGATGGTTTCTTCGGGGGTTGCGAACTCGACCAGGGTGGCGCCGCTTTCAGCGACATAACCGGCTTGGATCGTCGCGGTCTGCGCCGCGATCACGCCCGTCAGATCAGCACCTTCGGAGGCAGCGGCAAAGGCCGATGCCGCCGGTGGGATGTAGTTTTGGGTAAAGTCGATAACTTCGTCACGTTCGTCGGTGATCGACATGCCGGCGATAATGGTATCGTAGTTGCCCGAAACAAGGTTCGGGATGATCGAATCCCAGTCGTTCTTGACCCATTCACAGTCCAACTCGGCGCGTTTGCAGAGCTCGTCGCCCAACTCGCGCTCAAATCCGTCAACCTCACCGGCGTCATTGATGAAGTTGTACGGAGGATAGGCACCCTCGGTGCCCATTCGCACTGTGTCGGCCATTGCCATGCCTGCACCCAGAGCTAGGGCTGCGGTGGTCAGAATCAGGTTCTTCATTGGTTACTCCCCAGTTTGTTACTGATTTGAATTTATGCCGCCTGAGTGGCGGAAAGGAAGCCCTGAAGTCGCTCCGATTCAGGGGCAGTAAAGATATCTTCGGGTGAGCCCTCTTCCTCGATAAGGCCCTGATGAAGAAAGACGACATGGCTGGAGATGTCTGCGGCCATCTTCATGTCGTGGGTTACGATGATCATGGTGCGGCCCTCGGCGGCCAGATCCTTGATGACCTTAATGACTTCCTGTTCCAGCTCGGGGTCCAGTGCCGAAGTGGGTTCATCGAACAAAAGCGCCTGCGGCTCCATGCACAACCCACGTGCTATGGCGGCGCGCTGCTGCTGGCCCCCTGACAGCTGTGCCGGGTAATTGTCGCACTTGTCGCCGATGCCCACTTTGTCAAGATATTTCCGGGCACTGTCCTCGACCTCGTGCCGGTCGCGCCCCAGCACGGTCAGCGGGGCCTCCATCACGTTTTGCAGGATGGTCATATGTGCCCAAAGATTGAATTGCTGGAACACCATGGAAAGATTGGTGCGAATACGCAGCACCTGTTTGGGGTCGGCAGGGCGGCGAGTGTTGCCATTGCCGGTCCAGCGCACCGGTTCGCCGTTGAAGATGATCTCGCCCTCTTGGCTGTCTTCGAGCAGGTTGCAACAACGCAGAAGCGTGGATTTTCCCG
This sequence comes from Ruegeria sp. YKSE079, assembly GCF_059612845.1. Classification (NCBI taxonomy): domain Bacteria; kingdom Pseudomonadati; phylum Pseudomonadota; class Alphaproteobacteria; order Rhodobacterales; family Roseobacteraceae; genus Ruegeria; species Ruegeria sp. YKSE079. The sequence continues at coordinate 229,892 of NZ_JBXWRJ010000002.1, read as the reverse complement.
ATCCCGACGATCCGATCAGTGAAACGACGTCGCCGCGATGCGCGGTGATGTCGACCCCTTTCAGCACTTCGAGTTGTCCAAAGCTTTTGTGAAGGTTCCTGATTTCGATGACGGGGGCTGTACTGGTCACTGTCTGTCCGGTTTTTGTGAGTGGTGTTGGTCCGGTACTAGGGCCGAAATTCCTGAGCATTGCAATGCGCAAATGTAGCAAATGGGGGGGTGATTGCCCGTTTTGATCATAGATAATGCTCGAAACGGTCAGGGTGACCTGGCGAAAACTTCTGGACCCGGAGGTGTTGGAATCGCCAGATATGCCTGGGCCGGAATGTTCACCATCTGCCGCAAATGCAGCAGTTGGCGGTCTGTGTCGGGCAGATCGGAGATCGCTGAGCGCACGGCGCGAGCAATGGCTGAAGCGTCTTCTTGATCGGATGTAATGTAGGGCAGCGTTGGGGTTGGCTCCGTGCGATCGACCTCGCGGAGCCTGTACCTGAGGTCGGTGTGCTGTTTCAGCAGTTCCCAGGTCAAGGCATCGAGTGATGCGAAATCTGCTTTTCCTTCGGCGACAGCTTGAGCCGAGCGGGCGTGACCTCCGCTTTCCAAGAGCATTCTGGGGGCCAGACCGAGTTCCGCCAAGTGGGTGACCGCTGCAGCCCAGCCGGATTGCGACAGTGCTTCGTTATAGGCAAAGGTTCCGGTGGTCAGCTGTTCCAGGCTACGTGGGTCATCCTTGCGGGCGACGAACACCGAACAGTAGTGACCAGGGGGGCAACCGGGCAGACCATAATCGGGTGTGCCAACGATCTGCACCCTTCCATGCAACCGGGTTCGATAGGGCATGCCGCAAGTCTGCGAAAATACCATCTCGGGGTCGAGCCAGATATCCCAGAAATCCCGGTCGCGTGTCAGCGTATCGGGGCCTCGGCCAAGGTGTTGGCGAATGAGCGACCAAAACCTGTCATTTGCGGGTTGCAGCGAGGGCAAGTCGTACATGCCCAGCATTGCGGTCATGAACGTTGTGCCTTTTGCCGCGCCAATGCCGAATCAACATCACTAACGCCAAGCAGGCTGGTTACCAGCCGTAACAGCGAGTCTTCTTCGCCGGTGCGCGTTCCGTCAGCCAGAACCACCGACCACATCGCTTCGACCACCGCCTTGCGGTCGTCATAGGGCACGGCTTCCTTGATGGCGCGGGTAAAGCGCACGGTGTCGGGGGCTTGTGCCTCCAGATCCTCTCCCTGGGCGCGCAGGGCAGCGGCCTCGAACGGGGACAGGCCATAGCGACGCGCGGTGATGCGGTCGATCCGGGCCATTTCGGTATCTGCATAGTCGTGGTCGGACCGTGCGATGCGCACCAGCAGGGCGGTCAGTGCCAGACGGGCGTCTTCGGCACCCAGCGGGTCGGGTTGTGGTTGTGTCAGTCGAGAAAGAAAGTTGCCAAACATGAATCGGTTATAGGGTGGGTTTACTGCGGGTCCAAGCGGCTTTGAACGCGCGCGCGGGCCGCCTTGCTGTCATTGAAGCTGAGCCCCATTGCTGCGCGGGCTTCTTCGACGATCTTGATCTCACCTTCCTGAGTCTCGCCATCTGCGAGCACGACTTCCCAAAGCGCGTCCAGGGCGGCCATACGCTCTTGCAGATCGGTGGTTTCACGGATCAGCTTGCCGAATGTGTCTGTATCCGGCGCGGCGGCATGCAGCTTCTCGCAGGTCGCGCGCACCTTGGCGGCCTCGATCGCGTTGTGCTGGTAAAGGCGCGCAAGAATTTTATCAATCAGCCGGATTTCTTCGACCTGATAGTCGCGGTCCGCTTGTGCCACGCGCACCAGCAAAGCCCCCAGCGCCAGTTCGGCGTCGGGATCGGGCAGCGCCGAGTGTTGGGGGGGGCGAAACGCCTGAAACAACTTCTTCAGCATGGGGGCAGACTATTCCGGTTTGAGAAGGTCGCCAAGCAGGAACTAGACATCATATCCCTTGATGATCACCAGATCGCCGGTCGACACCGGGTCACGCAAAGCCTTGGCATCCTGGTAGCCGACGCTGTCATAGCAGGCCAAAGCATCTTCGTAGGTCGGAAATTCGATAACCACGGTCCTGGCGCGCGCCTGACCTTCGCGCACTTGCCGCTCACCGCCGCGCACCAGAAAACGGGCGCCATATTCGGCAAACGGTGCGGCGTTTGCGGCGATATAGGTCTTGTATGTCTCCATGTCGTCCACATCCACATGGGCGACCCAGTATCCCTTGGTCATGGGATTTCCTCCTGCGGTTCACGAGGCAAAGTGCGAAGGAAACCGCAGATTTGCAATACCCTAACGCGGATCAACCCTATGGCCGCAGTGCCGCGCTCGCATTCTCTTGCAGCCAGGCAATCATCTGTCGATAGGGCACCGGACCATAGCTGACACGTGCAACACCTAGTTTCGCCAGTGTCGGCGTATCTGGCGTGCCGGGCAGGGCGATGATGTTGACGGGCAGGTCGATGGTATCACAAAGTCGGGCAATCAGTGCTTCATCCTTCAGGCCGGGGGCAAAGAACCCGCTGGCCCCGGCATCAGCATAGGCTTTGGCGCGTGCAACGGCATCATCCAGCATTGCATTATCATGGTTGTCCGGATGAGCCTTCAGAAAGATATCCGTGCGCGCATTAATGAAGGCAGGAATGCCGGACGCCTCACAGCCTTGGCGCATTGCGGCAACCCGACCCACTTGCGTTTCAATGTCGTACAGGTTTTTTGTTCCGATGATCTGATCTTCGAAATTGAAGCCGATCACGCCGGATTGCAACGCTGCACGAACATTGGTCGTGATCGTTGCCGGATCTTCCGCATATCCGCCTTCGAAATCCAGCGTGACCGGCAGATCGACGGCGTTGACAATGCGGCGGGCATTATCCAGCGCGTCATCCATCGGCACGTTCTGACCGTCGGAAAAACCTTGCGCCATGGCAACCGGAGCACTGCCCGTTGCAATTGCCTTGGCACCGGCGTCGCGTACTGCAGCAGCGCTGCCCGCGTCCCAGATGTTGAAGAGAATCACCGGGTCGCCCTTGCGATGCAAGGCCGCAAACTGTTCTGCGCGGGTAATCTGAGAGTTCATGACCGATCTCCTGTCTCGTGTCCACAGACAGTGAACCTTGAGACGGGGTATGTCGAACAGGAAAGTCCGACCCGCCCCACACTTTGCGGTGATTTATACCAGCCGTGATGTTTCCTTGGCGGCGCGGACAAAATCCTTGAACAGGGGATGCGGGTCGAAAGGTTTGGATTTCAGTTCGGGATGATACTGAACACCGATGAACCACGGATGATCCGACCATTCGACGATCTCCGGCAGGCGCCCGTCGGGGCTCATTCCCGAGAAATTCAGGCCCGATTTTTCCAACTTTTCCCGATACTTGATGTCCACCTCATAGCGGTGGCGATGGCGTTCCTCGATATTGCGCGCGCCATAGACTTCGGCCACCTTGGAGCCTTCTGCCAGAACCGCGTCATAAGCGCCCAGTCGCATTGTACCGCCCTTGTCGTCGCCGACCTTGCGCTCGACCCGGTGATTGCCCTGAACCCACTCCTTGAGGTGATAGACGACGGGTTCGAAACGCTTTTTCCCGGCTTCGTGGTCGAACTCCTCGGACCCGGCCTCGGCAATGCCGGCGACGTTTCGAGCGGCTTCGATCACCGCCATTTGCATGCCCAGGCAGATACCCAGATAAGGTACTTTGTGCTCGCGTGCATATTGTGCGGCTTTGATCTTGCCCTCGGTCCCGCGTTCGCCAAAGCCACCAGGGACGAGGATCGCGTGGAAACCTTCGAGATGGGGTGCTGGGTCTTCGGTGTCGAAAATCTCGGCATCGACCCATTCGATCTTCACCTTCACCCGGTTGGCCATGCCGCCATGGGTTAGCGCCTCGGCAATCGACTTATAGGCGTCTTCGAGTTGAGTGTATTTGCCGACGATGGCGACTTTCACTTCGCCTTCGGCGTTGTGGATGCGGTCGCTGACGTCTTCCCATTTGGCCAGATCGGGTTTCGGGGCCGGGCTGATCTGGAAAGCATCCAGAACCGCCTGATCCAGACCTTCCTTGTGATAGGCCAGCGGTGCGTCATAGATGGTGGACAGGTCCTGCGCCGCAATAACGCTGTCCGGGCGGACGTTGCAGAACAGGGCCAGTTTCTCACGTTCTTTCTGTGGAATCGGCCCTTCCGAGCGGCAGACCAGAATGTCGGGAGCCAGACCGATTGACCGCAGTTCCTTGACCGAGTGCTGGGTCGGCTTTGTTTTCAACTCACCCGACGCTTTAATATAGGGTAGCAGTGTGAGGTGCATAAAGATGCATTGACCGCGCGGTTTGTCCTGGCTGAACTGGCGGATAGCTTCGAAAAATGGCAACCCTTCGATGTCGCCTACGGTGCCGCCGATCTCGCAGAGCATGAAATCGACCTCATCTTCGCCGATGGCGATGAAATCCTTGATCTCGTTGGTGACGTGCGGGATCACTTGAATGGTCTTGCCCAGATAGTCTCCGCGGCGTTCCTTCTCCAGCACGTTGGAATAGATGCGGCCAGAGCTCACTGAATCCGTCTTGCGTGCCGCCACACCAGTGAAACGTTCATAGTGGCCAAGATCCAGATCGGTCTCGGCCCCGTCATCGGTGACGAAAACCTCGCCATGTTCAAATGGCGACATGGTTCCGGGATCGACGTTCAGGTAAGGATCCAGCTTGCGCAAACGCACCGAGTATCCCCGTGCCTGAAGCAAAGCGCCAAGTGCCGCCGACGCCAGGCCCTTGCCGAGCGAAGACACAACACCGCCAGTAATGAAAATAAATCGTGCCATGTTTTTCGGCTGCTCCCGTGTGACGTATTATCAACTGCCCGGCGGTCAAAAAAAACCGCAGCACCACGGGACTTCACATATAAGAGATTCGCGCGCAAAGCGCAAGAGAACCGCAAGATGCTGTGCCGTTCTCTATCGGATTTCTAGGTTTTGTGGATCAGTCGGCTTGCGGGATCAGCGGCGCGTTGTCGCCCTGTGCCGGCGGCAACAGGTCTTCGCCTGCCGGAAGCTCCGGTGTGCTGGGCTGCGATTCTTCCTGCGTAGGAACACCCAGCCGGTCGATGACAGAACTGCCCGAAGATTTCTTGGCTGCGATGATCGTCAGCGTGATCGACGTGACGATAAAGCAGATCGCCAGAATCCATGTCAGCTTGCCCAAGGCAGTTGCCGCCGCGCGGCCCGACATGACTCCGCCACCGCCGCCGCCCATGCCAAGCCCGCCACCTTCGGACCGCTGCATCAGAACGACGGCGATCAGGCCCAAAGCCAAAAGAAGGTGAATGATGAGGACAACGTTTTCCATGGTCTTCCTGTGCGGCGTGGCGTGTATCGCGTGGTATCTATGCAAGTTTGCCCGGAGGGGCAAGGGAGGAGTTTCCATCACGTCCGGTGATGTCGGATATCACACCAAAAGGACTGGACAGAGGCCCTTGCCTCGCGCAGGCTCGGATTATGCCGCATGACGACCACGACCACCCACATGCTCTTTTGCCGCCCGAGCCCGCACTGCGAGTCAAGGCATTGGAAACGATTCTGACCCGCAAGGGGCTGATCGACCCGGCAGCACTCGATGAGATCATAGATACCTATCAGAATCGCATCGGGCCGAAGAACGGCGCGCATGTGGTGGCAAAGGCCTGGAGCGATCCCGTATTCAAGGCTGCGCTGCTTAAGGATGCAACACCGGTCGTTGCCGACCTGGGCTATTTCGGTCGACAGGGCGAGCACATGGTGGTGGTCGAAAATACGCCCACCCGGCACAACATGGTCGTTTGCACCCTGTGCAGTTGCTATCCTTGGCCACTGCTTGGCATCCCACCGGGATGGTACAAATCCGATGCCTATCGGGCCCGCGCGGTGCGTGAGCCGCGCAAGGTGCTGGCGGATTTCGGTGTAACCCTGCCGCCGGAAACCACCGTCAGGGTTTGGGATTCGACGGCGGAGGTACGCTATCTCGTGCTGCCGATGCGGCCCAAGGGGACTGACGGGATGGGCGAAGAGGAACTCGCCGCGCTGGTCACTCGTGACAGTATGATCGGTACCGGCCTGGCCAAGGTGCCGTCATGACCCGCGTACATGACATGGGCGGGAGGTTCGGCGACGGCCCAGTAAGACCGGAGGCCGAGGACGCCCCTGTTTTCGCCGAGGATTGGCACGCTCGCGCCTTGGCTGTGACCTTGGCTGCCGGGGCGCTGGGTCAGTGGAACATAGACGTTTCACGCCACGCGCGCGAGAGGTTGTCGCCCAAGGATTACACGCGATTTTCCTACTATGAGAAATGGATCTCTGCGCTGGCCGATCTGCTGGTCGAATCCGGGGTGCTGACCGAGGGCGATCTGCGCGGCGAAGAAAGAGACGCGCCCCACCCGCTGGCAGCCAAGGCATTGAAAGCGCAAGCTGTGGCTGGTGTTCTGGCCAAGGGCGGCCCCGCCGACCGCCCGACCGGGCCTTTGCCAAGGTTCTCGGCAGGTCAGGCGGTACGGGTGCGCATGCCGACCGATAATGCGCTGGTTGCCAGCGGGCACACCCGGTTGCCCAAATACGTGGCCGGGGCGCATGGTTATATCCGAAACGTTCACGGCAATCACGTTCTACCCGACAGCAACGCGCACGGGTTGGGCGAGGCGCCCGAGCCGCTTTATGCCGTGCGCTTTTTTTCCCGCGAGTTGTGGGCGCATCCGGAACACCCCGACGATGAAGTGGTTCTGGACCTGTGGCAAAGCTATCTGGTGCCAGGATGAACGACTGCCCCTCGCATACCGCGCACGAGCCGGTTTTTGAGGCACCCTGGCACGCGCAGGTCTTTGCGTTGACTGTCGTCATGAACGAGGCCGGACGATTCGCCTGGGCCGAGTGGGTAGAGCGCTTTGCGGCTACCCTGAAAAGGCGAGGGTTGACGCAGGAGCTTGACGGCGGTGAAGACTATTTTCGCGCCTGGCTTGAAACGCTTGAGATGTTTCTGGCCGACAGCGGCGTCGCGCAGTTCAGCGAGGTCGCCCGGATGCACACCGCCTGGGAGCAGGCGTACCTGACGACGCCCCACGGCGAACCTGTGCATTTGCCTGTAGAGTGACAAGAGGGGCGTTGCCCCCCGTCGCAGCAAGCCGCGACTCCTCCGGAGTATTTTTGAAAAGGTGAAGAGGTGGCCTGTCCGGTGCGTCGAATTTGCGGTTTCCCTGATCCACGCGCCCCGGTATATGAGCCGGGTTTGGTAGTTCAGCGCAAAAGGACCGGATATGGCCAACGTGGTGGTTGTCGGCGCCCAATGGGGTGACGAGGGTAAAGGCAAAATCGTTGACTGGCTCAGCGAGCGGGCGGACTTGATTGCGCGTTTTCAGGGCGGGCACAATGCTGGTCATACCCTGGTCATTGACGGCAAGGTCTATAAACTGAACGCTTTGCCCTCGGGCGTCGTGCGCGGTGGCAAACTGAGCGTGATCGGCAATGGCGTGGTGCTGGACCCTTGGCATCTGGTCAAGGAAGTCGAGTCGATCCGGGCGCAGGGCGTCGACATCAGCCCCGAGACTCTGATGATCGCCGAAAACACGCCGCTTATCCTGCCAATTCATGGCGAACTGGACCGGGCGCGGGAAGAAGCGGCCTCCAAAGGGACCAAGATTGGCACCACCGGGCGAGGCATCGGGCCTGCCTATGAAGACAAGGTGGGGCGCCGTTCCGTTCGGGTCGCTGATCTGGCTGATGATGCCACGCTTGAAGCGCGGATCGACCGGGCATTGCAACATCACGACCCACTGCGCAAGGGGTTGGGAATAGAACCGGTGGACAGAGACGCGCTGGTCGCGCAGCTCAAAGAGATCGCGCCACAAATACTGCAATACGCCGGTCCGGTGTGGAAGATCATGAACGAACAACGCAAGGCTGGAAAGCGCATCCTGTTCGAAGGTGCGCAAGGTGCGCTGCTTGACATCGATTTCGGCACCTATCCCTTCGTGACTTCGTCGAACGTGATCGCCGGGCAGGCCGCCACGGGTGTGGGCATCGGGCCGGGATCGATCGATTTTGTTCTGGGTATTGTAAAGGCCTATACCACCCGCGTGGGCGAGGGGCCATTCCCGACCGAGCTGGATGACGAGGACGGCAACCGTCTGGGCACCCGGGGGCATGAGTTTGGCACCGTCACCGGGCGAAAGCGTCGCTGTGGCTGGTTCGACGCGGTGCTGGTGCGCCAGACCTGCGCCACCAGCGGCGTCAACGGTATTTCGCTAACGAAGCTGGACGTGCTGGACGGGTTTGAGACGCTGAAGATCTGCGTGGGTTACGAACTGGATGGTGCGCGGCTGGATTATCTGCCGACGGCGGCGGATCAACAGGCGCGCTGTAAGCCGATCTACGAGGAAATGCCGGGCTGGAGCGAATCCACCGAGGGCGCACGCAGCTGGAACGACCTGCCTGCCAATGCCATCAAATACGTCAAACGGGTGGAAGAGCTGATCGAATGCCCTGTGGCGCTGCTTTCAACCAGCCCGGAGCGGGAGGATACCATTCTGGTCACCGACCCGTTTGCCGACTGATGGGTGGGGCCAAGAAGCCGGGCCTCAGCTACAAGGCCCGTCGCCGCTGGTCTTTGATCATCCTGCTGTTGGGCTTGCCGCTTTATATTGTGGCTGTGGTGACAGTGCTGAATTTGTTGGATCGTCCGCCAATCTGGCTGGAACTGTTGGTTTATGTCGGTCTGGGCGTTTTGTGGGCGCTGCCCTTCAAATATGTCTTTCGTGGCGTTGGCCAAGCCGACCCGGACAAGGACAAGCGCTGACAATCGGCCTTTGCCGAACAAACAAAAAAAGGCCGATCAGATGATCGGCCTTTTTGCATTCCTATTGTTTCAATAGTCAGCCTGCAGCACGCTCATCGCCGGGGCGGAAACCAATCTGGCTGGAGGCAGAGAACCGTCCTCCGCCCGCCTTTTCGATCTTGCCGTCTCGTAACAGCTGACCAAACGAACGCAGGCTGTCTTCGCGATCAAAGGTCGGCAGGTCAAGGGCGCGGACCTTGTTCATCAATTGCGGGCGCGAGAACTGCTCTTGCCCCTCAACAAATGACAGATAGGCCGCAGCCGCTTCAAGCAGTTCGGGCATGGATTGGGCGCCTTGTGCTTCTGCAAAGGCCTTGAATCCTTCACTTTCTTCCCTCTCGAAAGCTTGGGAGGCTATGCTCGATGCGACGTCTTCTGGGGCAAGGTCAATCCGCTGTTCCGCGACCAGTCGCAGCACGCCTGACTCAGCGGACTCCAAATTGGCGGACTCCTGCCCGCCGGAGAGGCTCATTTTTTGCTCGGCGGTAGCCAGCAGCCGTGACAGCTCTTCATCCTTGTCGTCGACGTATTCTACCGCGAGTTCGGCGCTTTCTTCGGATAACTCGATGATTCCATCGAAATCGTCCTCCACCGATTGCGCGACCGGAGCTTTACTGGGCGTATTTGTGGTTTCTTCATCGATCGTCGGCGCCACATCGTCAAAACCCAAATCGAGTCCGACCTGTGGTTTGGAGAACAGAAAGCCGTCGATCGGATCGTTCGTCTCTTTCACACCCAGAATTTTGTACCCGGCACTGTTTTCCTGTGCCTCTTTGTGGGCGTCTTCTTCGATCTTTGCCCTGGCGAAGGCTGCGGATATCGCATCGACCGTATTCAAAGCCTCGAGTGGCTTGAATTCGGTGTTTTCGTCCTCGGCGAGATGCCCAGTTTCGGCATCGTGGCGTGAGACCACAGCGCGGATGCGCTGGAGCTTGGCTACGATGCTGTCGGCAACGGGGATGCTCTCTGGCTCATCGGCCGTGGATACGGCATCAGGCCCGGAATGCGTCGCCCGCAGTTCGGGTGCGGGCAAATCTGCGTCATCCGCCACTTCTTCGGTATGATCGAACGATACCGGTGCCTCTGTTTTGGCGGTCTCGTCATCGAATTCTTCCGGTTCAACCGTCAACTCGTTCAAAGCGTCTGCCTCTTCTGACGGGATGACTTCACTAACTTGGTCAACCTGCGACACGGAAACGTCACTTGAAGCGGTTTCGGTTTCCTCTTCAAAAGCAACAGTTGCATCCTGAAGGTCGGTCATATGCTCATCGACCTCGTCCTCGAAGGATACACTCTCATCGACTTCATCCGACCAGGGTTCGATGGCGTCTTGCGCATCCGCCGTCTCCTCAACTTCGTCGGAAAGGGCAGTTTTCTCTTCGGTCACCTCTTCCGGAGACGCCTCCAGCGGGGTCCCTTGGAATTGACCCCAAACCGGCATGTCCTGCGGTTGCTCGTCGGGTCCCTCGACATCAACATGCTCGGGAACATCTTCCAGCGGCGCGGCGCTATGCACGTCTTCGAAATCGGAATTGTCGGTTGCTTCTCCGACAGGTGCCAATTCTTCGCTTTGCACCTCGTCAATTGTGTTTTCGTCGGACGCTACATCCTGCCGGTCGACGATCCGGTCGTTGCCGAAGGGTGCCTCGTCTTCGCGCGAGGATGTCTCTGCAGACGGCGCAGGTGCGGCCACGCCCGACGCGCGGAGCAGGATGCCGCCGGAATCCTGATGGGCCTCAATATGACGGGCCTTATCGCGTCGCGCGATTTGTGTCAGCATCTCTGGGTCGGGTTGCGGAGGTTCGGACCCGAAATAGCGGTCATCCGCCGCAAGATCCCGAAAGTACTCTGCGATTGCTTTCATGGTCTCAAAGGAATCTTCAAATCCTTCAAGGGTGCATGAGAATGTCCCGTAAGATACGGTTAACACTTTGTTGCTCTGTACCATGCGACGCTCGTCCTCTACATACCAGTTGTCTAGCTTATGTTGCGCCCAGAGCCATTTTCGGCGCAAAACTGTGTAACTCAAGGTATCATTTTGTGGCCGGAATGTGTCGAAAAATCAAAAATAAATCCAGTGGTCACAAAAATGCCGCATTTATCCAAAGTTGCGCGCCGGTTGGTCTTGTAGGAGGGGGCGAAATCGGGGCAAAGGATTTTGCTCTGATGGCTCAAAACGTGGTGCTGGTGGCGGCTGCGGACGGTGGCGCACAAGCGGTAATTGCGAATGACCGGATGCCTGACGCGGTCATAGGCGATTTTGATTCGCTGACACAGTCCGAACTTGGCCGCTTTCCTGCCGATAGATTGTTTCCGGTTCGGGAGCAGGAGAGCACGGATTTTGACAAGGCGTTACGCAACATCGATGCACCTCTGGTTTTAGGAATCGGCTTCCTCGGCGGTAGGGTCGATCACCAGCTTGCGGTTTTCAATACGTTGATTCGAAATGCAGAAAAGCGTTGCATTCTGATCGGCAAACATGAGGTCATCTTTCACGCGCCACCATCGATCCGACTAAAAATCGAACCGGGCAGTATCGTGTCATTGTTTCCTTTACGACAGGTAATGGGGCGCAGCCGGGGTTTGGAATGGCCTATCGGAGGGCTGGTTTTCGAACCGGATGGTAAGATCGGAACCTCCAACAGAGCGTTGTCCGATTTGGTGTTGGAGTTCGACGGCCCGGGCATGCTGATCATGGTGCCGCGTGATTCGCTGGATCAGGTCATGCAGGCGTTTCAGTCGGAGCTGACCGGGCGCTGGCCCGCTCGCGCAGAATGACATAAAGACCTGCGCCGATGGTGATGCAGATTCCGACCGCTGCCAGCCCGTTTGGCAGATCGTGGAAGATGAGCCATCCGATCACCGTCGCAACAGGAATTTCCAGATACTGCATCGGAGCAAGAGTTGCGGACGGGGCATAGCGCAATGACCACGTCATCAGCAGATGCGCCAAAGTTCCCAAAAGCCCGATGGCGATAAGAAGCCATGCGGTTGCAACTGTCGGAGGAAGGGTAAAGGACAATTGTGGCAGTTCAGCAATCGTGCCCGCGATCAATACCGGAGCGACCGCAACTGTCGCCAGCACGCCGGATACTGCTTGTAGTGAAACCGGGTCGGTTTCCTTTGCGATTTGCCGGGTAACAAGCATGAAGAGCGCAAATACCACAGCAACGACAAGCGGCAGAAGGGCGGGCAGGCCAACTGCGGCAAAGCTGGGTTGAATGACGAGAAGTGTGCCGACAAAGCCGACGAAGCAGGCCGCGATCCGGCGCAGGCCAACCTCCTCGTTCAGAACCAATTTTCCCAAGATCAACATGATGAACGGCATTACAAAGGCAATCGCCACAGTCTCTGCCAGAGGCATGAATTGCAGTGCCGTGAACATGGCGGCAATTCCGATGATGTGCAGGCCCGTGCGCATCACGATCAGGCGAAAGACGCGCGCTCGCATGCGCCACGGGCGCCGGGTGGCTACGATTAGTGGTATTAAAACCGCCGCCTGAATCGCAAAGCGGACCAGCAAAAGTTGGCCTATGGGCATCGTCTCTCCCAGCAGTTTGGCAATTGCGTCGCCCATCGGCGCAAGAACGCAGAAACCAAGCATCAGGAGAATGCCAAGAACGGGGCGATCCTGAGTCATGCCGTGCACGCTAGGTCAGGTTTCGGGATTTCAAAAGGGCCAAAAGCCGCCCAATCGGTTTTGGCCCGGCGGCAGCTCAGCAGTTCGGCACGTTGACTGCCAGACCACCCAGCGAGGTCTCCTTGTATTTCTCGTGCATGTCGTGGCCGGTCTGGCGCATGGTTTCGATCGCTGAATCAAGCGGCACAAAGTGCTTGCCATCCCCGCGCAGCGCCAGCGAGGCGGCGGAAACTGCCTTGATCGCCGCTAACCCGTTGCGCTCGATGCAAGGCACCTGCACCAATCCCTTGACCGGATCGCAGGTCATGCCAAGGTGATGTTCGAGGGCGATCTCGGCAGCATTTTCAACCTGCTCAGGCGTACCGCCCATCACGGCGCACAGGCCTGCAGCGGCCATGGCAGAGGCGCTGCCAACCTCTGCCTGACACCCGGCCTCGGCACCTGAGATCGAGGCGTTGTACTTGATCAGCCCGCCGATGGCGGCGGCCGTCAGCAGGAAATCCTCGATATGGGATTCAGAGGCGCCGGGAACGTGATCGAGGTAATAGCGCAGAACGGCGGGCATGGTGCCGGCCGCCCCATTGGTGGGGGCGGTGACGACCTGACCGCCAGCGGCGTTTTCCTCGTTCACCGCCATGGCATAGACGCTAATCCAGTCGTTGATCGTGTGCGGCGCGTTCAGGTTCATACCGCGTTCGGCAATCAGGGCGTCATGGATACCCTTGGCGCGCCGCCGCACGTTCAGGCCGCCCGGCAGGATGCCATCGGTGGCCAACCCGCGCTCTATACAGTTGTTCATCACTTCCCAAAGTCGGGCAGTACCCTTGGCGAAGGAAATCGCACAACCGCGCGCAATTTCGTTGTCGCGCTTCATCTGGGCAATGGTTTTGCCCGACGAGGCAGCCATTTCCAACATTTCAGCTGCGGATTTGAACGGAAATGGCACCGGTGGGCCGTCATTGGTGTCTTTGCCTTGAGCCAGCTCTTCCTCAGTCAGGACAAAGCCGCCGCCGACCGAATAGTAGATCTGCTTCAGGATCACGTCCCCCTGAGCATCGGTCGCCATCAAGATCATGGCGTTGGCGTGGCCCGGCAGGTTGTGGTCATAGTCAAAGACCAGATCGTGCTTGGGGTCGAATTTGAGGGTCGGCAGGCCTTCGGGCGTCACCGAATGGGTTTCGTTGATGGTGGACAGCGCGGCTTCGGCCTTGTCGTTGTCATAAGTATCGGGCACGAACCCGGCCAGCCCCAGAATGGTGGCGCGGTCAGTGGCGTGGCCGACGCCGGTAAAGGCCAACGAGCCGTGCAAAGAGGCCTTGAGGCCCGCGAACTCGAACGGTGAGGCGCGCATCAGGTCCAGAAAGCGCGCGGCGGCGACCATCGGACCCATCGTGTGAGAGGAGGACGGGCCAATGCCCACTTTGAACATGTCGAAGACAGAAAGAAACATCAGGTTGCAGAGCCTTCTGGAGGGGTGGCGTGAACAGGAGAGGTAAAAGGCGTGGCGCCCAATCCCTCGGCCGCGACGGCGGCGCGGGTGGCGGGGCGGATTTCAAGCCCCTGCAGGATACGTTGCAGATGCGGAGTATCAGCACGGTTGAACCAGCTCTTGTCGCTGCCCTGCGGATACAGGTCCATCCAGCGTAGCAGACAGGCAAGATAATAAGTCAGAACTGAAGGTGTGTCGGGATGCAGCCAGCTGGGTTTGGATCGGGCTTCTGCGTCCAGAATGGCAAGGTGGCGGCGCAGGCGCGAGCGGATGCCCGTGCGCAGGGTCTCAGATGCCGCAGTATCGATATAGGCGTCGGGGTAGAACAGCATGCGCAGGTCGGCATGCAGCGTATTCGACGTAAAGAACAGCCATTTCAGGAACGATGCGCGGTCATCGGCGCCCATCGCCGGGGCAAGCTGGTCGTGCGTTTCTGCAAGCCACAGTAGAATGGCGGCGGTTTCGAACATCGGCCCTTGCGGCGTTTCCAGCACCGGAATCAACCCATTGGGATTCATCGCGCGATAGGCGGCGCTGTCCTGTTCGCGCTGTGCGCGATCTACAAGAACGGTCTCGTAGGGCTGGCCCATCTCTTCCAATACCAGCCGAATGATCAGCGAGGCATTGTCGGGGGCATAGTGCAGGCGATAAGGCATCTTCATCGACGGCAACTTACAGGCGCACGAGGCCGGAGAAACAGCTGATTCCGACGTTTCCCATCGGAAACGCGCATTTCGGCGACATCTTTTGTCAATCGGACCGGGCCGACTTGTGTGCGACACAGACAAAATGCGTGATCGCAAAGAAGAACCGCCCCTGTTCGGCAAGGTTTTCCTGTTCCCGGGCCCAGGCAAGGGCACGGTTTTCCGGCATCGCTCCGGTCTGGGTCGCATAGGCCGTCATCAGTCGAATCATCATGTTCGCCAACCCATCAGGTCTCAGGTCGGTGTCGCAGATCGTGTGGGGCCGTATGACATCGACGGCAAAACCGCATTCCCTCAATTGTGGCGGCAGATGAGCGGGCACATCCAACTGTGCCAGATGCCCGTCCCAGATGCGGGTCATACGGCCCATCCGTTCAGGATCGTCGCTATGCCAGGCAAGCGTGTCCCAATGCATGTCTCCGATCACCAAACGCCCACCCGGTCGCAACACGCGGTGAAGCTCTCGCAGGGCAGGACGCATATCGGCGAGGTATTCGAAGACCTGAACCGAGACCGCCTTGTCGAACTGCCCATCGCCAAACGGCAGCGCTTCGGCGGCGCCTTCGATGAGGTCCACATTGTCCAGTCCGGCGCAACGGTCGCGCGCGGAGCTCAACATATCCTGGCTCTGATCCAGGCCGGTGACGTTTCCGTTTGGCCCAACCGCCCGGGAAAGTTCCATCGTCATCAAGCCGTTGCCGCAACCGAGATCGAGGATGCGGTCATCGGGTTTCGGTGACACGGCGTCAAAGCTCTCACGCCGCCTGCGAGAAACATCAGCCCCAAGATAGGCGTCATCCAGAATTCGGGCCGTGGCCTCGTCAAATTGCAACATGCGCGTTCCCCCAAGGGTAACCTAGCAAAAATTAGGGCTCCGAGCGAGCAAAGCAGGACAAGCCCCCTCGCACCGCCGCAACTCTTTGCCTATAAGGGCGCAAATTACGCTTTTGGAGTTGCTGCCATGACCAGTGAATTGCCGCCCATCGACAAGGCCAAACTCGTCGCTGCAAGGCGCGCCGCCGAGATGGTCGAGGATGGAATGCGCGTTGGGTTGGGAACCGGATCAACCGCCGCCTGGCTGGTGCGTTGCCTGGGCGAAATGGTGCGCGAGGAAGGTTTGCGGATCAAGGGCGTGCCGACCTCGACCCGGACGGCGCAGCTGGCCCGCGAGGTGGGGATCGAGGTGGTTTCGCTGGATCAGGCCGGTTGGCTGGATCTGACCATCGACGGGGCAGATGAATTCGATGGCGACCTGAATCTGATCAAGGGCGGCGGCGGCGCGCTGCTGCAGGAAAAGATCGTGGCCACGGCCAGCGACCAGATGGTGGTGATCGCCGATGCTGGCAAAGAGGTCGAGGCGCTGGGCGCGTTTCCCCTGCCGGTCGAGGTCATCCCGTTTGGATGGCAGACAACCCGCTCGCTGATCGAGGAAACCTTGGTGGCGATGGATGTTCTGGGTCGCTCGACCTCGCTGCGAATGACTGGCCAGGCGCCGTTCATCACGGACGAGGGCAACCACATTCTGGACCTGCATCTGCAGCGTATCGGAAATGCACGGCAATTGGCGCTGGTTCTGAACCAAATCCCGGGCGTGGTTGAAAACGGGCTTTTCATTGATATCTGTGACAGGGTCGTGATCGGCTATGGCGATGGCCGGGTCGATGTGCGCGACATCAATGAAGGCACGATTGAGCGGGATCGGATGGACTTTGCAGAGACTGAAAACCTGTTTTCCGATCTTGCGGATTAGGGGCGATATCCATGAGTTTTGACTATGACCTGTTCGTCATTGGCGGCGGCTCGGGCGGGGTGCGTGCGGCACGCGTGGCGGCGGGCGAGACCGGGGCCAGAGTGGCACTGGCCGAGGAAGACCGTTACGGCGGCACCTGCGTGATCCGGGGCTGTGTACCCAAGAAACTGATGGTCTTTGCCAGCGAATACTCCGCCATGGTTGAAGATGCGCAATCCTATGGCTGGAACATTCAGGCCGGTGCCTTTGACTGGAACGCCTTTCACAACAAGCTGGTGGCCGAACTGGATCGGCTGGAAGGCGTCTATCGCAACATTCTGAAGAACAACGGCGTCGAAAGCTTCGATCAGCGTGCCCGCCTGATCGACCCGCACACGGTCGAACTGGCCGACGGCACCCGCAAGACTGCCAAGCATATCCTGATCGCCACGGGCGGTCGCCCGGTGGTGCCCGAATTTCCGGGCTCGGATCTGGCAATCACATCAAACGAGATTTTCCATCTGGAAAAACTGCCGGAAAGCATCCTGATCGTTGGTGGTGGTTATATCGCCTGCGAGTTTGCCGGGATCATGAACGGGATGGGGGTCAAGACAACGCAATTCTATCGCGGTGCGCAGATTCTGCGCGGGTTCGACGACGAAGCGCGCGGGCTGATCTGCGAAGAAATGTGCCAGAACGGTGTTGACGTTCACTTGGGCACCAATGTGATCGAGATGGCGAAGGATGGCGATGGGATCCGGGTCAAAGCCACCAATGGCACCGAACAGACCTTCGATGTGGTGATGTACGCTACGGGCCGCGCGCCCAATGCCGATGATCTGGGCCTCGAAGCGTTGGGTGTCGAACGCGGCCGCAAGGGCGAGATCGTGGTCGACGAATATAGTCAGACGGCGGTTCCTTCGATCTATGCCATCGGGGACGTGACTGACCGGGTCAACCTGACTCCGGTGGCGATCCGCGAGGGCATGGCCTTTGTCGAAACCGTGTTCAAGGGTAATCCCACGCCGGTCGATCATGAACTGATTCCGACCGCGATCTTCACCCAGCCCGATATGGGCACCGTGGGCCTGAGCGAGGAAGAGGCGGCGGCGCAGGAGCCGATTGAGGTCTATGCAACATCGTTCAAGCCGATGCAGCAATCCTTTGCCGGGCGATCGCAGCGGGTTCTGATGAAACTCATCGTGTCCAAGGCAACGCGAAAAGTTCTGGGCTGTCATATCGTGGCTCCGGGCGCGGGCGAGATGATCCAGCTTGCGGGGATCGCCGTAAAGATGGGCGCGACAAAAGAAGATTTCGACCGGACCGTGGCCGTTCACCCGGTCATGGCCGAGGAACTGGTCACGATGCGGCATCCTGTGCGCAGTGCTTGATTTGCACGCGCGCGCATACACGTTACAAGGGACGCCGTGATCACACGGGCCAAAACAAGGGAAAGATAACATATGGCGGGCAACAGCGGTGGCCCCTGGGGGGGCGGAGGCTCCTCGGGTGGCGGAGGAAATCGAGGCAACAACGGTGGCGGGCGACGCCCGCCCGAAGGCGATGGCCCGCAGATCCCCGAGATCGACGAGCTGATGAAAAAAGGCCAGGAGCAGCTGCGCGTGTTGATGGGCGGGCGCGGCGGCGGTGGCCGTGGCGGCAGCGGCAAGGGTGGTGGCGGTGGCGGTGGTCCCGCCCTGACCAAGGGAACGGTTCTGCTGGGCGCTCTTGTGGCGCTTGGCCTATGGGGATTTGCAAGCGCCTATACGGTCAAGCCCGAAGAACAGTCGGTCGAGTTGCTGTTTGGCAAGTTTTCGGGCATCGGCACCGAAGGTCTGAACTTTGCGCCATGGCCGGTGGTCACGGCCGAGGTGATCCCTGTCAAGGTGGAACAGACCGAAACCATCGGTTCCGGCGGTCGCGGCATCGAAGCGGGTCTGATGCTTACCGGGGATGAAAACATCGTCGATATCGATTTTCAGGTGGTCTGGAACATCAACGACCCGGCCGCTTATCTGTTCAATCTGCGCGATCCCCGACAGACCATTCAGGCGGTGTCTGAATCGGCCATGCGCGAGATCATCGCACAATCCGATCTGGCGCCGATTCTCAACCGTGACCGTGCGATCATCGCCGAACGGTTGGAGGAGCTGATTCAGTTGACCCTCGACAGTTACAATTCGGGCATCAATATCGTCCGCGTGAACTTTGACGGCGCCGATCCGCCAGAGCCGGTCAAGGACGCCTTCCGCGAAGTGCAATCGGCGGGGCAGGAGCGTGACCGGCTTGAGAAACAGGCCGATGCCTATGCCAACCGGGTTCTGGCCGGTGCGCGCGGTGAAGCCGCCCAGGTGCTGGAAGAAGCCGAAGGGTATCGCGCCCGCGTCGTCAACGAGGCGCAGGGTGAGGCCAGCCGCTTCAGCGCGGTTTTGGAGGAATACGCCAAGGCACCCGATGTGACCCGAAAGCGCCTCTATCTGGAGCGGATGGAGCAGGTTCTGGGTGATGTGGACAAGATCATCCTCGACGAGAATATAAGCGGACAGGGGCAGGGAGTTGTGCCTTACCTGCCGCTCAACGAGCTGCGTCGCAGCACCGGCGAGGGGAATTAAGTGATGCGAAAATCAACCTTCATACTTCCCGTTCTGGTGATCGCTGTCGTTCTGGTTCTGTCTTCGATCTTCATCGTGGACGAGCGCCAAAAGGCGCTGGTGCTGCAATTCGGTCGGGTGATCGATGTCAAGGAAGAACCGGGGCTGGCCTTCAAGATCCCGCTCATTCAGGAAGTTGTTCGCTATGACGACCGGATCCTGAGCCGCGAGGTCGGACCGCTTGAAGTCACGCCGCTCGACGACCGTCGCCTGGTGGTCGATGCCTTTGCCAGGTATCGCATTGCTGATGTGCGCCAATTCCGTCAGGCGGTTGGTGCCGGCGGCATTGCCACTGCGGAATCGCGTCTCGATTCGATCCTGCGGGCCAAGACGCGCGAGGTTCTGGGTTCGGTCAGTTCGAACGATATCCTGAGTTCAGACCGTGCCGCACTGATGCTACGCATTCGAAACGGTGCCATTTTTGAGGCGCAGGATCTGGGTCTCGAAGTGATCGACGTGCGTTTGAAACGCACCGACTTGCCACAGGCCAACCTGGAAGCCACCTTTGCCCGGATGCGCGCCGAGCGTGAACGCGAAGCTGCCGACGAAGTGGCGCGCGGTGAAGAAGCAGCGCAGCGTATTCGCGCGCAGGCAGATCGGACTGTGGTGGAACTGGTCTCGGATGCGCGCCGCGAATCTGAAATCATCCGTGGTGAGGCCGACGCAGAGCGCAACGGCATTTTTGCCGAAGCTTATGGAAAGGACCCGGAATTCTTCGAGTTTTACCGCTCCCTGTCGGCCTATGAACGCGCCTTGCAAGGTGGCAACAGCTCGATGGTTCTGAGCCCGGATTCGGAGTTCTTCAACTATCTGAAATCGCCCACCGGTAAGGCCGTTCAGTAATGGGCATGGTCCTTCTGGCCCTTGGGCTGGTGTTGATTGTCGAGGGGCTGGCCTATGCGCTGGCCCCTTCGCTTATCGAGCGAATGCTAGAGATGCTGCGCACGTTGCCGGAAAGCGCACGCCGAAATGTCGGTCTGCTATGTGTCGTTACGGGGTTCATTCTGCTGTGGGCCGCGCAACAGATCGGGTACTGAGACCCGCCCAACCTGGGTAAAGGTGAACGGTTGGCTGATAATGGCTCAACTGGCGGTGATTTCCTTGCTTTCCCGAGTTGCGGGCGGAAACAAACTGACTACATTGGACAGTAAGAACGGGCTGCCCATGGGGCGGCCGGATAAAGCGGTGACAAGGAGACCTCCAGTGCAGGCGAAAGCACGCAGTATTTCCCTTAGGAAAGACGATACCCTGATCAAGGTCAGACTCATGTGGCTGGCGTTCCTGGCGACGCTCCTTGTGCTGGCGCAGGCGGTATCGGCGCTGGCAAAACAGGAAAGCCTGGCACCACTGGCCGATCTGGTGAGCCCGGCGGTCGTCAACATCACCACCACCACCCTGATCGAAAGTCAGACCGGCCCGCAGGGCATCGTGCCCGAAGGCTCTCCTTTCGAGGATTTCTTTCGTGAGTTCCAGGACCGCAATGGCGATAACGGTAACCGCCCACGCCGCAGCAATGCTCTGGGATCTGGGTTCGTGATCTCCGAGGATGGCTATATTGTCACCAACAACCACGTAATTGCCGAGGCCGACGAGATTCTGATCGAGTTCTTTCCCGGCGATGGTCAGCCGCCGCAGGACCTTCCTGCAAAGGTGATTGGAACAGACGAGAAAACCGATATCGCCTTGTTGAAGGTCGAGGCGAAAGGCCCCTTGAAGTTTGTCAAGTTCGGTGACAGCGACACCGCCCGCGTAGGTGATTGGGTGGTGGCGATGGGTAATCCGCTGGGGCAGGGCTTTTCCGTGTCCGCGGGGATTGTCTCGGCCCGAAACCGGGCGCTCAGCGGTTCCTATGACGACTACATCCAGACCGATGCGGCGATCAACCGTGGCAATTCGGGTGGGCCGCTCTTCAACATGGACGGCGAGGTGATCGGCGTGAACACTGCGATCCTGTCGCCCAATGGTGGTTCAATCGGGATTGGGTTTTCCATGGCGTCCAACGTGGTGGTCAAGGTGGTCGACCAGTTGCGCGAATTCGGTGAAACCCGGCGCGGCTGGCTGGGCGTGCGCATTCAGGACGTGACCGAGGACATGGCGGAAGCGATGGGGCTGGACAAGCCCGGCGGCGCGCTGATCAGCGATGTGCCGGACGGTCCCGCGAAAGAAGCCGGATTGCTGGCAGGGGACGTGATCGTCAATTTCGATGGCGTCGAGGTCGAGGATACTCGGGCGCTGGTTCGGCAGGTAGGCGAAACGACTGTTGGAAAATCCGTTCGCGTTGTGGTGTATCGCGATGGTGCGACCCAGACTGTTCTGGTGACGCTCGGCCGCCGCGAGGATGCCGAACGTCAGGAAAACGGAGAGTCCTCATCCTCCGAAGCGCCATCGTCTGTCGAGGAGAAAGATATTCTCGGGCTAACCGTGATGCCCTTGACGGACAAGATGCGTGAGGATCTGGGACTTGATGCGGACGCATCAGGACTTGTGGTGACCAATGTTGACGATGCGTCGGAAGCTTTTGAAAAAGGATTGCGAGCAGGTGACCTGATCACCGAGGCCGGACAGCAGAAAGTCACGTCGCTTGCCGATCTGGACGCGCGGATCGACGAAGCAAAAGAGGCGGGGCGCAAGTCCCTGCTGCTTCTGGTGCGTCGTGGTGGTGAGCCCAGATTCGTGGCGCTGAGCCTCGCCGACTGATCGCTTTATAGTTTAGAAAACGGCCGGGTTTTGCCCGGCCCTTTTTGTGTCGTCTCCCGATCTGGGAAAAGCGCAAAAGGAAAGAGCCATATGCCGAAGCATATGGCTCTGTTACAGGGAGAGACCGGTACGGACAGACATTGGGGATGATCTTCCGGTCTCGGTACGGTAACCATAATCTGTATATGCTGGGCATGATTTTCCGTATGTGAACCGGATCACACCGTACGGCGAAAAATCAAATTAGATCGGATTCCGCCAGATCGCCAAGCGCCTCGAAATCCCGGATGCGTAATCCGCCGCGGGTTGCCTCGACAATGCCTTCTTTCTTCCAGCTGGACAGAGTTTTTGAGACCGCCTCGCGCGTGGCGCCCACGAATTCGGCCAACTCGCTTTGCGACAGGGCGAGCATTTTGTTGGGGTCGTTCTGCAGATGGGCGAGATGCTGCAGTTTGCGGGCCAGTCGGATAGGCATCGGCAAGAACACCTGTTCGTTCAGCTGAGAATTCATCCAACGCATGCGAAGACCCGCAAGACGGATCATGTCCACCGCAAGTTCGGGATGTGTCTTGATTTGATCCAGCACATCACTGCTGCGCACGCGCAGAACCCGCGACGGTTCAGCCGCCGACACGGTCGCTGTGCGAGGGCCGGGATCGAACAGGGCGATCTCGCCGAACACCTCGCCTGGCCGCATAAGATCCAGGGTCAGCTTGCGCCCGTTCATCGACAGGTAGGAAACTTCGAGTGTACCAGAGAGAATGGCGTAAAGTGCATCGCCGTCGTCGCCCTGCTCGAACAGGATATCGCCCCGGTCAAGAACGATTTCCGATGCCTGGGCCGAAAGCATCGCCTTGAGCCGATCAGACGCGTCGGACAGAAACCCGGTGTCAGGAAATGCTGTCATGAAAGGGACTTGCCCCCTGTGTGAGTGAGTGTGGTCAGCTATTTTTCACAGGTTTGGCCGTAAACCAAGTGTTTTATCCGACGGGGAGGTGTTCCTCACCATCGCGTGATGACGCCGTAAGGGTGGCGCCTCAATTGCTGTCCGGGTCGTCCATATAATTCTGCAACAGGTTGAACTGCATCATCAGAAACGCCATCAGGGCCAGCGGAAAGCCAAAGGTTTCGATCTTTACCCAAAGGTCGGTCGACATGGTGCGCCAGACCAGTTCGTTGGCAATGGCCAGACCGGCAAAACCTGCGCACAGACGGCGGGTCAGGATCATCCAGCCTTCGGTGCGCATGGGGATCATCTCGTTGAGGATATAAGCCAGGTAGGATTTTCCCTGCAAAAGACCGATGCCCAACGTGGCCGAGAAAAAACCGTAGACCAGTGTCGTCTTCATTTTGAAGAATCGCTCGTCATTGAACCAAGCGGTCAGCCCGCCAAAGAAGATCACCATGAAAGCGGTAAATATCTGCATCCGGCTGAGCTTGCCGGTGAGATACCAAAGTACACCCATTGCGGCCAACATCAGTGGCACGAACAGTATGGTGGCAACGATAAAGCCGGAATACTCGGTCCCGCCGATCAGGAAACTGTCATCCCGCAGGCGCAGATAGATGAAAAAGAACGCCAGAGGCGGCCCTAGTTCCAGCACCTGTTTCAAAAGCGGGTTGATGTCTTTTTTCTCTGCCATTGCCAGTCCTGTTGCTCAGCCACCCATCTCAACTATCACAGCGCCCGCGGCAATCAATGCCATCAGGGCAATTCGACGAGGTCCAACTGTCTCTTTCAGGACCAGCCAGCCGATCAACGCTGCAAAAACAGTGGAAGTCTCCCGCAATACCGCCGCCTCGCCCACCTTGTCGAGCCTGGTGGCCAGCATGATCGCTCCGAATGACAAAAACGCGATGATACCGCCTGCAAAGCCGCGCAGCATCAAGGGGCCGGGGGCGGGGCGGTGGATCATCGCGCGCCACCTGAGAAAGGAGTAGATCGGCATGGTGCATCCGTCGATCATGAAGAACCAGGCCAGGAAAGTGAACGGGTCGGCGGTCGCGCGGATGCCATAGGCGTCGTAGGTGGTGTAAAGCGCCACGAAAAGACCTGTAGTAACCGCCAGAGCCAGTGCCACGGCCAACGTCTCGCGGTTGGTCTCAAGATAGCGCAGGTTATAGGCGGCAAGCCCGAAGATGCCCGAAAGCAGCACCGCGACTCCCAGCCATTGCAGCGGCGAAAACACTTCGCCGAACAACAAATAGGCACCGATCACCGTAAACAGCGGCCCGGTGCCCCGCACCACCGGGTAGACCACGGTATAAGATCCCTTGGTATAGGCCATCGCCTGAAAGACCTTGTAGAGAATGTGGATGAACCAGGCCGTGGCAAAGATCGGCCACATGTGCGGCTCGGGCCAGGGCACGACGAAAAACGCAAATGGTGCCGCCATGAGGCAATAGGAGGCGTCGATCGCCCCACGTGACAGCCACGGGTCGTGGCGGCCTTTTTGAAGCGCGCCGAACACCGCATGCAAAAAGGCAGCCATCAGCGCCAGCCCAAGGGCCAGTTGATGACCGGCTTCGGTGCCTTCGAGTGAGATGAGCCAATCGCTCAAACGTTGACCTTTCGCAGGGCGGTATGGCCGGGGGCTACCTGCCCCCGGACCCCCGGGAGTATTTTCAAAAAGATGAAGTTCAGGTCCGGGCGAGGCCGGTTAGGGCGGCGGCGAAATCTTCGGGGTCAAACGGCGAGAGGTCGTCGATCTGTTCTCCGACCCCGATGGCGTGGATTGGAAGGCCAAACTTGTCGGCCAGCGCCACCAGAACGCCGCCCTTGGCGGTGCCGTCGAGCTTGGTCATCACCAGCCCCGAGACATCCGCGAGTTTCTGGAAGGTTTCGACCTGGCTCAACGCATTCTGGCCGGTGGTGGCGTCAAGCACCAGCAGCGTATTGTGAGGGGCGGTGTCGTCCTTTTTGCGGATCACTCGAACGATCTTGGCCAGTTCCTCCATCAGGTCGGCGCGGTTCTGCAACCGGCCCGCGGTGTCGATCATCAGAAGGTCGGCGCCGTCCTCCTGTGCCTTTGTCATCGCGTCGAAGGCGAGGCTGGCAGGGTCGGAGCCTTCGGGCGCGGTCAGGACCGGCACACCGGCGCGTTCGCCCCAAACCTGGAGCTGTTCCACGGCGGCGGCGCGGAAAGTGTCGCCGGCGGCGATCACCACCTTCTTTCCGGCGGATTTGAACTGGCTGGCGAGCTTGCCTATGGTGGTGGTCTTGCCCGATCCGTTGACGCCCACCACCAGAACCACCTGCGGGCGTTTCGGATAGATCGGCATGGGTCGGGCCACCGGCTCCATGATGCGGGTAACCTCCTGGGCAAGCAGCATCTTGATTTCATGGGTCGAGAGCTTTTTCCCGAACCGCCCTTCGGCCATATTGGCGGTGACACGCAGGGCGGTATCGACGCCCATATCCGAAGCGATCAACAACTCTTCGAGCTGTTCCAGCATGTCGTCGTCAAGCGTACGGCGTACCACCGTGCGGTCTGATCCGCGCGAAAAAAGTCGGCCCAGCAGCCCTTTTTGCGTCTCGGGCGCCGGGTCCTCGGGCGGCGGCGGCGCGGGGACAGGATCGGCGGGCATCGGCGCGGGCGTTTCGACCGGTTGCGGTATCGGGGCAGGTTCCGGCACTTCGGGAACCGGTTGCTGCTCAGGCTCAGGCTCGGGTTCGGGGATCACCGGGTCGGGCGTTTCTTCGCCGCCGTCCTCGACAATCGCGTCCAGCCCCTGTTCGAGCCGCGAGGAGGATTTGAACAGCCGGTCCTTGAGCTTGGATAAAAACGCCATCTTTGGTCTCCGCAGGTGTTCCTTTCACCTAATGCGGATTGGCGGCGGTTGCAAAGGGTCAGACGAAGGCTGTGACAAATCCGGCCTGTGCCCCCCAGTAGAGCGGCCAGACCAGATAGGGCGTTGCCTTCAGCGCCGGGTGATCCTTGGGCAGCAGGAACTTTTCCGTGGCCAGAATGAGGTCCGAGGCGATGAAGGCCAGCGCGGCGGGCAGGGCCAGGCGCAGGGCACCGGTGTTGGGCAGGGCCAGAACGGAGATGCCCATGCCGAGGATGATCGGGATATAGGACAGAACCGGACCCTTCAGATCACCTGCACGGGGGGCAAGCAGGGTGGCCATTACGATACCCAACAGCACCAGCGTCCAGACGATGCCGGGGCTGTTCATGATCCGGGCCACGTCGGTTGCAGGATGGGTCAGGAAAAGCGCGATATAGGCCAGATGCCCGGCTGCAAAAGCGCCGATACCGGTCATGAAGGTCGCATCCGTTTCGCGCGACAGCAAGGCATCACCCAGTGCACAAAGCGCAAGCGCCGCGATCAGCAGCTGAGGTGCGCCAAGGATCAGGGCCAACAGTGCCAGCCCCGCCACCGAGGCGGTCTTGAGGACGGTTCGGACACCGCTCGCGGGGCTGGTCGTCATCGGCAGATAGACCAACGCGCAGGCGGCGGCGATCCAGAACAGGAGGTGCGGCATGTATGTGTTCCTCGTCGTTCCGGTCAGAGAGGCAAATCCCGGCGCGCGGTTCAACCGGAAAGAGCGGGGGTGACGCGAAGTTATTCGGGTCGATCAGTGTCGATTTTGCGCAGTGTGCCGCGTCGTGAAGGGTTATCAGCGGTAAATTGGTGCAACGGTTTATGTTTGTGCAACGAAGTCTGACTTGGACTGTTTTGAGCCCATTTTGACAGATGCTGCGCGCCGCTCCAATGAACGCTTTCAGTCCGTCGGGTACTTGGCAATCAGGTGATTGACCGTGTCTGATTTCGCAATCCAGGTCACTTCATGCGCGGTGCTTTTCAGTTTCCTGTCAGGGCGCAACGACCTGTGCCTTGGTCGAGAGAGATGGCGTGTGCCGAGTCTTCGGCAATATCGATCCAGTTCTGCTCTCCATGAATCAGGCGCATGACCATTGCTCCCTCAAAGAGAACGACCAGTGTAGCGGCAAGCTTCTCGGGATTCGGATTGCCGACCCTGGACAATGCCTTGGTCAGGGAGTTCTGCAAAATGGTTTTTTGCGCAATCGCGGCTTGCCTGACGGGGTGTCCAGGCGCCCACGCGAGTTCCATCGCCGCGCGGCTGAAGCCCGACCCTCTCCAATCCGGAGAGCTCGACCATTTGCGCAGTTCACCGAATATGGTGCGGATCACGTCCTTTGTTGTCTTGGGCTTGGACCGGAACCATCGCTGGATGTTTCGTTCCGCAAGCTCAACTTGTGCCAACATCACCTCGGCAATCAAATCGTCTTTCGACGGAAAGTGATTGTAGAGAGTTCGCTTCGTGACCCCTGCCGCCTTCGCAATAGCGTCGACACTCGATCGTTCATAGCCTTCACGATAGAAGGCGGCAAATGCGTACTTCAGGATACGTTCGCGGGTTTCAAAGGAGTCTCTGGGCATGCTCCAAAGTATACCGATGAGTAAACCTAAAACACCAACAATTCTGGCATCCTCAAGTCATCGCGAGGCGGCTCTCCCAGGTTCAGTCATGGATGGTCCTTAGAACCGCCTATTGAAGCAAGGTTCTTTCAATGGTCCGTTCAGCCGCAATCATCATCTGTCTTCTTGTTCTTGGTGACGTGATTTCCGAGCAATATTCTCTTCCTTTTCCCGGAGCGGCCCTCGGGTTGGCCATGCTCACGATGATATTCACCGTGCGGGGCGGGCCGGACCCAGGATCCGAAGAGCTGTTTGACTTTGCCGCTCCGTACTTTCCCCTGTTCTTTGTGCCCGCGGCTGTCGGTGTGGTGGCAAGCCTCGATATGCTGTTCGCGTCATGGGTCTACATTGCCATCGCAATCGTTGCCGGAACGGCGGCGACACTTGTTGCAACTGGAATTGTCTTCCAATGTCTTCTCAGACGTGTCGTCGGGGAGGCACGCGTATGACCGAGCTTCTGGACCTGGCCCTTGCTCAACCGCTGTTTGCAATCGGCATTACAATCGCTGCATACGGTGCCGCCGACGCGCTTTGGCAAGTTTCTGGGCGCTCGGCGTTTCTGAACCCGGTTCTGGTCGCCACATGCCTCGTCGCGGCAGTCCTGCTCGTGCTTGAAATACCCTACGGCAACTACCTCCAGAAAGCGGAGCCAATAGATGCGACTCTCTCGCTTCTGATCGTCCTTCTGGCGGTTCCGCTCTTTCGCCAGTTTGGTCTGATCCGGCAGGCTGGTTTGCCTATAGGTATAGCGCTGTTGACGGGTTCGCTCGTCGCTCTTGGAAGCGCTCTGATCTACCCGTTCTTCGACGATGCGGGAGATATTTTACTCGCGACATTGGCCCCCAAGTCCGCGACGACGGCGGTCGCTGTCGAGATCGTCGTCAAACAAGGCGGCATTCCCGGTCTCACTGCGGTCATTGTGATCTCGACAGGTATCTTCGGCGCTGCGTTCGGACCATCTATTCTGGATGCCTGCCGGATCACCGACGACCGTGCGAAAGGCTTCGCGCTTGGGGTAGCTTCGCATGCAATCGGCACAGCGCGTGCTTTCCAGATGTCCGAAACGGCCGGGGCATTTGCAAGTCTTGGTATGATCCTGAACGCCCTTCTTACCATGCTGTTCGTCCCGCTTGCGCTGGAGATTGCAGCACAATAGGTAATGACGCTATCGCATCACCCACGACATCATTCACACGGGTCTGTCGTGGGTCAGGAAGCCGACACTCGTACTGCCGCAGCGAAAGTTCACTTCGTCCGGCAAAACGAACCTACCCATCCCCTCGCACCAATAGATCCAGCATGCCCGAGATATCCTCGACCTCCTCGGCGATCACGTGGGTTACCGAATGCGCCCGTTGCATCCGGCCCGTCACCCGCAGCAGCCGCCCCGAGATGACCGCGCGGCGGAACTGTTCATAGATCTTGCGCCAGACCACTATATTCACCACGCCGGTCTCGTCCTCGAGCGTAACAAAGATGACGCCCTTGGCCGTGCCCGGTCGCTGCCGCAGGATCACCAGCCCCGCCACCGTCACCCGCGCGCCTTCGGGCGGGTCGTCCAGCCGGGCAGCGGGCAGACAGGCAGGCGGGCGCGGCCAGTCATGGGCAAGGGACGCCTTGGAAGCGGATAGAACGATCATGGGAACAAAAATAGAACATGTGCAAGGAAAGTCCAGACGCGCCGCGAGGGGTCGCAAATGAGGGTGGAAACGTCTAAAGGGCTTGACTAAGGAAGGTTCGGAACATCGCAGAAGGAAGACGCGAGCAATGGCAAAGATCACCTATATCGAGCATGGCGGCACCGAGCACACCGTCGAGGTCGCCAACGGGCTGACCGTGATGGAAGGCGCCCGCGACAACAATATCCCGGGCATCGAAGCCGATTGCGGCGGCGCCTGCGCCTGTTCGACCTGTCACGTCTATGTTCATCCCGACTGGGTCGAGAAAATCCCGGCCAAGGACGACATGGAAGAGGACATGCTGGATTTTGCCTATGAACCCGATCCGGCCCGTTCGCGCCTGACCTGCCAGATCAAGGTCACCGACGCGCTGGACGGTCTGGTCGTGCAGATGCCGGAAAAGCAGATCTGATGCGCATTTCGGCCGCAGCAGCGATTCTGGCGCTGTGGCCGTTTTTGCCTGTACAGGCGCAGGTCATCTCGGACGCCACGTATACCCTGCCTACCACGGCCTATCCGCACGGTGTTCTGGGCGACAACCAGGAATGGGGCGCCATTCAAGTCACGGTCAAGCGACAGCGAGGATCCGAAGGATCGCTCCTGACCGGCCATCTGAGCGTGACATACGAAATCGATGCTCAGCCGGAAACGGTTTTCGAAGATATCGAACCGCGCCTTTGGGACGTGACCGGCGATGGTGAACCCGAAGTGGTCGTCGTCGAAAGCCATCAGAACTACGGCGCGCGCCTGCTGATCATAGGGCTGAGCAACGGAAAACCCGACTATCTGGCGGCAACGCCAAATATCGGTACCCGCTTTCGCTGGCTCGCCCCAATCGGCGCCGCCGACCTGGACGGCGACGGACATGTCGAGATCGCCTATATCGACCGTCCTCACCTGGCCAAAACCCTGCGCATCTGGCGTTATCGCGACGGTATGCTGGAAGAGGTCGCCAGCCTGCCCGGCCTCACCAATCACCGCATCGGCGAGGATTTCATTTCAGGCGGGTTGCGCGATTGCGGGTCTGGCCCAGAGATGATCCTGGCCGATGCAGGCTGGCAGCGAATTATCTCGGTCCGCCACGATGGTGATTGGGTGCGCGATGATCTTGCTCCCTTCAGCAAGGCCAATATCAACCGCGCAATAAGCTGCAAGTAACCCAATTCACAGTCTCCGACCTTGTGTTGCACTATCGTTTCGGCAACCGTGGGGCAGGTCAGTTGCCAACTGCTCCTGGCCAATGGGTCACGTGCGCATTTCGGTCGACAGGAAGGAAAATCCGATGCCGGCGAAACTCTCACGATAGTGAAGACACGTTACAGTGGCTTATGTTACCTTTTGCTTGGTTGGATCGTCAGAATGAAAAAAAGCGCCAGACATCCATATGTAAGTTTCAGTTCGATCTGCCTGATTTCCGGGTTGGCGATATCTACTGCGGTTGCGCAGTCTGAAAGTCAGGATGCCCATCTCGCAATCGAAAACCCGGCAGAGCTGTCCAAGGACGAGGCGGAACAGGTTTATCTGGGCCTCATGAAGCGCATGGAAATGGGATACGGCGCTTCGCGACTCGACATTATCGAGAACTATCAGAGGTGGCCCAAATACAATGACGCACCCTTCGTGTCCGCGACACATGGACAACGGTTTGTAAACAGCTACGCCAACGAGATCGCGGGCGACTACGGGACGCTGACAAGCGGTGAGGCGCTGCCTGCCGGGTCGGTACTGGCTAAAGACAGCATGACCGTCACCACCGAAGACCGCATTTTCCCCGGTGCGCTGTTCGTCATGGAAAAACTGCCCAAAGGCGAAAGCCCTGCGACAGGGGACTGGAGATATGTCATGGTGATGCCGGATGGATCGCTGTTTGGCGACACCACGGGTGACCGCAGTGCCGCTGTGGCTTACTGCCACGATTGCCACATATCGGTGGCGGATCGCGATTTCACCTTCTTTGTTCCAGAAGAATACCGGGTTGGAAATCAACCCTGACCGCTAGGCCCAAGGCCTATGGCGCATCTTTGATACGACGTCAGGGCGCGCGAGCCTGCCGCTGGCGGCTCAGAGCGCCCGCCAGCCGATATCGCGTCGATAAAACCCTTCGGGCCAGTCAATCGCCCCTGCCATGGCATAAGCACGGTCTCGGGCTTCCTGCAGCGACGACCCGCGCGCGGTCACGTTCAACACACGACCCCCGGTTGCCGTAACGGCGCCATCCTTTTCGGTCGTTCCGGCGTGAAAAACCATGTTCATGCTGTCTTCGGGCAGATCCTCCAACCCTCGGATCACCGTGCCTTTCTCGTAAGAACCCGGATAGCCTTCGGCCGCCAACACTATGGTGAGCGCGTGATCGTCTCCCCAGTTCACCCGAGCCTGGGCCAATCGTCCCTCGGCGGCCGCGTGCATCAGGTCCATCGCCTGCGCCCCCAGCCGCATCATCAGCACCTGGCATTCCGGGTCGCCAAAGCGGACGTTGTATTCCACCAGTTTCGGCTGGCCGTCCTTGATCATCAAACCGGCATAGAGAATACCCTGAAACGGCATGCCCCGGCGGGCCATTTCGGCCATGGTCGGGCGCACGATCTCTTCCATCGCACGGGCCTCGACCTCGGCACTCAGGACCGGAGCAGGGGAATATGCACCCATGCCGCCGGTGTTCGGGCCGGTATCACCGTCGCCGACGCGCTTGTGATCCTGCGCGGTGCCGATGGACAGGATGTCGGCGCCGTCGCACAGCACAAAGAGCGAGGCTTCCTCGCCCTCCATGAACTCTTCGATCACCACTTCGGCGCCGGCGCCGCCAAAGGCGCCGCCCAGCATGTCCTCGACCGCCGCGACAGCCGTGTCCTCATCCATCGCCACGATCACGCCCTTGCCGGCGGCCAGCCCGTCGGCCTTGACCACGATCGGCGCGCCCTGCTGGTGGATATAGGCAACGGCAGGTTCAACCTGCGTGAACCGGGCATAGGCTGCGGTGGGCGCGCCCGCCGCATCGCAGATCTCCTTGGTAAAGCTTTTCGACGCCTCCAGCCGCGCCGCCGCCTCGGAAGGGCCAAAGACCAGAATGCCCGCCTCGCGCAGCCGGTCGGCAACACCCACGGCCAGCGGTGCCTCGGGACCCACTATGACGAAATCGATGGCGTTCTCCTCGGCAAAGCTCACCACCGCACCGCCATCCATGATGTCCAGCGTGGCACAATCGGCGATCTTCGCGATCCCCGCATTGCCGGGCGCCACGATCAGCTTGTCGCATTTGGGGTTTTGCATCACCGCCCAGGCCAGCGCATGTTCGCGCCCGCCGCTGCCAAGAATGAGGATGTTCATAAGACGCGCTCCGCTCTGCCTGACCCTGTCCCGCGCCTTCTAGGGCGAACCTTCGTGCGAAACAACCCGGACCGAAGCGCACACCCGCCCGCTCGGGACGCGCCAGCGCCAAAGACGGCGGCAACGTCACACGATCCCGGAGATGAGCACCCGCAGGGTGGGCAGCCTGCCCACCGCACCTCTCCTGTTTCCCCGGTGTCCATCGTCGCCCCATGACCCCAAGACAGCAGGCCCTTAACCCGCTAACCTGGACCCAGGCACACATAGAGGACCCACCATGCAGAAACTCGCCGCACCGATCGTTCTGGTATATTTTCTTTCATCTTTCGCCTCTGCCGATCCCGCCACTGAATGCGGCGGCGGCAGCCAGGTCGAGACCGGCGCCTGCGTGGCGGACACGCTGGACCGGGTCGATGCGAGTGTCGAGCTCTATCTCGGCTTCGCCATGGCCGCCGCGCAAGAGCTAGACGATGTGACCGGCCGCAAGGTCGCCACCCCGGCACTGACCGCCTCGCAAGACGCCTGGGCGAGCTATCGCGATGCCCATTGCGCATATGTCGGCGCAACCTTCGGCGGTGGCTCGGGGACCGGCATCGGGATCAACTCCTGCCGGATCGAACTTGGCCGCGACCGTGCCAGCGACCTGATGCGCTACACCCAATAACCCCAGAGGACAGGCCCCGTAGGGTGGGCAGTCTGCCCACCTCCGATCCTTCCGATATCGCCACCATCGCCGCCAGCAACCGACGTACAAAACGGTCAATCCCCCTCCGTGCCCCAGTACAAAACGGTCAAAACGCCTCTGTCTCGGGATCCGCTTGGCCTTCTCCGCCGACCCGTCTAATCTGGCCCGACAGGCAAATCAGGACACTGACATGGACCTTCTCGACGACCCCCAACCGGGCCAGAACATGCCCGAATTCACCGTCTCCGAGATCTCGGGCGAGGTGAAGCGCGCGCTGGAAAGCAGCTTTGGCCGCATCCGGGTACGGGGCGAGGTCGGGCGCGTATTTCAGGCCCGCTCGGGGCATCTTTATTACGACATCAAGGACGACCGCAACGTACTGGCCTGCACCACATGGAAAGGGCAGGTTGCCGGGTTATCGGTGGTCCCCGAAGAGGGTCTGGAAGTGGTCGTGACCGGCCGCCTGACCGCATTCGGTGCTCAATCAAAATACAACCTGAATGTCGACGAGGTCGCCGTCGCGGGCCAGGGCGCGCTGATGGCGCTGTTGGAAAAGCGCAAAAAGCAGCTCGACGCCGAAGGGCTGTTCGCACCCGAGCGCAAGAAGCCGCTTCCCTATCTGCCGCAGATCATCGGGGTGATCACTTCGCCGCAGGGGGCGGTGATCCGCGACATCCTGCACCGGCTGCGCGACCGGTTTCCACGCAAGGTGCTGATCTGGCCGGTCGCGGTGCAGGGTGCCAACTGCGCCCCCGAGGTTGCTCGCGCCATCAAGGGGTTCAACCAACTGGGGTCCGGCGGCGCGTTGCCTCGGCCCGATCTTATCATTGTGGCCCGTGGCGGTGGATCGATCGAAGACCTTTGGGGCTTCAACGAGGAAATCGTCGCCCGCGCCGCCGCTGCGTCGGACATCCCGCTGATCTCGGCGGTTGGGCATGAAACCGACACCACCCTGATCGACTATGTTTCGGATCGCCGCGCGCCGACCCCGACCGCAGCCGCCGAATTGGCGGTTCCCGTGCGGATGGAGCTTTTGGCCTGGACTGGCGAGCAGGGCGCCCGCCTGTCGCGGGCGACAACGGACGGGGTACAGCGCCGCGCTCAAAGGCTGCGGGACCTGTCGCGCGCACTACCGCGTGCGGATACGTTGCTGGACACCCCCCGCCAGCGGCTGGATCAGGTATCGGAACGCCTGCCCAATGCCCTGATCCGGGGGGTTCAGAACCGGCGCGTCAAGCTGCTGGACATGTCGGCGCACCTGCGGCCATCCACGCTGCGCAATTTCGTCTCGTCACGCCGTGACCGGTGGCACAACCTTGCATCGCGCCTGTCGCTGCGCCCCATCGAACGCGAACTCAAAAGCCGCCGCGATGACCTGACTCGCTTGTCCGACCGCCTGAACACGGCGCAGAAAACCCGCATCGATCGGTTGCGCCAAACGCTCGACGCCACTGACCGGCTACGCGAAACCCTTAGCTACAAGGCCACGCTCGGGCGCGGATATGCGGTCGTACGCGCCGATGGGGACGTGGTCACAACCCAGGCCGAGGCCGCACGGCACAGCGTTCTGGAAATCGAATTTGCGGATGGCCGCATGACAACCGGAGCGTCGCCTGTCAAACCGTCGGCGCGAAAACCCAAGCCGGACGCGCCCGATCAGGGCAGCTTGTTCTAGTCTGATGTTGACGATCTGGGGCCGCAGGACTTCTTCGAACGTGCAGGCCCTGATGTGGTGTGTGGGCGAACTTGGCCTTACTTTTGAACGCCATGATCTCGGGCACCGGTTCGGCGGCCTCGACGCCGACAGTTTCACTGCACTGAATCCAAACCGCACCATCCCGGTACTGAAGGATGGCGAAGGTATGCCGATCTGGGAAACCGGCGCGATCCTCCGTTATCTTGCCGCCAAATACGGGAACGAGACCTTCTGGCCCAGTGACCCGTTGCGCAGAGCGACCATCGACCAATGGGCCGAATGGGCCAAAATCAACGTCGCGATGGCGTTTACCGTTCCTGTTTTCTGGCGCGTCGTACGCACGAACAGGAACGACCGAGACCCGGACGCCATTCAGACCGCTGTCCGAACCGTCGAAAAGAAACTGGTCATCGCCGAACATCAGTTGGCCAGCAACGCGTTTCTCGGCGGCGAATCCCTGACACTGGCGGATATCCAGTTCGGCCATGTCCTTTACCGCTACTACGATATTGAAATTGACCGCGCTGATTTACTAAATCTAAAGCGCTACTATCGCGATCTGACGTTGCGGCCTGCCTATCGCGAGCATGTAATGATCAGCTACGACGACTTGCGCGCAACTTGACAAGGCGCGTCAAACCCCGACATCCGGCCCGTAACAGATCATTTCCTCGCCGATATCCTCGGCTTCATACAGTTCGGTCGCCTCGGGATCGCCTTCGAACCGGGCGATCAGGCCGCCGGAGGATTGAGAGAATTCCCAACATTGCGGGTCCAGGCGGTCTTCGTAAACGAAACAGATCTGGCGGCCCTGTTCGTACCAGATGCCTTCCTTGCAATTGCCATCAAGAAACGACCAGATGACGCGGCGATTGGGCAAATACTCCTCGACCCCGTAAGCCACGCCGTCAAAGCCATAAAACAGCGTCTTGCCGCGGGTATAGGCGTCGAATTCCTCGGCGGACATCGGCTCCGCCGCCGGGGCTACTTGACCAAAGACCAGCAAGGGAATCACGAAACGCAACAGCATGACCGAATTGTGTCAGATCGCGTAGGTGATCGCTACTCGCAAAGGCGTGGGGTGGGCGGGCTATCGCCTGAACAGAACACTTTGCGCCTGCTTGTCGCGATGATCGGTGCGCAATTCGATATGCAAGTCCCGGCCCGCCTGCACAGCGGGCCGCGCGCCCACGGTTTCCAGCCAACGGGCAAAGTGGGGCTTGTCTTCCAACGTCTGCTGTTGACCTTCCCACAGGCTCGCCCAGCCCCAGATGGACATGTCGGCGATGGAATAGAAATCGCCCGCCACGAATTCATTCCTGGCCAGACGCCGGTCCAGCACTCCATAAAGCCGCGCGACCTCGGCTCGGTAGCGGTCCTTGGCATAGGGCAGGTCCTGCGGCGGATCGAGATAGGGGGCGTATTTCAGGAAGTGATGCGCCTGACCCGCCATCGGGCCAACGCCGCCCATCTGCCACATCAGCCATTCCTCGACCGCGATCCGGTCACGCTGTGTCCTTCCATAGAATCGCCCGGTCTTGCGCGCCAGGTACATCAGGATCGCACCGCTTTCGAAGATCGACACCGGTTCGCCATCCGGCCCATCCGGATCGGTGATCGCGGGCATCCGGTTGTTGGGCGCGATTTTTAGAAATTCAGAGTCGAACTGGCCGCCCGCGCGGATGTCGATCAGGTTGACATTGTATGGCAGCCCCATCTCTTCCAGCGCGATGGAGATTTTCCAGCCGTTGGGCGTGGGCCAATAGTATAGCTCGATCGGGTCCGCCATCGTCTCCTCCGGGTTAACGGGAGGATGATGAGCTTTTGCCGAAGAACGGCAAGTGGCAAAAGAACAGGTGACAGAACCGTGAGCGCAGTCCGCATCGGACTTGACGCATGGGCAGATCAGGCGTTATGGCATCGCATCGAACAACGTGGCGATTTGTTACCGGATTGCGGGCCACGCTAAACAACACCGCTAAAAGGTCAGGATGAAAGACCCCTTTCGCTTGGCCGCGTCTGGGGTTTTTTGTTTGCCTCTGCCCGAGGCTGAAAGGAATGAGATGAGCGAGAGCTGGAACAAACGCACCCAAGCCGTGCATGGCGGTATTCGCCGCAGTCAGTACAACGAAGTGAGCGAGGCGATCTTCCTCACACAAGGCTTCGTTTATGAGAACGCCGAACAGGCCGAGGCCCGGTTCATCGAATGCGGACCTGACGAGTTCATCTATGCCCGCTACGGCAACCCTACAGTGTCGATGTTCGAACAGCGCATCGCGGCGCTGGAAGGGGCCGAGGATGCCTTTGCCACCGCCTCGGGCATGGCTGCGGTCAACGGTGCGCTGACCTCGATGCTGAAGGCCGGGGATCACATAGTTTCGGCCAAGGCGCTCTTTGGGTCGTGTCTCTATATCGTCGAGAATATTCTGACCCGCTTCGGTGTCGAGGTCAGCTTTGTAGACGGCACCGATCTGGAACAGTGGAAAGCGGCGATCCGTCCTGACACCAAGGCGGTGTTTTTCGAATCCATGTCGAACCCGACGCTCGAGGTGATCGATATCGCCGGCGTGGCCGAACTGGCTCATGCGGCCGGTGCGGTCGTGATCGTCGACAACGTATTCTCGACCCCGGTTTATTCCCGCGCCATCGAGCAGGGCGCGGATGTCGTCATCTATTCCGCGACCAAGCACATCGACGGGCAGGGGCGGGCGCTGGGCGGTGTGATCATCGGCACCCGCGAGTTCATACGCGGCACGGTCGAACCTTATCTGAAACATACCGGTGGAGCGCTCAGCCCGTTCAATGCGTGGATCATGCTCAAGGGGCTGGAGACCATGGCGCTGCGGGTGAACGCACAGGCCGAGACTGCGCAGAAACTGGCCGAGGCGCTGGAAGGGCACCCGGCGCTGGAACGGACGCTTTATCCTGGCCTGAAAACCCACGCGCAAAACGCACTGGTCCAAAGCCAGTTGGGCGGCAAGGGCGGCACCGTCCTCTCGCTCGACATCAAGGGCGGCAAGGCTGCGGCGTTCCGGTTCCTCAACGCGTTGAACATCCCGGTGATCTCGAACAATCTGGGCGACGCCAAATCCATTGCCACCCACCCGGCGACAACGACGCACCAGAGGTTGAGCGACGCGCAGCGCGACGAGTTGGGCATCACCCCCGGCCTGATCCGTTTTTCGGTTGGGTTGGAGGACGCCGACGATTTGTTGGCAGATCTGCAACAGGCGCTCGACGCTGCGCAATAGCGGGCGGGTCACGGCGACAGAATTTTCGCGGGTCGCGCACGGGACCTGCTTGGCCTTGGATCAGGTCTCGCCAGCCCCCGGTTCTTGTTCCGGTGATTCCGGGATGCCGGCCTGGCGAAGATAGTCGGACATCAGCTCCAGCAAACCTGTGTTGAAACTGGGCAGCATCGCTTGGAACTCGGTGATGGAATAGCTCGGCCGCACCCGGATCAATTCTTGCGCAGCGCGCGCCGCCTCGTCTGCCCGACCAGCGGCTGCGTACGCGACTGTCTGGGCGAAATGTGTCCAATGAACCTTGGTATTGGCTCGAACCGCCATTCTTGCGGCGACTATTGCGTCTTCGGGTCTTGCCATCTGGATAAGACAAACGGTTTTCAGCATCAGCGGCATCCAGACGAAAGGGTCCTGCGGGTTCAGGCGCAGAGCCGCCTCGACATACGGCAACGCCTCAGACGCCCGACCCATGGCATTCAACGCCTGACCCAGGTTGTAATGGGCAAAGGCCAGGTTCGGGTTCAGTTCGATCGCCCGCTCCAGCGAGGCAACGGCCAGGTCGGGTTGCCCGGACATGCTGAGCAGACGACCGAGCGCCAGATGCGCCATTGCGTCCTGTTCGTCCAACGTGAGCGCGTCCCGGGCCAGTCGAATTCCACGTTCCAGTGTGGCTTCCGGTTCTTCGGAGAACCCCATGGCGATATCGGTGATGCAGACCAACGCCAGTCCCGCACAGGCCAGCGCAAAATCCGGGTCGTCGTCCAGCGCCCGTTCCAGAAATTTGCGCGCTTCGATGTTGCCGGTACGGGTGGATTGATAGAACAGGTTCATACCACGCTGGTAATTGGTCCAACTGTCCAGGCTGGAGGGCGGTCTTCGCGCTGATCGCGACACTTCCGCCTGACGCACCTGAACATCGACGGTCGAAACGATCATGGCTGAAATCTCATCTTGCAGATCGAACAGGTCTTCCATCGTCCGTTCAAATCGGTCGGCCCAGACGTGAATGCCGGTTTCGGCTTCGATCAGCTGCGCCGTGATCCGCAGGCGATTGCCCGCACGCCGAACCGACCCTTCGACCACGTATCGCACATCCAGTTCCCGTGCGATTTTGCGCACATCCTTATGGGTGCCCTTGTAGGCGAAGGTCGAGTTGCGGGCGATGACGAAAAGCGAACGGAAGCGGCTGAGTTCGGTGATCACGTCCTCGACGATACCGTCGGCCAGGAACTCCTGATCGGGATCCGTGGACATGTTGTCGAAGGGTAGGACAGCGATCGAAGGCCGTGTAGTGGCGGCCTTCGCGGCTGGTGCGCTCCCAGTGTTCTCTACCCGCCAGACTTCGACCGGTTCGGGAATGTTCTTGACGGTTTGCGGGCCAAGCGCCGTCAATTCCGCTTCGATCTTGCCGCGCACTTGGTCATGAACGCTTCGGGAAATGCAAAGACCACCGGGCAGTGCAAGGCTTTCCAGACGGGCGGCAATGTTGACGCCATCGCCCAGAATATCGTCCCCGTCGCTCACCACATCGCCCAGATTGATTCCGACCCGAAACCGCATGCGTTTCTCGTCGGGTTGGTCAGCCTCATGCGCGGCAAGCTGGCCCAGCATGTCCATCATGGTACGAACCGCAGACACAGGCGACGGAAATTCGGCCAAAAGACCGTCACCCATGGTCTTGATCAGCCGTCCACCACCGGCTGACAGTCCAGGCAGGATGACCCTGTCGAACAAGTTGCGCAGCCGCGTCAGCGTGCCTTCTTCGTCCGCGGATATCAGCCGCGAATACCCCGCCAGATCGGCGGCGACGATGGTGGTCAGGCGACGTTGCACGGCTCCTCCGGTCAATCAGGGGCAGGAACCAAGTATGCCTACAAC
Organism: Ruegeria sp. YKSE079; assembly: GCF_059612845.1. Lineage (NCBI taxonomy): Bacteria > Pseudomonadati > Pseudomonadota > Alphaproteobacteria > Rhodobacterales > Roseobacteraceae > Ruegeria > Ruegeria sp. YKSE079. The sequence goes on along the minus strand of NZ_JBXWRJ010000002.1, from coordinate 190,159 downwards.
TCGCGTTTCGGCAAGAATACGCGTGATCACGCCGACGGTTCAGCCCACCCGCCCGTAAAAACCGGCGCGCTCGGTTTCGGTAAAAGTCACGCCTGGGCGTTCATAATACGAAAAGACCGCGATGATCCGTTCCCTGTCTCCGCGCACCGGCGTCACGCGATGGGCGGTGTTCTTGCCCTTGAATACGTTCAGTGTTCCGGGACTCAGAGAAATCTCCTTGCTGTCCGGGTCTTCCCCCCGCAACAGCCGCGCGACGCCATCATAGTTGGGGTCGCCCTCGCTGCGCAGGTCGGTGCGGTATTCAAACCCGCCACCCGCCTTTGGGGCCTGTAACAGCAAGGTGGTGGTGAACTCCGAGCGGTCGAAATGCCAGTTGAGCGCCTGACCCTCGCCATAGGACATCACGTTCACCCGCGCCAACGGATCGTCCATCACATGCAGCTCGGGCTTGTCCATCGTCGCGGCCAGGAACAGGGCGAATTCCGGCCATTCATAAAGGCGCAACAGGGGTGAGCCCCCGATCTGATCGGCGCAAAGCGTGCGGTTCGAAGTCTTGAATTGCCGCAACGCGGGATGATCCTCGGGCAGGTCCTCGATTGGCTTGAAATAGATGTTGTGCATCCGCTCGTGCAAAAAGGCGTCACTGGCAAAACGCGGGGTCATCGCATCGACTGCTTGCGCGGCAATCTCCGGTCGCATCAGGCCGTCAAGGTTGAACATACCGTTCGCGGCAAGATCCGCGCGGCAGCGGTCCACCAGCCGTTGCCAGGCCGGGCTATCGGGTTGATCGATGGGAAAGCGGTTCAGATCCAGGATGTCGCGCATGTTCGGTCTCCGGTGATTTCGTGCCAGATTGCCTTGGCCTTGCTTGCTTAGACACTATAAAATATCTTGGTCAGCATTAGATTTTATGTAGGCATATCGTGAAACTCCCCCCGTTGAACGCACTCAGGGCCTTTGAATGCGCCGCGCGGACCGGCAGCTTTGCCGCTGCGGGCAACGAGCTTGGCGTAACCCCCGCAGCCGTCAGCCTGCAGGTCAGGAACCTCGAAGACTGGCTGGGCCGACAATTGTTTGCTCGCAAGGCGAACCAGATTCGGCTGACGGATGCCGGACGGGACTATTATGCAAACGCCGCCTCGGCCCTGACCGACATTTCGCGCTTCACCGAAGCCCTGACCGAAAGCGATCCCCGGCGGCCACTCACAATCAGCGCCACCCCGGCCTTGGCGGAATTGTGGTTACCGCCACGGCTCGCCCGGTTTGCCACGCAGCGCCCGGATGTGCCCGTCGCCTTGCGGGTCGAGGCCGAAGAGGTCGATCTGGATCAGCATGGGGTCGATGCCCGGCTGAGCTATGGTGGCGAGTTGCCGGACTATAAGATCACACCGCTTTTCTACGATCATTTGATTCCGGTGGCGCGCACGGCATGCAACCCGGCCACCAGCCGCCGCGTGACGGTCAACTGGGGCAGCACCATCGGGTCAGTTCCGGGCTGGTCTGCCTGGTTTTCCGCGGCTGGCCTGTCAACCGGGGCGCAGGCGGGCATCTCTGCGCCCTCTGTCCCTGCCGCGCTGGCACTGGTCGTGGCGGGGGCAGGGGTTGCGCTTTTACCCGAACGAATAATCGACGCGGTGCTGAAAGCAGGGCAGGTCCTGCGCTGCCCAGGACCGGCACTGGCGATGCCGCGCCCTTACGTGGCGATCACCGCGCACCACAAATCACGCTCGCGCCGCTTGTCGGAATTGCTGACGATCCTGACCCGGGAATCCGGCTGAATCCTGTTTGCAGGACGGTTTCAGTCGCGAAGAGGCGGTTTTTGCACGATTTCCGGTGCGGATCTTGGTAGATCAGCGGGAAAGCACTAGATTGGAACTTGTGGGAAAGTCGTCTATATACTTGACGACCTGACCAGGAAACGCGCCGATGAACATCCACCCTCGCGACATTGACGAGAACCCCAATCGTGAACAGGCCGCCGAAGCGCTGGCACTGTTGCGGAAATGGGTGAAAACCGCCAACGCGGCCGAGATCAGCCAGCTGGACCCGGCGGTTGCCCGTCTGGTGCCCGGTCTGGTGCCGGTGAACTATCCGGCGCTGTCGCGTGACTACCCCGAGGAATTCGCGGTCGACGACGCCTACAAGGCGACGCTGCCCGATCTACAGAACGGGCCGGCCAGCCTGATCCGGGGCGCGAAACAACAGATTCAGCATGTGGGCATCTCGAATTTCCGCCTGCCGATTCGCTTTCACCGCAAGCATGGCGAGGATCTGACGCTGGAAACTTCGGTGACCGGCACCGTCAGCCTTGAGGCCGAGAAAAAGGGCATCAACATGTCCCGGATCATGCGGTCCTTCTACAAGCATGCCGAGCGTACCTTCAGTTTCGAGGTGATCGAGGCGGCTCTGAGCGACTACATGACCGATCTGGACAGCTTCGATGCCCGTATCCAGATGCGGTTTTCCTATCCCGACCGGATCGAAAGCCTGCGTTCGGGCCTGTCGGGTTACCAGTATTACGACATCGCGCTGGAATTGGTCGAACAGGGCGGCGTGCGGCAAAAGATCATCCATCTGGATTATGTCTATTCCTCGACCTGCCCCTGTTCGCTGGAACTCAGTGAACACGCGCGTGCGATGCGCGGGCAACTGGCCACGCCGCATTCGCAGCGCTCGGTGGCGCGGATTTCGGCGGTGGTGGACCCGGACGCCGATTGCCTGTGGTTCGAGGATCTGATTGGGCTGTGCCGTCGTGCGGTGCCGACCGAGACGCAGGTCATGGTCAAGCGCGAGGACGAACAAGCTTTTGCCGAGCTGAACGCCGCCAACCCGATTTTTGTCGAGGATGCCGCTCGCCTTTTTTGCGCCGAACTGCAGGCCGACCACCATATCGGTGATTTTCGGGTGATCGCCAGCCATCAGGAAAGCCTGCACAGTCATGACGCGGTCTCGATCCTGACCGAAGGCTCGACCTTTGCCGCATCCAGCCTCGACCCCAAGCTGTTCAACACTCTCTTCCACGTCGGCTGACCCCGATTGTCCGCATAGCGGGCAACCGGTGATTTTCCGCTGAGTTTCACCAGTTACGCTGCGTCGCGGCAATTAATGCTGCGCATGCGGAAGAAATTGACCTAAGGTCATCCCGTAAGCAACTGCCGCCCCTGTCGGCGGGTTGGTCAAAAGCGGACTAGGCCTTTGATGTACAATACCTTTGTTGGCAAGGCGCGTCACCGCCAGATACCTGTTAACCAGTGGCCTGATTCTCTTTCTTCACCTGCTCCTGCTTGCTTTTTCCTTATAGGAGACACTCTTCAATGAATCCGATTTCCCAACCGTTCGAATATCAGGCCGCCGCGATGCGCTTGGCGGGCTATGTTCTGACAAACAATCTGCGGATCATGCAGATCATGACACGCTCGGCCCTTGATGCACCAATGGCGCAAGTGCGCGCGCTTCAGGCCGCCTCTTCGGTACCATCTTGCCAGGCTCGCACAGAACGCGATGTTCAACCAGAGCCAAAGGCAACTGCCAAAACCTATAGTACCGAAGCCAAACCGACGTTCCGGACAAAACAAGCCGCGCCGATCAACACACAGAAAACACGGAAAGTTTCCGAAGTCGTCCCCAAGACAACAGCGCCAACGCAAGCACCGAAACCAGAGCACGCTTCGGCCCAAAAGGCTCAGGAAGGCGGCGCGCAGGCAGCGGTGGCGCCTGAAACTAGCGTAAAACCCGCAACACCCGATCAGCCGACTGGGCAAGTGCAGAAACCGGTTCAGAAAGAGGCCAAAACAGTTCCGGAAACGATGGTCGCAGATAAGAATCCCGTGGCAACGACACCGGAACCACAGCCTTCACGGGATGACACAGCGAATGCCGGTACAGATGGCAAGCCGACGCTTCCGGGTAAAAGCCCCAAGGCGTCAGAGGCCAACAGGGCGGACGTAACGACCAAACCCGTGGCGCCCGTGACTTCACCGCCCAAATCTCCACCGGTTCGTTCGGCCTCTACCAAAAAGCCCGCGTCAAAGGCATCGCCCCGCAGAACGCGGAAACCATCACGACCGCCGACAATGCCGGGACCAAAGCCCAAAACCGACGGCTAGAAAGCGGCCTTTGCCTTGACAGTGCCGGAATGACGCGCCAACGCTGCGCGTCATGATTGACCTACGCCCTGTCGGATACGTGATCGGCCTTCTGGTCGCCATTCTTGGCGCGACCATGCTGTTTCCGATGCTTGCCGACCTGATCGAGGGGCGCGGTGAGTGGCATGTGTTTCTCGAAAGCGGGGTCATCACACTGCTTTCGGGCACCGTGCTGGCGCTCAGCTGCGCCAACGGCGTGCGCGAGGGTCTGACGATCCGGCAGACATTTCTGGTCACAACAACCGTCTGGGTCGCCCTGCCGTTCTTCGGTGCGCTGCCACTGATGCTCGGGGCCACTGAACTGCGTTTCGTGGACGCGTTCTTCGAGGCGATGTCGGGTCTCACCACAACCGGCTCGACAGTAGTCGCCGGTCTTGATGATTTGCCGCGCGGAATTCTTTTGTGGCGCGGTATCCTGCAGTGGCTTGGCGGGATCGGGATCATCGTCGTGGCAATGGTGTTCCTGCCCGAACTGCGCGTGGGTGGCATGCAGATCTTTCGCTCGGAAGGGTTTGAAACCATGGGGAAAATCTTGCCACGCGCGCAAGAAATTGCCGGGCAGATTGCCTATATCTACATTGCTCTGACGGCCATTTGCGCCTTGGTCTACACCACTTTGGGGATGAGCTTTTTTGATGCGCTGGTGCACTCGTTGACGACCATGTCCACGGGCGGGTTTTCCAACTACGATGCCTCGTTCGGTACCTTCTCGGGTCCCGCGGAATACGCGGCATCGATCTTCATGATCGTCGCGGCGCTTCCCTTTGTCCGCTACGTCCAACTGGTGAACGGTTCCGCTCAACCCCTTTGGCGCGACAGCCAGATCCGGGTCTTCCTGGCGACCATCGGCGTTCTTGTCATCATCACCACCTTTGTTCTGACCAGCATCTTCCCCCATCACATCGAACAGGCCTTCCGCGAGGCGCTGTTCAATATCACCTCGATCATTTCGGGAACGGGGTATGCCAGCGTCGATTACATGAACTGGGGCAGTTTCCTGATCGCCGTCTTTTTCTTCATCGGTCTGATCGGCGGTTGCGCCGGATCAACCGCCTGTTCGATCAAGATCTTCCGCTATCAGTTGCTGTTCGCCTCGATCAGGACCCAGATTCAGCGTACCCGGTCGCCCCACGGTATATTCACCCCCCGATATGATGGACGCCCCGTCGGCCCCGATGTCCTCAGCTCGGTCATGAGCTTTTTCGTGTTCTTCGTGGTGTCGATGGGCATCCTGTCCTGGGGGCTGGCACTGACCGGGCTCGACTTCATCACCGCTGTGTCCGGTGCCGCCGCCGCACTGGCCAATATTGGCCCCGGCCTCGGTCCGCAAATCGGCCCCTCGGGCAATTTCGCGGGGCTGAATGACACCGCGAAATGGATGTTGTCTGCCGGGATGCTGATCGGGCGGCTGGAACTTCTGGCCGTTTACGTGATCTTCACCCGCAAATTCTGGAGAAACTGATGAAAAGGCCACTCGGCGCGCAGATATCGCACATGCTCAGGGATCGCGGGGTTGATGTCATCTTTGGCATTCCCGGTGTTCATAATCAGGAAATGTACCGGGGCATCGAAGAGGCCGGCATCACCCATATCCTGACCCGCCACGAACAGGGCGCGGGGTTCATGGCCGACGGCTATGCGCGGGCGACGGGCAGACCGGGGGTGGCTTACGTGATCACCGGGCCGGGCCTGTGCAACATCATGACGCCGATGGGGCAGGGGTATTCGGATTCGGTTCCGATGCTGGTTATCTCCTCCTGCCTTGACGAGGTTTCGGCACGTCGCGGGCAACTGCACCAGATGAAGGATCAAGAGGCGGCGGCCACGGTTTGTGACTGGTCCCATTGCGCCAACTCTCCCCAGGCCGCCTATGGCCTGATCGAACGCGCCTTTGAAGAGTTCGAGATCAATCGCCCGCGGCCCAAGCACATTCAGGTGCCGATCGCCCAGCTGCAGGGTGATGCCGAACCCGCGCCGTTCCCGTTCCAGCCCGCGCTGCGCACCAAGGCGCTCAAGCCCGATGTCGCCCCAGTCATTTCCATGCTGAACACCGCGCGGCGACCCCTGTTCATTCTGGGTGGCGGGACGAAATCGAACCTGTGGCGGCAGATCCTGACACAGCTGGGTGCGGCCTGCTTCACCACATATGCCGGACGTGGGTTGGCGGGGGCGGGATATGCGCTCGATTTCGGCGCGACGCTGGCCCGCCCGGGCAGCGCCGAGGTGATCGCATCCGCCGATCTGGTGGTGGCGGTCGGAACCGAACTTGCCGAGGTCGACCTGTGGCGCACCGATCTGGGCCACAAGGCACCGCTGATCCGCGTCGATATCGACACCGAAGTCCTGGCCGACGGCCACCGCGCGGCGGTCAAGCTGCAGGCAGATGGCGAAAGTTTCGCCCGCGCGCTCTGGTCCGAATCCGAGACCCTGAAAACGGCAACCGGTTGGAACGCCCAAGAGGTAGCCGAGACAAAGGCGCGCTGGCGGGCCGAGGTTGACGCCGAACGCCCGGGCATCGTTCGTGTCGCGGATGCGCTCAAGGCCGCCATGCCGGCGGAAACGATGATCTATTCCGACATGACCCAGTTTGCCTATGTGGCCAAGGAAGTGTGGGACATGCCCTATCCCTATCACTGGCACCACCCCACAGGGTTTGGCACATTGGGTTATGCCCTGCCTGCCGGGATCGGCGGCGCGGTCGGTCGGCGCGGCAAGCCGACGGCGGTGATCGCCGGCGACTACGGGTTTCACTATACGATGCAGGAATTGGGCGTGGCGGTCGAACTCGGCCTGCCGCTGCCGATCATCCTGTGGGACAACGGCAAACTGAAAGAGATCGAGGACAGCATGGTGCGGAGTCAGATCGCGCCAAATGCGGTCATCGCCCGCAACCCTGATTTCTGCAAACTGGCCGAAGCCTTTGGCGCTGCTGCGGCCGCCCCCCAAACATTGGACGAGATGCAAACGGCGGTGCGTACCGCGTTCAGGGCCAACGGGCCAACCCTGATCCGTGTGACCCCGGATATCGCCTGATCCACGCAGACAAACTGAAAAAGCCCGCAGCGTGCAAGGCTGCGGGCTTTTGCGTTTCGAAACAAGTGTATCAGTCCCAGCAGCTGACCAGAACCGTCATTCCCAGCGCCCGACGCAGCAACTCGTTCGGCGTGACGCTCTCTGCACCGCTCGCCGCTTGCGGGCTCAGCCCCTTGTCGGCCAGCGCGGTTTCCAGCGCTGCGGACGCTGCCGCCAGGCTGACATCGACCGGCAGCGTCTGCCCGGTCTTGGGATCGGGCAGAAGCATGCCCAGAACCGCGCCAGTCTGGTCGAATACCGGCCCTCCGGCATCGCCACTTTGCGCCTCAAGCTCCAGCCGGGACGTTCTAGCGTTGCCATCAAGCCCCCGGATATCGGCCAGCTTGCCATAGGTCAGCGTGGGCGAGCCCAACGCGCCCTCATAGGAAAAGCCCGCCACCGCAACCTCGGATTGCAGGCGCGGCGTGGCGGTCACGAACTGTGCCACCGACATCGGTGCAAGCGTCTCGGTCGGGCGCAGCAGGGCCACGCCAAGACTTGTATCGCCGCCGATGACTTCGGCGACATGATCGTCGTTCAGGGTGATCCGGGCGCAGCCCTCGGTCACTTCGCTCACCGTGGCGACCGTGCCGCTGGCATCGACGAAAAAGCCCGACCGCGACAGCCGGGGCTTGCGGATGTTGAGACCGGCCATCAGGTCGATGCTTTGCCCGTCATCTACGCCCGCGCTGTCCGCAAGCACTCCGCCCAGTCGGGTGAAACTGGCCTTCATGCTTGCCAGAACCCGCGCGCGACGGGCGTCATCCCCGTCAGGCCAGACCAGAGTAAAGCCCTTGATCTGTCCATCCTGCAACCCGGCCTGGGTATAGCTGACGATCCCCTTGCCGCGCCCCTCCAGCGTAAAGCTGTCGCGGCTGAACTCGCGCGGGCCGTCCAGCGGCACGATCTCCAGCGACTGCATGACATCGTATAGGCCGCGCAGTGTCGCCTGATCGCCCTGCTGGCTGATCAGCAGAACCCGCACCCCCAGATCCGAGGCGCTGTCGAAATGCGCAAACGGCGCCTCATAGCGGGAAAATGCAACCGCCTCCAACGGCAGGTCCATCTCGATCCCGGCATCGCGGTCGGCATGGCGCTTCATCCCCACGCTGATCAGCGGCGCATTATAGTCGTCCATCAGGATCTTGCGCTGCTTCGTGGTCAGAACGCCGGTTTCCTGAAACCCGTTACCATATTGCCAGTCCGCCATCGAGCGGCGTGTCCCGGCCCCAAAAGCCCCGTCAATCGCCGAGTTGTAGAACCCGGCGGCCTGCAGGGCGATCTGCAAACCCTTGCGCTCTTCCGCGGTCAAAAGCCGCTCGCTCTGGCGCGCTTCGGCCACGGTTTCGTCCGGCAGATCGCTTAGGGACTGCACCGCTGTCTGTGTCTGTTCCGGGCTTTCCACAGGCGCGGTTTGCGTGGCAGGTGCCTGTGCAGAGGCGCCAATCGGCCAGAACTGCTGGCCCAATGCGCCGGGCAGGGCGATGAAACTGTCCTGCGGGATTTGCCCTTCGATGCGATAGACGCGCAGCACCTGTTCGGCATCGGACCGGGTATAAGGCCCAAGCACGATCGCGTACCAGCCCTGACGCAGCTGGAACCCGTTCACGTCGGCCAGATAGTCCGTGTAAACCTGTGCGCGATCCTGCGCCTCGCGCAGGGATGGCAGCGCTTCGATCTGAACCCAGACCGCGTCGTCCTGGCCTTGCTGCGCCACCGCAGCGCCCAATCCAAAGAAAATAAAAACGACCAAAGTCGCGAATGCTCGTATCATTTGTTGTCCCGTGTTCCGTGGGCTTATCGTTGTCAAAGCTTATGCAGGATTTTCCATCAAATGCCATGCCTGCCGCCACTGATCGCCCGGGTGTGGCGGTCGGGCGACAGCACGGGCCGGGTCGGGCGACAAAGGGCCGTTGACGCCCCCCGACCCCTTGCATAGGAAAGGCAAAACCCATTGGAACCGGGTGGACGCACCCAGAAGGACCGCCATGACCGACAAGCCTAACGCGCCGCGCTCTTTTCAGGAGATCATCCTGCGTCTGCAATCCTATTGGGCGTCAAAGGGATGCGCCATCCTGCAACCCTATGACATGGAGGTCGGCGCCGGTACCTTCCACCCGGCCACCACTCTGCGCGCTTTGGGGTCCAAACCCTGGGCTGCTGCCTACGTGCAGCCATCCCGCCGCCCTACTGACGGGCGCTATGGCGAAAACCCGAACCGTTTGCAGCATTACTATCAGTATCAGGTGCTGATCAAACCCAGCCCGCCAAACCTGCAAGAGCTCTATCTCGGTTCTCTGGAAGCCATCGGAATCGACATGGGCCTGCACGACATCCGTTTTGTCGAAGATGACTGGGAAAGCCCCACTCTGGGCGCATGGGGCCTGGGGTGGGAGGTCTGGTGCGACGGCATGGAGGTCAGCCAGTTCACCTATTTCCAGCAGGTCGGCGGCCATGACTGCACTCCGGTCTCGGGCGAGCTGACTTATGGTCTGGAACGTCTGGCCATGTACGTGCTGGGCATCGACCACGTGATGGACATGCCCTTCAATGACCCCGACGCGCCCAGCCCGCTCAGCTATGGCGATATCTTCAAACAGACCGAAGAGGAATACGCCCGCTGGAACTTCGACGTGGCCAACACCGAGGTGCTGCTCAGGCATTTCCAAGAGGCCGAGGCCGAATGCGCCGCGATCCTCGCGCAGGACCATGACGATCCCAAAACCGGCAAGCGCATCGTGATGGCGCACCCCGCGTACGACCAGTGCATCAAGGCCAGCCACATCTTCAACCTGCTCGACGCGCGCGGGGTGATCTCGGTCACGGAACGCCAGGCCTATATTGGCCGGGTGCGTGCCCTGGCCAAACAATGCGCCGATGCCTTCGTGCAGACGGAGGCGGGCGGGCAGGCGGCCTGATGGGGTTGGTTCACTCAGGCCAGTCCCGGCAGCAACGCCTTGAGCCCGTCGGTGATCATGCCTATCGCGATGGCGGCAAGGATCATCCCCATGAACCGGCTCATGATCACACGGGCGGTGGTGGACAGGCGTTGCGACAGTGCTGCCGCATTCCAGAACGTCACCGCCAGCAAGGCCACAACCAACAGAAAGACTGCGACATATCCGATCAGATGCGCGGTGCCCGTGATCTTGTGGGCATAGATGATCAGCGTGGTGATGGTGCCGGGACCGACCAGAATGGGAAAGGCCAGCGGATAAAAGGCCACCGTCTCGGCGTCGGGATAGTCCTGTTTTTCCCCTTTTGTGCCGTGGTGCGAACTGGTTTCGCTTCCGTGCAGCATGTTGAACGCGATATAAAGAACCACCAGACCGCCCGCGACACGGAAATCATCGACGCTGATCCCGAACAGCTTCAGCACCTGCGCCCCAACGGCGGCAAAGCCCGCGCCCAGAATGATGCAATAAAGCGCCGTTTTCAGCGCGATCTTGCGCTGATCCGCCACCGAGGCGCCACTGGTCACACTCAGGAAAACCGGCAGGTTGGTGACCGGGTTCATGATGGCAAAAAGCGCACCGAAAAATCCGACGGCAAAACTGGTATCCATGTCCGGCGCTCCCCTCTTATCTGCCGCCGGTCCAAACCTGACCGATTTTTGACTGCCCTGAAAGGGGCGGCCTGACCCAAGGAGTCCGACTATGACGGGAAAGATACTGGTTGCGATCCTTCTAGCGTGCTGTGTCGCGGCGGGTGCGGCGATGTATTATCTGCAGGTCTACGGGTTCTACTACGACGTGGCCGCCCGTCCGGGTCAGGACGTGGAACTGCTGGCCAGTGCCGACGGAACTCCCGTGGCGATCGAATATACAGATTTCAGCGCGATCGACGCTGACAGCTCTCCGATCCGCTACCGCGCCTGTTTCCGGACAAATCTCAGCCTCGAGGACCTCTCGACGAAATATGCCGCCGTGGACGCCGCCGAACCCCTGACCGCGCCGGGCTGGTTCGACTGTTTCGACGCGGTAGAGATCGGCGTGGCGTTGAAAGACGGCACCGCGCGCGCCTATCTCGGGGCCAAGAACATCCATTTCGGCGTCGACCGCATCGTGGCCATCACCGAAACCGGACAGGGCTATGTCTGGCATGTTCTCAACAATTGTGGGCAAAAGGCCTATGACGGCACGGTGGTGGGCGAAGAATGCCCGCCGCGGCCCGAAGGATAGACGGCGCGCATGGACATACCGGCCTTCATCACCGTCACCCTTGGTTTTGCGGTCTATCTGAGCGGGGCCGCCATCAACGCGCGCTTGGCCGTTCTGCGACGCTACAACATCCCGGAACCGGTGACCGGCGGCCTGCTGGCCTCCGCCCTTTTGCTGGCGCTCTATCTGGCGTCGGGGGTCGAGCTCGGGTTCGATCTGCGCCCGCGCGACTTTCTGCTGGTGCTGTTCTTTGCCGGGATCGGCCTGAATGCGCGGTTTTCCGATCTGGTGGCCGGGGGCAAACCACTGCTTTTTCTGCTGATCATCACCCTCATCTGCATGATCGCGCAGAACCTGATCGGCGTCGCCGGGGCGTGGCTTTTCGGTTTTCCCGCCCGGGCGGGCGTGCTGTTCGGCTCGGCCTCGCTGATCGGCGGGCATGGCACCGCCATCGCATGGGCGCCACAAGTGGCCGACCTGACCGGTTTTCAGGGCGCGACCGAACTGGGCGTCGCCGTCGCCACGCTGGGGCTCGTTCTGGCCGCCATCGTTGGCGGCCCGGTGGCAAAATACCTGGTCGAGAAAAACAGTCTGACCTCCTCCGACCCCGATCAGGAACTGACCATCGGCGTATCCGACGAGGGGGGCAGCCATGGCAGGATCGACCACCACGCAATCATGCGGGTTTTGCTGCATCTCAACATCTCCATCGTCCTTGGTTTCTTCGCGCATCAGGCCGTTCAGGCCGCAGGCGTCATGCTGCCGCTTTTCGTGCCTTGCCTGATCATGGCCATCGTCGTGGGAAACCTGCGTACCGCGCTGTTTCCAGATGCACCCCCGGTCACCCGGACGGCTGCCCTTGGCCTGATCTCGGAATTCTCGCTTGGTGCGTTCCTGGCCATGTCGCTGATGAGCCTGCAACTCTGGACCATTGCGGGACAGGGCCTCGCCATCGCCACCATCATGCTGGCCCAGACCGCATTTACCATCGCTTTCGTCATATTTGGCCTCTTCGTCATCATGGGGCGCAGCTATATGGCGGCGGTGCTCGCCTCGGGCTTTGCCGGGTTCTCGCTGGGGGCCACTCCCACCGCGATTGCCAATATGACCGCCGTGACCAAGCAATATGGCCCGTCACCTCTTGCCTTTATCGTGCTCCCCCTTGTATCCGCCTTCTTCGTGGATATCGCCAATGCCATCGTCATCCAGACGATCGTCAATTTCTAAGGACCGACCATGCCCGACCTGCTGATCGAACTGTTTTCCGAGGAAATCCCCGCGCGCATGCAGGCGCGCGCAGGTGAGGATCTGAAAAAGCGGATCACCGATGGTCTGGTCGAGGCCGGTCTGACCTATGCCCATGCCGCAGCGCTGACCACGCCACGCCGCCTGACATTGGCGGTCGAAGGGCTGTTGACGCAAAGCCCCACTATCCGGGAAGAACGCAAAGGCCCCAAGGTCGGCGCACCCGACAAGGCCGTCGAAGGGTTCCTGCGCGGTGCCCGCATCACCCGCGACCAGCTTGAGGAGCGTGACACCCCCAAGGGCGCGATCTATTTCGCCACCATCGAAAAGCCGGGCCGTCCGGCGGCCGAGATCGTGGCCGAAGTGCTCGAAGCCGCGATCCGCAATTTCCCCTGGCCCAAATCCATGCGCTGGGGCAGTTCCACCCTTCGCTGGGTGCGTCCTCTGCATTCGATCCTGTGCATCCTGACCGACGAGACCGACGCTCAAGTGGTGCCGCTTGAGGTCGAAGGCATCGCATCCGGCAACAGCACCGAAGGTCACCGTTTCATGGCGCCGGGCCGGTTTTCGGTCACTTCCTTCGACGACTATGCCGCCAAGCTCAAGCGCGCCTATGTGATGCTGTCGCCCAGCGAGCGGGCCGAGCATATCTGGAACGACGCCCAGAACCTCGCCTTCGCCGCCGGGCTGGATGTGGTCGAGGACAAGGGCCTGCTGGCCGAGGTCGCGGGGCTGGTCGAATGGCCCGTTGTCCTGATGGGGCAGATCGACGCCGAATTCCTCGACCTGCCACCCGAGGTGCTGCAGACCTCGATGAAAGAACATCAGAAATTCTTCTCGGTCCGCAATCCGAAAACAGGCCGGATAGAACGGTTCATTACCGTCGCCAACCGCGAAACCGCCGACAATGGCGCGACCATTCTGGCGGGCAATCAGAAAGTGCTGTCGGCGCGGCTGGCCGATGCCAAGTTCTTCTGGGACAACGACCTGCGCGTGGCCCGGGCGGGCATGGGCGAATGGAGCGATGCGCTGGAAAACGTGACCTTCCACAACAAGCTGGGCAGTCAGGGCGACCGCATCCGTCGCATTGCCGCACTGGCCCGCGAACTGGCCCCGGTGACCGGTGCGGATGCCGATCAGGCCGAAACAGCGGCCAAGCTTGCCAAGGCCGACTTGAGCTCTGAAATGGTCTATGAATTTCCGGAACTTCAAGGACTTATGGGGCGGTATTACATCGAAGCCGCAGGTCACGACGCTGCCATCGCCGCCGTGGCGCAGGAGCATTACTCGCCGCTCGGCCCCTCGGATGACGTGCCCACCGCACCGCTCTCGGTCACTGTCGCACTGGCAGACAAGCTGGACACGCTGACCGGCTTCTGGGCGATTGACGAAAAGCCCACCGGATCGAAAGACCCGTTTGCCCTGCGCCGGGCGGCGCTGGGGGTTATTCGGTTGGTGCTTGCCAATGATCTTCGCGTTTCGCTGGATCGACATGTCGACGCTCAACTGCTCCGCCACAAATACCACGCCCACGGCGGCGAGGCCGCGCTGCGCGACCTGATCGACGAAATCGCCGATCATGGGGTTTTTGGTGCCGCCTTCCAGGCCGTTAAGGAAAAGCTGGGCGACAATGATATCCTGGATCAGGTCGGACGCGAGGTTCCCGATCTGTCTGCGGACCTTCTGTCATTCATCCACGATCGCCTCAAGGTCTTCCTCCGCGACGAGGGCATCCGCCACGACATCATCGACGCCTGTATCGCGATGGACGGCAACGATGACCTCAACCTGCTGGTCAAACGCGCCCGTGCGCTGAACGCGGTGATCGCGACCGAGGATGGCGAGAACCTTGTGCAGGGCTTCAAGCGCGCCAACAATATCCTGACCCAGGCCGAGGAACAGGACGGCGTGGAATATTCCTATGGCGCCGATATCAAGTTCGCCGAGGCCGACAGCGAAAAGGCGCTTTTTGCCGCGCTGACCGGGGCCGAGGCGAAAATCGCCCCCGCCCTCAAGGCCGAGGATTTCCCGGCGGCGATGGCGGCGATGGCGGCCCTGCGCGCGCCGATCGACGCCTTTTTCGAAGAGGTCCAGGTCAACACCGACAACGCGGTCGTTCGCCGCAACCGGCTGAACCTGCTGAACCAGATCCGCCAGGTCTGTTCTTCGGTTGCCGATTTGACCCGGATCGAAGGCTAAGTGACCGGGCGCGCGCCAAGCGCCCGATATCACCCTTGCACCACGGGCAAAGCCGCTTATGCTGCAGGCAAGCGAAAGGATGCCGCAGTGCAGAATAATCCGGACACGACCCTCATCACCCCAGACGCGCCGGTGGCGACAACAACCCATGGTGGACGGGCGAAATGCCTTCAGCGCCTTGTGCGCCTTGATCTGCCGGTGCCGCGCACCGTGGCGTTGTCCTTTGACGCGGTGCACCACATCGCCGAAGGCGAAATGCCCGACATCGCCGCCATTCTGGGACAATTCGACCCGGCGGCGCTGCTGTGCGTCCGACCCAGTTCCGAAGATCCTGACTGGGGCGGGCCGGGGGCCATTCTGAACATCGGCATGAACGATGCCCGCTATGTCGATCTGTCCGACACGATGGGGGTCGAGGCGGCGGCCGCGCTTTACCTGCGCTTTGTGCAAAGCTACGCGATCCACGTGGCGCGGCTCGACCCGGACGAGTTCGACAATATCGAGGCCGATGGCCGCGAGGGGCTGCGCCAGTCGTTGCGCGCCTACGAGGAGGAAACCGACGAAAACTTCCCGCAGGACCGGGGCGAGCAACTGGCCGCCGTGCTGCGCTCGATGGCGCGGGCCTGGGATGGCACCACGGCCCGCCTGTTGCGACAGGCCAAGGGTGCGCCGGCGGATGCGGGTCTTGGACTTGTGGTTCAGGAAATGATCCCCGGCGTCGGTCAGGGTGAATGCGGCTCAGGCGTGTTGCAGCTGATCGATCCGGTGACCGGCCTGTCGCAGATCACCGGCCGCTACCTCAGCCAGTCCCAGGGCCGCGACGCGTTGGGCGAGGGGGTCTCGGCGCTTTATCTCGAAAAGGACCCGCGCGGCCAGTCGCTCCAGGATGTCGCGCCCGAGGCGTTTGCCGAGCTGAAAGACCACGCCGCCCTGATGCGCCGGAAACTGCGCGAGGAAATGCAGGTCGAGTTTGTGATCGAGAACGGCCATGTCCACATTCTCGATGGCGTCCGCGTCCAGCGCGGCGCGCGGGCGGCGGTACGCATCGCGGTGCATCTGGCCGAAGACGGCATCATCACCCCGCAAGAGGCGGTGATGCGGATCGATCCGCACTCGGTCAACGAGTTGCTGCACCGGCAGGTCCATCCCGAAACCAAGCGTGATGTGCTGGCAAGCGGCATTGGCGCCAGCCCGGGCGCGGCAACGGGCCGGATCGTCTTCACGGCAACCGAGGCGCAGGCCAGCGCGTCACGGCGCGAACCCTGTATTCTGGTACGCAGCGAAACCTCACCCGAAGACGTGCGCGGCATGCACGCGGCGGTCGCCGTTCTGACCGAAAAGGGTGGCATGACCAGCCACGCGGCGGTGATCGGGCGGGGCATGGGCCTGCCTTGCATCGTCGGGGCCTCAGAGATGCGGTTCCGGATGAAGGAAAAGCAGCTCGTCGCACCGGACGGGCGCATCTTCAAGACCGGCGATATCCTGACCATCGACGGCAGTTCCGGCCAGGTTCTGGCGGGCGAGCCGGAAATGCTGGAGGCCGAGCAGGACGACTGTTTCCAGACCCTGATGGCCTGGGCCGACACCGAACGTGACATCGGTATCCGGGCCAATGCCGACACACCGCAGGATGCCCAGACCGCGCGCAATTTCAACGCGCAGGGCATCGGCCTGTGCCGGACCGAGCACATGTTCTTTGATCCGGGCCGCCTGACGGTGATGCGCGAAATGATCTTTGCCCAGACCCCGTCAGGGCGTGCGGCAGTTCTGGAACGTCTGCTGCCCATGCAACGTGATGATTTCGTACAGCTTTTCCGTATCATGGAAGGGCAACCGGTGTGTATCCGCCTGTTCGATCCGCCCTTGCACGAGTTTCTGCCCACCACCCGCAGCGGTCAGCGCGAACTGGCCGACGCGCTGGATCTGCCGGTCTCGGACGTCGAACGCCGGGTTGCCGCGATGACCGAATACAATCCCATGCTGGGCCTGCGCGGCGTGCGCTTGGGCGTCACCGTGCCGGAAATCTATGACATGCAGGCCCGCGCCATCTTCGAGGCGACGCTGGAGGCCAGCATGGAGGGTGCGCCGGTGGTACCCGAGGTGATGATCCCGCTGGTCTCTGCCAAGCGCGAGGTGGAACTGGTCAAGGCGCGCATCGATGCCGTGGCTGCGGCCGTGGCCTCGGAACGGGATCAGGAGTTCGACTATCGACTCGGCGTGATGGTGGAAACCCCGCGCGCCTGTCTGCGTGCCGAAGAAATCGCTCCGCATGTCGCGTTTCTGAGCTTTGGCACCAACGATCTGACGCAGATGACCTATGGTTTGTCGCGCGATGACGCGGGCCGGTTCATGTCGGCCTATGTGCGCCAGGGTGTTTTTGTCGAGGACCCGTTTCATGTCCTTGATACGGATGGGGTTGGCGAGCTGCTGCAACTAGGCGCTGAACGCGGTCGCAAAGCGCAACCGGACGTGACGCTTTCGGTCTGTGGTGAACACGGCGGGAACCCCGAATCAATCGCGTTTTGCCGGGCAGCGGGGTTCGACTATGTGTCATGCTCGCCCTTCCGGGTGCCGGTCGCTCGGCTGGCTGCCGCTCAACTGGCGATATCCTCCAAACTTGGGGGTTGACAGGCGCACAATACACCAGGTTTAGTGGGGAAAACGTGGACTCTGGGTCACAGAATTTTGCTTGAATGGGCAAGATTCCACTTGCGTTTTTCCCTGAACTGGACCTTCGCCATCAAGTGGGTTATGAGCCTCCTCGCGCCCGCCGGGGGAGGGTATGGCGCTTAAGTGCCTGTGCGAGGTTTTCTGAATGATACGTTTTGTTGCTGCTGCGGCGGTCATGACCGCCTTTTTGTTGCCTACGACATCCAATGCGGAACGTGAGCCGGTCTATTCCGGTGGGTCCGAGGTGGTGAGCCGGAACGAACAACCGGGTCAGAGTTTTCGCGACTATCTGAAGTCTCTGAAGCCGAAAAAGGAAGCGGACCCGATCGAGGTCAGCTATACCCGCGACTGGCTCGACCAGCGACCCAAGGCGACAGGTGGCGAAAGATGGCAGTGCCTGGCCGAGGCTCTGTACTTCGAAGCCCGTGGCGAAAGCGTCAAGGGTCAGTTTGCCGTCGCCGAGGTCATCCTGAACCGCGTGGCGAACGAGCGGTTTCCCGATACGGTGTGTGGTGTCATTCGTCAGGGGACAGGTCGAAAGTACCAGTGCCAGTTCACCTATACCTGCGACGGCCACAAGGAAGTGATCGCGGAAAAAGAAGCCTATGAACGTGTGGCCAAGGTCGCCCGTCTGGCGATTGACGGTGTGGCCGATGACATCACCGATGGTGCCACCCACTATCACACCAAGGCGGTCCGCCCGTCCTGGTCGCGCGTCTTCAAGGAAACCGCGCGCGTCGGAGTGCACATTTTCTACCGGCCCAACTACCGCACTGCCAGCAACTGATTGACGCACCCGCGCTGGAACCCTGATGGCAGGGTGCGCGCAAATGCCTATATTGCGGTTCAGGAGGACCGCGATGAAACTCACCCGGCGGCAGGTACTGGCAGCTTCGGCTGCAATGGCGGCGTTTCCCGTTCGCGCAAGGGCGGCTTTGCCCGTTCTCGAAGCGCGCGAGGCAATTCAGCAGGTCGCGCCCGACAGCTATGATCCCACGCAGATCTGGAGCTTTGACGGCACCGCGCCGGGGCCGGAAATCCGGGTCAGGCAGGGGGCCCGCGTACAGCGGCGTATCCTCAACTCGTTGCCGCAACCGACCTCGGTTCACTGGCATGGTATCCGCATCGACAACGCCATGGATGGGGTGCCGGGCCTGACACAGGATCCTATCCAGCCCGGCGAAAACTTCGATTACGACTTTACCGTGCCCGACGCCGGAACCTACTGGTATCACGCGCACAATCAGACAGTCGAGCAGGTGGCCAGGGGGCTGCACGGACCGCTGATCGTTGACGAACCGGTTGCCCCGGATATCGACCGGGACCTGACACTGGCGCTGGACGACTGGCGCCTGTCGCCCGAAACCGCGCAGATTACCGAAGATTTCGACAACGGGCATGACCTCAGCCATGCCGGGCGCCTCGGTAACCTTCTGACTGTCAACGGCCGTTTCGATCCGGGTTTCGACGTTTCCACCAATGACCGGCTGCGGCTGCGGCTTATCAACGTGGCCAATGCGCGCGTGTTCGATCTTGGGCTCGACGGGCTGGATGGCTGGATCGTGGCGCTTGATGGTATGCCGCTGGATCAGCCGCAACGGGTCAACGGCTCCTTCCCGCTGGCCCCGGCGCAGCGTGTCGACCTGCTTGTCGATGTCACAGTCGAACCCGGTCTGACGGCCAGCCTCGTCAGCATCGAAAGGGACGAGGGTTTTGGTCTGGCCCGGTTCGACGTGCGTGGTCAGAACACTCAGAACCGCCGCAACATTCCCGCTCCGCTGCCGCCCAATTCGGTCGGGCAGGGGCTGAGCCTTGACGACGCACCGCTGCACCGGATGGCGATGCAGGGCGGCGCAATGCGCTGGCTGGATCACGCGCAGATCGACGGCGTTGATCTGACGGGTCAGGAACTGGCCGAACTGGGCCGGTTCTGGGCGCTGAACGGACAGGCGGCAAGGCCAGCCGATCCGTTCCTCGACGCCGCGCGCGGCAGTTCGCACCGGATCGAGTTCGTGAACGACACCGCGTTTTTCCATGCCATGCATATGCATGGCCACCATTTCCGCCTGATCCAGCCCGATGGTTCTTTGGGTCCGTGGCGCGATACGGTTCTTGTCGCGCCCGGCGAAACCCGTCAGGTCGCGCTGATGGCGGACAATCCGGGCGACTGGCTGTTGCATTGCCACATGCTTGGGCACGCGGCTTCTGGTATGATGAGCTGGTTCAGGGTCTCCTGACGACGTATTCTGTCGCTGGTGTGGCGTTTGTGAAGCTGTTATAGGCTGCCGCAACGTCTATCTAGGGCGGACCCGTCCATCGAGCCGAAAAAAGGCCAGATCTATGAGTTCTGAAATCCGCCTCGCATTTGCGCACCCGTCCGAACGCTCCGAAGCCACCGCGCCGCGCGGGCCGCTGGACCGTATCTCGTTGCGTGACCACATCGTCGAGGTCGAGATTGGCGCCTTTCAGGCCGAGCGCGGCACCACCCAGCGCATCTGTTTCAATATCGTGGTCGAGGTCAAACCCCTGACCGGACCGATTGATGACGATGTCGACCGCATCCTGTCCTATGACCGGGTGACCGAGGCCATCGCACATGAGCTGTCCGCAGAACGCCTGAACCTGCTGGAAACACTGGCCGAGCGTGTAGCGGAACGCATTCTGCTTGAACCTCAGGCCGTAAGGGCCTTTGTCCGCATCGAAAAACTTGATCGTGGCCCCGGCGCATTGGGGGTCGAGATCGTGCGCGGCAAAGACAAGCTCCATCATGACGTCGCCGCCGAGGAACGCCCCCATCCCCGCCTCGTCTTCCTGTCGAACGAGGCGATTTCGTCGCCCAACCTGACGGCATGGATCGACCAGCTGGAACATCGCAGGCGCCCGCTGATCCTTTGCGTCGGGGCTTCGCCACTTGCGGTGCCACAGACCGGGCACGCAATGACCCAGCGCCGGATCGATCTTCTGGCCATCGAACAGAACGCCTGGGTTCTGGCAGCGCGCGATCACCGCTGCGTTGTCGTCTCGACCCGGACCGAACTGGACTGGGCCATGAAGAACGGCCAGATCTGCGTCTGGGCGCCGTCCAAGATCGTGCTCGACGCGGTGGACGGCCCCTCGGCCAAACGCGCTGATGCCGTGGCGCTGTCGGCCTGGTTTGCGGCAACCTTCGAAGCCAGTGAAATGCTGGTGATCGGCGGCAATCTGCCGGAAGAGGCCAGCGTGCCCCTGCGCCAGATTCCGGTGGAGAAGGCCCAACTGTGAGCGACTACTACCGCCCACTGGTGCAACAGGGCCAGACGCAGCCCGATGGGGCCGTCCCGCTGGCAGGGACGGATATGTGGTTCACCCATGCCGAAAGACTTGACCGAAACGCCCCCGCGTCCGTCATCGAGGCGCGCGCGATCCCGGCGCAGGCACTCGACCGGCTGATCGCGCCCCGTGCCCCGGTCGCCGGTCTGGGTATGGGCCAGCCGCAGATCATGGGGGTCATCAACACCACGCCGGACAGTTTTTCCGATGGAGGGCGGCACGACACCGTCGAAACCGCCCGCGCGGCAGCGCTCGAAATGGTGGCGCATGGGGCAACGCTTCTGGATATTGGCGGCGAATCCACCCGGCCCGGGTCGCAGACCGTGGCCATCGCCGAGGAAATCGCCCGCACCGTTCCCATAATCACGGCCATCCGCGCCGAAACGGATACGGCAATCTCGATCGACACCCGCAAGACGGCTGTGGCGCAGGCCGCTGTTGCGGCGGGGGCCACGCTCGTCAATGACGTTTCGGGTTTCGTGTTCGATCCTGATCTCGCGCCCTATTGCGCCGCGCATCAGCTGCCGGTCTGTGTCATGCACATGCAGGGCGATCCGGCGACAATGCAGGACGAGCCACACTATGACAATGTGCTGCTCGACGTGTACGATTTTCTTGAGTCTCAGGTTTCCCGACTTGAGGCTCAGGGCCTTTCACGGTCGAACATCGTGGTCGATCCGGGGATCGGTTTTGGCAAGACCGAGGCGCACAACCTGACCCTGCTGCGCAATCTCAGCCTGTTTCACGGTCTGGGCTGCCCGATCCTGTTGGGCGTGTCCCGCAAGGGCTTCATCGGGCGGATCGGCAAGGAACCGCGCGCCGACGCCCGCGCACCGGGTTCTATCGCCGTGGCGCTGGCCGGGTTGGCGCAGGGGGTTCAGATAATCCGCGTGCATGACGTCAGGGAAACCGCGCAGGCCTTGCGCCTTTGGGCCGCAGTCCGGTAATCCTGTCGCCAGCAGCTAACGGAGGCACATGATGCGCAAGTTGTTCGGCACCGACGGGGTGCGGGGAACTGCCAATACCTATCCGATGACGGCGGAACTGGCCTTGCGCATGGGCGCGGCGGTGGGGCGGTATTTCCGCCGCGACGCCTCGGGTGTGCACCGGGTCGTGATTGGCAAGGATACCCGCCTGTCGGGTTACATGTTCGAAAACGCGCTGACCGCGGGGCTGACCTCGACCGGCATGAACGTGCTGCTGCTGGGGCCGGTGCCGACACCCGCCGTCGGGCTGATGACCCGCTCGATGCGGGCCGATCTGGGCGTGATGATCTCGGCCAGCCACAACCCGGCCCAGGACAACGGGATCAAGTTTTTCGGCCCCGATGGCTTCAAGCTTTCCGATCAGGCTGAAATCGAAATCGAACGGCTGATCGAAGAAGGTGTGAGGCCGGCGCAGGCGCACAACATCGGCCGCGCGCGCCGGGTCGATGACGCCCGGTTCCGCTATGGCGAGCGGGTGAAATCCTCGCTGCCGCGGGATCTGCGGCTCGATGGCCTGAAAGTGGTGATCGACTGCGCCAACGGCGCGGCTCACCGCACCGCGCCCGAAGTGTTGTGGGAACTTGGGGCCGATGTCATCCCGGTGGGGGTTGCGCCCGACGGCAAGAACATCAACCTGGGCTGCGGCTCCACCCAGCCTCGCGTCGCCGCCGAAACGGTGGTCGCACATGGTGCCGACGTCGGCATTTGTCTTGATGGCGATGCCGACCGTGTTGTCGTCATTGACGAAACTGGCGCGGTGGCCGATGGCGATCAGCTGATGGCGCTGCTCGCCACACGCTGGGCCGCCGAGGGCCAACTCAGCGGCGGCGCGCTTGTGGCGACCGTCATGTCCAACCTTGGCCTCGAACGCCACCTTGGCAGTCAGGGCTTGCGGCTGGAGCGCACCGCCGTGGGCGACCGCTATGTGGTCGAGCGGATGCGCGAAGGCGGCTTCAACCTGGGCGGCGAGCAATCTGGCCATATCGTCATGAGCGATTATGCCACCACCGGCGACGGGTTGATGGCGGGGCTGCATTTCCTGGCCGAAATGGTGGCGTCGGGCCGTCGCGCCTCGGAACTGGCACGTCAGTTCACACCGGTGCCGCAGCTTCTGAAAAACGTGCGCTTTGACGCGGGCCAGACTCCCCTTGACCTGCCCGAAGTGCAGCGTGCAATTGCCGATGCCGAAGGGGCGCTGAACGGCAAGGGGCGCCTCTTGATCCGTAAATCCGGCACCGAACCGCTGATCCGCGTGATGGCGGAATGCGAAGACGAGGGCCTGCTGGAGCAAACGGTGGATTCGGTGGTGAACGCGGTTTCGGGGGCGGTCTCAGCCTGACCGCCCGAACAGCCGCCTCAGCGCGCCATACTGGCTGAGGCCGACCCCCGACAGGATCAGCAACAGTGCCCAAATCAGGGTCGGGGGCATTGGCTCCCCCAGAAATACGGCCCCCAGAACAACAGCCCAGACCGGCACCTGATAGTTCGTCAGGCTCATGAAAACCGGCCCGGCGGTGCGCACCACAGTCACCCGCAGGATATTGGCCGCCGCCGTCGGCACCAAACCCAGAAACGCCGCCAGCCACAGCGTGCGCTGATCCGGCAGCACGGGTGGCCCGTCCACCGCCCAGGCCATCGGCACGATCGCCACCGCGCCAATCAGCAACAGAACCGTGGACAGGCCGATCGGATCGACCGGCGGCAACCGCCGCAGCAGGATCGAGGCCACCGCATAACAGGCCGCAGCCGTCAGGCAGGCCAGCCGCCCCGGCAACTCGCGCACATCGCCCGAGCTTTCGAACGCCTGCGACCCGATCAACAGCGCCACCCCGGCAAAACCGATAACAAAGCCCAAGCTGCGCCGCAGGGTCATCCGTTCGCCGGGGACAAAGAAATGCGCCAGCGGGACCACCATCAGCGCGATCGAGGCCATCGAAACCCCGGTAAAGCCCGAGGTGACATATTGCTGCCCCCACGAGATCAATGAAAACGGAATGGCCGAATTGAGCAGGGCGATGCCAATCAGGGAAATCAGGCCCTCCCTGCCCAGCGGTTCGCGGAACAGCCTGCCGCCCAGGGCCTGCCAGACCGCAAGGCTCAGCACCGCGCCAAAACCGATGCGAAAGGCCGCCAGCCAGAATGGCGTCATCTGTTCCAGCACCAGCTCGATGATCAGGAACGTCCCGCCCCAGACAAAACCCAGCGTGGCGACCATCAACCAGCTTTTCGTCGTGATCTCAGGTCGTTGGTCCATAGGCCCCTCAATACTCGAGCGAGACCAGACAGGCGCCGCAATCCCATGTCAACGGATTTCATCTCGCCCGGAAACAAAAAAGGGCGCCGCTGGGCGCCCTTTGTCTTGCGTCGGAACCGTGATCAGTTCTTCGACTTGTCGACCATCTTGCCGGCCGAGATCCACGGCATCATGCCGCGCAGCTTTTCGCCGACCTGTTCGATCTGATGCTCGTCATTGGCTCGGCGCGATGCCTTGATCGTCGGCTGGCCAACCGCATTCTCCAGCATGAAATCGCGGACGAACTTGCCCTGCTGGATGTCGTTCAGAACTTCTTTCATGGCCTTCTTGGTCTGCTCATAGGGCAGGATGCGCGGGCCGGTGACATACTGGCCGTATTCGGCGGTGTTCGAGATCGAGTAGTCCATGTTGGCAATGCCGCCTTCATAGATCAGGTCAACGATCAGCTTCACTTCGTGCAGACATTCGAAATAGGCCATCTCGGGGGCATAGCCCGCCTCGACCAGCGTCTCGAAACCGCAGCGGATCAGTTCGACCAGACCACCGCACAGAACCGCCTGTTCGCCGAACAGGTCGGTTTCGCATTCCTCGCGGAAGTTGGTCTCGATGATGCCCGAGCGGCCGCCGCCGATGGCGGAGCAATAGGACAAGCCGGTCTCCAGCGCCTTGCCGGTGGCGTCGGTGTGAACCGCAACCAGACAGGGCACGCCGCCGCCCTTGACATATTCGCCGCGCACGGTGTGGCCGGGGCCCTTGGGCGCCATCATGATGACGTCCACGCCCTCTTTCGGCTCGATCAGGCCGAAATGCACGTTCAGGCCGTGGGCAAACGCGATGGCGGCACCCGGACGGATGTTGTCATGCACGTATTTCTTGTAGGTCTCGGCCTGCAGTTCGTCGGGCATGGTGAACATGATGACGTCGCACCAGGCCGCCGCTTCGGCGATGCCCATCACCTGCAGACCTTCGGCTTCGGCCTTCTTGGCGGATGCCGAGCCTTCGCGCAGCGCGACGACCAGGTTCTTGGCGCCCGAGTCGCGCAGGTTCAGCGCATGGGCGTGGCCCTGGCTGCCATAGCCCAGGATGGCCACTTTCTTGTCCTTGATCAGGTTGATGTCGCAATCGCGATCGTAATAGACGCGCATGATGCCGGTCCTTTCTGTTTTGATTGCTGCGCTTTTACCGCCAGTTTCGGGTATTGGCGAGAGCGCTGGGATTGAGTATTTGTGAAAAAGGCGAAGAACTATTCGTCAAAATAAAAGATTGCGATAAAAACATGCTTGACGATATCGACCGCCGGATTCTGCGCCATTATCAGGCCGATCCAAGCCTCTCGACCGCCGAACTGGCCGAGCGCAGCCGCATCACTTCGGGCGTGTGCTGGCGGCGGATCGAAAAGATGCAGGCTGCCGGTATCATCCAGGGGCAGGAGGCGGTGATCGACTGGCGGGCGCTGGGCTATGCGGTCGAGGTCAGCTTGCGCGTCACGCTCGACAAGACCCAGCCACGCGCCTTTGACGAGTTCATCGCAGCGGCGCGGCAGGTACCCGAGGCGATCGAGATCCAGACCTTTCTGGGCCGGGTCGATGTGCGCCTGTCAGTGATCGCCCGCGACATGCCCCATTATCAGCAACTCTATCGCGACCGCATCCTGACCCTGCCGCATATCGCCGACATCGAGGCGCTGATGCATATCGCTCGGGTAAAGCGTGACGAGGTGCTGCCGGTATGATCGAGCTGGACGAAATCGACCGCAAGCTGCTGCGGGCGCTGGCCCAGGACGCCACCCAAAGTGCTGGCGCGCTGGGCCGCCGCCTTGGCCTGTCGCAACCCGCCACATGGCGGCGGATCAGGCGGCTGGAAGAGGCGGGGGTGATCAAGGGCCGCCGTCTGCGCCTGAACGCCGAGGCGCTGGGATTCGGCGTGACGGTGTTTCTGGGTGTCAAACTGGCGCGCAAGGGGCAGGTCAGCCTGGAAGATTTCGAACGCGCCGTCAGCGCCATCCCCGAAGTGCAGACCGTGGAGCATGTGCTGGGGCTCTACGACTATCGCCTGCGCGTCGTGGCGCGGGACCTGTCGGATTTCGAACGCGTCCTGCGGCGGCGGATCATGACGCTGCCCGGCGCCGGCGATGTCGAGGCCAACGTCCTGCTGAGCGAGGAGCGGCTGCCCGGACCGATCGGATAGATGGCCTCAATACTGGCTGCTGATCCTGAACCCGGGATGATGGGTCATCCGGGCAAAGGTCACCGGCGTGCCGTTCAGCCAGGTCATGCGCTCGGTCTGCAGCACCGGTGCGCCGGGCGTGGTGCCCATGAATTCGGCAAGGCGCCCGTCGGTTCCGATGGCGGAAAAGGTGACAGTCGCCTCGGCGAACGGGGCGGCGTTCAGCAACCACTCATGCGGGCCGGAGCGGCTGAAGTCGGCCTGTTCCACATCGGGCACCGCCGCGATGTTGATCCAGCGTTCTTCCAGTTGAAACGGGCGGTTGTCGGCGTAATGCATGCACAACAGGTGCAGCACCGGGGCATCATTGGGCAAGCCCAGTTGCGAGGCCAGCCAGGCGGGGCTGGTCAGCACTTTCCTCTCCACCAGCGCATATCGGTATTGGGAATTTCGATCTTCGACCGTCTGGCGGGCCAGCGCGATTTCCAGCCGGGCCTGTTTCGCGGGTGATCGCTTGACCCTTGTGCCGCTTTTTCGCTTGCGCTCGACAAACCCCAGTTCGGCCAGTTCCCGCAATGCGCGGTTGACGGTTGCCCGGGCGCAGCCGAACTCTTCGGCCAGTTCCGCTTCCGTCGGCAGGATCGCCCCCTGCGGCCAAATGCGATATTCAATCCTGCGTTTAACTTCATCTCTAATAAGTTGAAAACTAATGCGTTTTTGCGCCGTCACTGGTAACTCCGTACATTCATGTTCTGGCTGCATACATCTGTTCAGAAACACGTCTAAGTGTAAAGGCATGGTGACACTGTATGGTGCCATTTCTGTAATCTCTCGTTATCAAACGTTAATATTTCTTTGCCATCAGGCGGTTATCAAATTGTGGTGACCGTGAAATCGCCCCAGGTGTCGATAATCGCGGTTTTCTGACGAATTCCTGCTTTACCTGTCGTCAGGCCGAGGTCAGAAAAGGGGGACCGCGTCAGAAAGGACAGAACATGCCCGCGCTGCTTGATACCGTTGACCCCGAAGGTCTCGAAGAATTCTCCGTGGTTTTCACCGACCGCTCCCTGAATCACATGTCCGCGACCTTTCAGCAGGTCATGCGGGACATTTCGGCCACGCTGCGCGACGTCTACAATGCCGATGCCGTCGCGGTGATCCCCGGCGGCGGCACCTATGGGATGGAGGCGGTGGCCCGGCAGTTCGCGCGCGGTGCCAACGTTCTGGTGGTGCGCAACGGCTGGTTCTCCTATCGCTGGAGCCAGATTTTCGAAACCGGTGGCCTCACCGCCAGCACGACGGTGATGAAGGCGCGTCAGACCGGCAACGCCACACCGTCTCCCTTTGCCCCCGCACCGATTGAAGAGGTCGTGGCCACCATCCGCGAGCAAAAGCCGGATATCGTCTTTGCCCCGCATGTGGAAACCGCCGCCGGGGTGATTCTTCCGGATGACTACATCACCGCCATGGCGGCCGCGGCGCACGAGGTCGGCGCGCTGATGGTGCTGGATTGCATCGCCTCGGGCTGCGTCTGGGTCGACATGAAAGCCACCGGCGTCGATGTCCTGATCTCGGCCCCGCAAAAGGGCTGGAGCGCCTCGCCCTGTGCCGGTCTCGTGATGCTGTCGGAACGGGCCGAGACCCGGTTGGCCGAGACCACCTCGGACAGTTTCGCCATCGACCTCAGGAAATGGCGCGACATCATGAAAGCCTACGAGGGCGGCGGGCATGCCTATCACGCCACCATGCCCACGGATGCGTTGCGCGCCTTCCGCGACACCATGGCCGAAACCCGCGAATACGGTTTCGACAGGCTGCGCGATGCGCAATGGGCGCTGGGCAACGGCGTGCGGGCGATGCTGAAGGACAAGGGCATCACGTCCGTGGCCGCCGAAGGCTTTGGCGCGCCGGGCGTGGTGGTCAGCTATACCAGCGATCCCGAGGTGCAGAACGGCAGGAAATTCGCCGCGCTGGGCATGCAGATCGCCGCCGGGGTGCCGCTGCAATGTGATGAACCGCAGGGGTTCAGCACCTTCCGCCTCGGCCTGTTCGGCCTCGACAAGCTTTATGACGTCGATGGCACGATCGGTCGGTTGAAACGGGTTCTGGATCAGGTGCTCTGAACGGCTGGCGGGCTTCGGCCCGCCCGCGCGTCACCGCACGCCAAGCCCCATCTGCATCAGCGTCTTGCGCACCGGGGCCAGCGAGTAAAGCGCGCTCAGCCCCAGCGCCCGCGCATCCCGCAAGGGGCGCGCTTCCATCATCGAGGCGCGGTTCAGCAGGTCGATCCCCCTGACCCTCGCCGCGATCTCGTTGTGCCGCGCCTTGTGATAGGCCTCCAGCATGTCCGCATCGCCCAATCCCTCGGGCCGCGCCTGCGCCAGATCCAGCAGCGACCGCAGATCGCCCAGCGACATGTTCAGCCCCTGCGCTCCGATGGGCGGCACCACATGCGCGGCTTCGGCCATCAGCGCCACCCGCTCACCCGCCAGCCGCTCTGCCGACTGGCTGATGATGGGCCAGATGGTGCGGCGCGAGGCCAGTTTCAGCGGTCCGAACAATCCGCACGACCGCTCGGTCATCGCCGCCTCGAACGCCTCGGGCTTCATCTGCATCAGGTCCAGCGCTTTTGGTCCCCGTTCCATCCAGACGATCGCCGATGACGGCTGGCTCTGCCAGTCCGGCAGCGGCACCAGCGTGAACGGCCCGCCCGAGCGGTGGATCTCGGTCGAGACATTGTCGTGCGGGATCGGGTGGGTCACCGCAAAGGCCAGCGCCTTCTGACCATAGCGGGTGGTGTGCACGCCAATGCCCGCCGCCTCGCGCATGGGCGAGTTGCGCCCGTCTGCCGCAAGCACCAGCTTGCATGTCACGCGGTTGCCATCGCTCAGGCCGACACGGGCCTGAGCCATCCGGGTGAACAGGCTGGTGGTTGCGGTTCCGGGGCGGAAATCGACATTTGGCAATTCGGTCAACCGGGCCACCATCTCGCGCCTGAGCAGCCAGTTGGGCAGGTTCCACCCGAATGGCTGGTCCGAGATGTCGGCAGCATTGAAATCGCGCACCACGCGGGGTTCGGGCACCTCGCCGCCGGCGTCGACGATGCGCATGATTTGCAGCGGCGCGGCATGCTCGGCCAGTCGCGCCCAAAGCCCGCATTGCTCCAGCAGGCCGCGCGCGGGCTGCAGAAACGCCGTGGTGCGCAGGTCCGACCCTTCGGCGTCGCGCTCTGTCACTGGCAGGGCAGGGTCGACGCAGACCACATCGAATCCGGCGGCACCAAATGCGGCCGCCGCCGTCAGCCCGGCGATGCCGCCACCGGAAATCAGGATGTCACAGCTGGTCTTCATGGCAAAATCTCCGTTCCGGCCGGACCCTAGGCGGTTTCGCAACCCGGTGCCAAGTGACATCCTGTCCCGTGCGCGTGTCTCAGACCAGCCGCGACAGGAACGCGGTCAGATCGGCGGTGTGATGATGGATATGATCTGCCGGATGATGCTCGGGCGCCACATGTACCGTGCGCATCCCCATCTCGTGCGGCGCGGCCAGGTTTCGGGCGTCATCCTCGAACATCGCGGCCTGCGCGGCGTCGATGCCGTCACGGGCGAATATCGCCTCGAACGCCGCCCGCTCGGGCTTGGGCCGGTATCCGGCATGTTCGACGCCATAGATCGCGTCGAACAGCCCGCTCAGCCCGCGCGCCGCCAGCACCCGTTCGGCATAGGGCGCGCTGCCGTTGGTATAGACGATCCGGCGCCCCGGCAGCGACCGGATATGGTTGGCAAGGGCGGTATCCGCCTCCATATGGCTCATGTCGACCTGATGCACCGCAACCAGATAAGGATCGGGGTCCAGGTCATGTTCCGCCATCAGACCGGCCAGCGTGGTGCCGTATTGCCGCCAGTATTGCGACCGCAGCCGGTCTGCCTCGGCCCGGTCCACCCTCAGCGCATCCATGACATATTGCGTCATCAGCACCTCGATCTGGTCGAACAGGCGCATGTGCGGCGGATAAAGGGTGTTGTCCAGATCGAACACCCATTGCGTGACATGAGAGAATGCAGGCTTCACCATGCGTGCCGGTTTAGGCTGGACATGGTCGGATTTCAATCTTGATTGCAGGCACACCCGGCGGATAGACAGGTCCGAACAGGGAGCCAGATGACACCATGAGCCAGAGCCGCCAGTCCAACACCGACGCCTACAGCCTGATCCTCGAAGCGATCGACGTAGGCATCTACAAACCCGGTGACCGTCTGGTCGAAAGCGAACTGGCCGACCGGTTCGGTGTGTCACGCACGCCCATTCGCGAAGCCCTGCAACGGCTGGAAACCCAATCACTGCTGGAACGCGACGGGCGCTCGCTGATCGTGGCCTCGCTGGATCACAATCAGATGGCCGAGCTTTACGTGGTGCGCCGCGAGCTCGAGGGGCTGGCCGCGCGCCTTGCCGCCAAGCATGCCACCGACGAAGAGATCCGGGTGCTGCGCGACATGGTTCAGGAGGATGACGCGCTGGTCAACGACCCTTCGGCGCTGTCACGGGCGAACCGGAGGTTTCACGAACAGATCCACCTGGCCTCGCACAATCGCTATCTGGTGCAGCAGCTGGACCTGGTGCATCGCACCATGGCGTTGATGGCCACCACGTCGCTGGCCGCGCAAGGGCGCGGCGAGGTGGCGCAAAGCGAACACAAGGGCATTGTCGAGGCGATTGCCGCGCGCGACGAGGATGCGGCGCAGCTGGCGCTCAAGGAACATATCTCCATCGCCTTCATGACCCGGCTCAAGCAGGACGCCGACAAGCGCGAGCGTCAATAGGTCTCAACCGGGCACGCATTCCTCTCCGGCTTGTCCGTGCTGGGTCTTGTCCCAGAAATAGGGCTTGATCGCCAGTTCCCACAGCGCCTTGTATGCGGCGATCACGCCGAACGGGAAATACAACACCATCGTCGGTACCCACGGCATCAGGAACCGTCGGCGCTCGGATGACACGGCGGTCAGTCCGACAATCAGGTTGACGGCTTCGGCAAAGATGAAGAACCCGATCATGGCGGTGATGATGCCTGCGGGAAACACCCCGGCCAGCGGATGCGGCAGCCCGAACAGCATCAGCCAGAACGACCACAGAACCGGCGCCAGCAGGAACTGACCCACCGTGCCCAGAAAAAACGCCTGAACCCCCAGAAACCGTTTCAACCCGAGCTCGCCCAACAGCTTGCGCGGCGCGCGCATGTGCACAAGATAGGTCACCATGAACCCTTTCAGCCAGCGCGAACGTTGGCGAACCCAAGGCCAGAGGCGGAAATTGGCCTCTTCATAGGTCACCGTGTCGAACACTTCGGTCCGGTATCCGGCGCGGCACAGCCGGACGCCCAGATCGGCATCCTCGGTCACGTTATGCGCGTCCCAGCCGCCCAGCGCCTCCAGTGCCTTGCGGCGAAAAAACAGCGTGGTGCCGCCCAGTGGGATCACCAGCCCAAATCGAGCCATGCCAGGCAGGACAACCCGGAACCAGCTGCAATACTCGATGGTGAAACAACGCGACCGCCAATTGGTGCGCGGATTATAGTAATCCAGTATCCCCTGCAGGCACACCACATCCTCGGGCGCCTGCGCAAAGCGGGCGACCACATGCTCGATCTGGTCCGCGACCGGCGCGTCCTCGGCATCCCAGACCCCCACGATATCGCCTCGGCAGAAATCCAGCGCATAGTTCATCGCGCGCGGCTTGGTGGTCAGGCCGTGGCTGTCGGGCACCTCGATCACCCGCATCCACGGCGGCAGCTGTGCCTGTGCCAGTGTGTCCCGGGTGATCCGGTCCTTTTCCTCCAGCACCAGAATGACATCCAGCAGGGCCTTGGGATAGGTCAGTCGGTTCAGGCGCGGGATCAGGTCGCCGACGATTTCACGCTCCTTGTACAGCGGCACCAGAACCGACACGCGCGGCAGCCGGGATTCGGGGCCGGGCCTGTGGCCTGTAGACTCCGGCGCGTTCACCAGCGCATGCCCGGCCAATTGCCCCAGAATACCTACCACGCGCAGCGCGGTGAACAGGGCCAGCGTCACAACCGCCGCCACTGTCAAGGCGGCGAATGCGGGCAGCGGCGACGCCACCATGACGGCGACCAGCAAAAGCGCGACCAGGACAGATGGCAATCTCGAAACGGCATCCCAGTTGCGGCAGCTTTGCGCAGGTTCGACGCGCGTTTCCGCCGCCTTGGCCAGACTGTCCGCGAACTGGCGCGCAATGGCGCGGTCGATCTCATCTCTCCAGGCCAGAACCGGGATCGCCGTCACACCCGCCGCCGCCAGCCGGGCGCGTGGCGCGTCAAACAGGTCCGGGCGCGCCGTCGCGACCAGTACCAGCGGACCCAGCCGCATCCACGGAACCAGATTGTATTCCAGCCAGAACTCGGTGGGCATCAGCGCACAAAGCGCAGCAGTGGGGGCGGGCGCATCCAGCGCTGCGACCTGCAGACCATATTGCGTTGACAGCGCCGCCAGAACATCGCGCGTTTCCGCAAAACCCTCGGCAATCAGGATTTCCCCGATGGGGGCGTCCAGCCGTTCCTGAAGCGTCAGGGCATGAACAAGCTGGCTTTCGGTGATTGCGCCGCTTTCGACCAGATACCGGCCCAGCGGCTGCCTTGCCCGCGTCCCGGCGACGGGAAGCGCCTCCGACAATCTTTGCAGGTTCTGTTCACTCATTCCTCAACCCCGATGCAGGCGTCAGGCATCAGGGTTGAAGGAACAAGGTTAATGCGCGGTTAAGCTTGTTTTCGCTCGCGCTTATTCTGCGGTCTTGCGGGCAGTCATGGCGGTGGCGAAGCGCTCGAACAGGTAAAAACTGTCCTGCGGACCGGGCGAGGCTTCGGGGTGGTACTGCACCGAATAAACAGGCCGCTCCGCCATGCGGATACCGCAGTTCGAACCGTCGAACAGCGACCGATGGGTTTCGACCACGCCCTCGGGCAGGGTCTGCGCATCCACCGCAAAGCCGTGGTTCATCGAGGTGATCTCGACCTTGCCGGTTTCCAGATCCTTGACCGGATGGTTGGCGCCATGATGGCCGTGGTTCATCTTTATGGTCTGGCCGCCCAGCGCCAGCGCCAGCATCTGATGGCCCAGACAGATGCCGAACACCGGCAGATCGGTGGTGTCCAGGATCTGCTTGATCATCGGCACCGCGTATTCGCCGGTCGCTGCCGGGTCGCCGGGGCCGTTCGACAGGAACACGCCGTCTGGATCATGCGCCAGAACCTCCGCCGCGGTGGCGGTGGCGGGCAGAACGGTGACGTCGCACCCGGCCGAGGCCAGACAGCGCAGGATATTGCGCTTTGCACCGTAATCCAGCGCCACGACCTTGTGCTTGGGCGCTTCCTGACGGGAATAGCCATCGGGCCAGGCCCAGCGCATCTCGTCCCAGCGATAGCTTTGGGCGCAGGTGACCTTCCTGGCCAGGTCCATGCCTTCCAGCCCGGCAAAACCGCGCGCGGCAGCGATCAGCGCCGAGATATCGAACTGACCGTCGGGATCATGCGCCAGCGCCACATGCGGCGCGCCCTGCTGGCGGATCGCGCGGGTCAGGCGGCGGGTGTCGACGCCACCGATGGCGATCCGGCCCCGGCGCTCCAGCCATGTCTTGAGCTCTTCTGCCGCGCGCCAGTTCGACGCCTCGGTCGGGTCCCATTTCACCACCATCCCTTCGGCCACCGGATCGCCGGTCTCGTCATCCTCGGAGTTCACGCCGACATTGCCGATATGCGGAAAGGTAAAGGTCACGATCTGCCCGGCATAAGACGGGTCGGTCATGATCTCCTGATAACCGGTCATCGCGGTGTTGAAGCACAGCTCGGCCACGGTCTGGCCTGTCGCTCCGAACCCGTGCCCGTAAAACAGCGTTCCATCGGCCAGTGCCAGACATGCGGTGGGCTTGGACGTGGCGTTCTGGGCCATGGCGCGACTCTCCTGCTGGGTAAATCGGCGCATACCTAAGGGTGTTGCGTCGTCGGGTCAAGTCCGTTCAATTTTTGCGGTATTCATAGATTTCAATGGCTTAGCTGTATTCACCCCCTGTTGTCTCATTCATTCTGTTTCTATATGGTCAGAGTTCCGGATCCATGGGGATGGGCAGAACATATGGATATGCGATCAAGGGTGAACACGGCCCTTAAGCAGGCAATGAAGGACAAGGCGACCGACCGATTGTCGACGCTTCGTCTGATCAACGCGGCAATCAAGGACAGGGATATCGCCACGCGCGGCTCGGTCAATGACGAGGCGCAGGGATGTGGTGACGCGGACGTGCTTGAAATCCTTGGGAAAATGACCAAGCAGCGCAAGGAAAGCGCGCGCGCCTATGAAGAGGGCGGGCGACTGGATCTGGCCGAGCGCGAGCGCCAGGAAATCGAGGTGATCGAGGAATTCCTGCCCAAGCAGCTGGACGATGACGAGGTGACACAGGCCATCAATGCCGCGATCACCGCCACCGGCGCGGGTTCGATCCGCGACATGGGCAAGGTCATGGGCGAGCTCAAGGCGCGCTATACCGGCCAGATGGATTTCGGCAAGGTCGGCCCCATGGTCAAGGACCAGCTCTGCGCCTCGAACGGCGATTGCTGACGACCGGCTTGTTCCGGGGCAGGCTCAGCCCCGGTCGCTGCTCAGTTTCACCAGCAGATCGTCGTACAGCGCGACGCGTTCGTCCTCGGACAGAAACGCGCCGATTTCCACCTCGCGCCCGCCGCCTTTCAGGGTTACATAGTTCGGCACCGGTCCGCCGTGCCGGTGCATCTCGGGGCGCGCCCAATAGCGGTTGCAATGCCATTCCTGCGCCCGCCCGCGCGGATTGTGCCGCACCAGCCGGGCCAGGCTGGGCGTCAGGGTCAGCACTTCCAGCATGCGCCGCTGCCGATAGTTCACTTCCAGCGCCAGCCACAGCCCCAGCACCACCAACAGCGTGAACGGCAGCAATCCCCACAACAGAACCGACCCCAGAACCGCCAGCAAAGGGATCAGCCCCATCGCAAAGATGCTCAGGACGATCGCGATCGCACCGCGCGGCGGCAGTGAATTATGCGGCCACAGATGCAGCTCCTGCACCGATTCCGAGTTCTGTTTCCAGCGATAAGGCATACATAAGAAATAGCATTTCAAGCCCGCCAGTCGAGAGCATTCCAGCGCGCCGGGGATCAGGTCACGTGACCCACCCGCGCCCAGGAAAACGCGTCGTCCAGACGGTCGTCGCCCCAGAACAGCTCACCCCGCACAACAAAGCTTGGCGCGCCGAACACGCCCTGCGAAACGGCTGTCTCGGTTTCCCGGTCCAGCGCCGCGACCGCCTCCGGCGCGCGCGCTCGCGCCAGAACCGGCATCGGGTCCTGATCGCAACGGTACAGCGCCTCAGACAGCGCGGCCTCGCTTCCCGCCTCCACGCCGTCCTCGAACCAGATGCGATAGAGGTTTTCGGTGAACCGCTCGCCCCAGCCCTCGGACATGCCCAAAAGCGCGACCTGATTGGCCAGCGCCAGATCCGAGATCGGGTAGGGGGCGGGCAGGTGCGCATGCAGGCCGTACTTGGCGGTCCTGCGCTCGATATCGCGCCACATATAGGCCGATTTGGCCGGTTTACCCGCAAAAGGCACGTTCTGCTGATCGGTCATGACCTTGCGCACATTGAACGGACGCCATCGAACCGTGGCATCGTGTTCCCGGCACCACTCCGGCAGGCGGGTCACCGTCAGAAATGTGTATGTACTTCCAATGGAATACCAAAAATCAATCTCGGGCATGAGCAAACCTCCTGAACGAAGCATGCGGCCAAGGGCAGAATACCCGATTTTCGCCTCTCTGGCTATTTCATGTGCGCCTGCCAAAACCCTGCGCACAGCGAAACCCCGTAGGACGGCATCGCGGTTTTCTGCCGTCACGACCAGCCTGCGCAGGACTGATAGCGACAGAGAGCAAACAAAGGGTTTACACAATCAGCCGGCGACCCGGATGTAAGCCTGATCCCGGCGCGACTGGAAAACGCGAATATATTGTCGCGATATCAACCGGGTATCCGGCGTATTGGCACGCACAAACAGCCCGTCCATGTCTGCCTTGAACCCGGCTCGGGGGGCCGGTTTTTGTCAGACCCGCCCAAGTTGTTCTATGCTTGGGGAATCGGTGGGCCACAAAACCGCCGAATTTGGCAGATGACGCGCGGGCGCCGTTTTCAAAAGCCAAGGTCTCACCCGACCCGCGCAGAAGGGAGAGGAAGACTTGTTCAAGCGAATTATGGCGCCGGTGGATCTGGCGCATATCGAGGGGTTGGCGCCCGCACTGGATTGCGCCGCTGATCTCGCCAAACATTACAACGTGCCCATTTCTTATGTCGGCGTGACGTCCTCGGCGCCAAGCTCTGTTGCGCATAATCCCGCAGAGTTCGGGCAAAAGCTGACAGCCTTTGCGCAAGGCCAGGCCGACAGGCACGGCATCGCCGTCGCCGCGCACCCGGTTGTTTCGCATGATCCTGCCATCGACGTGGATGACGCACTGATCCGGGCCATCGACGACACGGGGTCCGACCTTGTCGTCATGGCCAGCCACGTGCCGAACGTCATCGACTATATCTGGCCGTCGAACGGCGGAAAGCTGGCCGAGCACGCAAAATGCTCCGTGATGGTCATACGCGCTTGAGCGGCATGACCCGGTCACGAAACGAAAGGAACATGGGAGGTCGCACATGACCGACGAAAGCGCCAATCAAGGGATTCCCGCACCCGAAGGGTCATCCCACATCATCGAGACCGATTATGAAATCGGTCAGGACAACATTGAAACGACAATCGGGCCGATCGGGCTCGACATTCACAACCCGGTATTCCTGATTTCGGGCCTGTCCATCGTGGCCTTCGTGGCCTACGCATTGGTGGCACCGACCCAGGCAGGCGACTTTTTCGGCTGGCTGCGGCCAGCGCTGACCTCGACCTTCGATTGGTTTTTCCTGTGGTCGGCCAATATCTTCGTGCTGTTCTGCCTGATGCTGATCGTGACGCCTTATGGCTCGGTCCGCCTTGGCGGCAAGGACGCAACACCGGATTATGGCTATCCGGGCTGGTTCGCGATGCTCTTTGCCGCCGGCATGGGGATCGGCCTGATGTTCTTCGGAGTGCTGGAGCCGGTCTATTATTTCGGCACTCCCTGGGGTGACGAACCGCTTGGGGTCGTGCGCCCCTTCGACGAAAATGGCGTCCTGATCCCGGAAAATGTCGAGGCCGCGCGGCGCATGGCGCTTGCGGCGACCTCCTATCACTGGGCGCTGCACCCCTGGGCGATCTACGCGGTGGTTGCACTTGCGCTGGCGCTGTTCACCTATAACAAGGGCCTGCCGCTGACGATCCGGTCGGCCTTCTATCCGATCTTCGGAGAACGCGTCTGGGGCTGGGTGGGGCATATCATCGACACGCTTGCGGTGTTTGCCACGCTCTTTGGTCTCGCCACATCCCTCGGCTTCGGCGCGCAACAGGCCAATGCCGGGCTCGAATACGTGTTCGGTTTCCCCAACAGCGTGACGGTTCAGGTGATCCTGATCATCGTGATCACGCTCGTCGCCCTTGGCTCGGTGCTTCGCGGCCTCGACGGCGGCGTCAAGGTGCTCTCCGAGATCAACATGGTCATCGCGCTTCTGCTGTTGCTGTTCGTGCTGTTCGCCGCCGGAGTGGGGTCGATCGTGTCCGAGTTCGGCAAGGGCGTCGTGGCCTATTTTCAGGAGGTCATCCCGCTGTCGAACCCGCACGGGCGCGAAGACACCGGATACCTGCAGGGCTGGACAGCCTTCTACTGGGCATGGTGGATTTCGTGGTCGCCGTTTGTCGGCATGTTCATCGCCCGCGTCAGCCGTGGCCGCACGGTACGCGAATTCGTGATCTGCGTGCTGCTGATCCCGTCCTTTGTCTGCATGTTCTGGATGGCGGTATTCGGCGGCGCGGCCATCGAACAGGTCATCGCCGACCCGGCCGGCAGCGCCGTCAAGGCCCAGGTGATCGACAGCTATAACCCGCCGTTGTCACTGTTCGCGATGCTGGGAAGCCTGCCGATGGCGGGGATCACCTCGGTCATTGGCATCGTGCTGGTCATCGTGTTCTTTGTCACCTCGTCCGATTCCGGCTCGCTGGTGATCGACACGATCACCGCTGGCGGCAAGATCGACGCCCCGATCCCCCAACGGGTGTTCTGGTGCACGTTCGAGGGCCTGGTTGCCATCGCGCTGCTGATCGGCGGCGGTCTGGGGGCCTTGCAGGCCATGGTCATCTCGACCGGTCTGCCCTTCACCGTGATCCTGCTTCTGATCTGCTGGGCAATCTTCAAGGGGCTGGTGCAAGAGCGACAGTCGCTCTGACGCTGGCACCGCACGCGACAAATTAAGGAAGGTCGCCCGCAA
Source organism: Ruegeria sp. YKSE079 (assembly GCF_059612845.1). Lineage (NCBI taxonomy): Bacteria > Pseudomonadati > Pseudomonadota > Alphaproteobacteria > Rhodobacterales > Roseobacteraceae > Ruegeria > Ruegeria sp. YKSE079. Next base: position 151,524 of record NZ_JBXWRJ010000002.1, on the reverse strand, counting down.
AGGCCGGCCTTTCAGCGCGGGCAGAACCGCGACCGTGTTCCGGAGATGACCAGCCTGACAAAGCAGAGCCCGGATATTGTGGACATGCACGAGGCGCATATTTGATCGGTTGCTACGGTGCGCTCAAAAGTGATGCCGCCACTTCCGCCATCAGCCATTCACGCAAGGCAGAGAGCCCTGGATCATCCTCTTCGCCTTGCCGATGCACAAGGTCGTAACCTCTCCCGGCCGGCAAGCTGATTTGTGGGAACAGTTCCACCAGCCGGCCGGCAGAGACGTCCTCGGCAACCAGCACGCTCCGCCCAAGTGCGACCCCCTCGCCACGCAGCGCCGCCTCAATGGTGAGGCTGCCGTGACTCAATGTCGGTCCCCGACCACGAGCGCCCTCGACCCCGGCGGCGGCAAACCAACGTTCCCAATTTGGCAGACTGCTATCGTCGTGCAGAACGCGGCTCTCGTTCAGCAACGTGCAACCGAGCAGATCCGCCGGGATCGAAAGCCCGCCCATGCGCGCCCGATAGTCGGGGCTGCAGACCGGGCTCATGGTCTCGTCGAGAATCCTCTCTGTCGCGGCGCCCGGATAGTTTCCGGTGCCATAGCGCAGCGCGGCATCCACACGGCCGTCGGACAGATCGATATTCACGTCGCTGACTTCAAGCCGGATATCAACATCCGGCAGCCGCGCCATCAGCCGGTGCAGGCGCGGGGCGAACCACTTGCTGGCAAAAGAGACACTCGTGCTAATCGTCAGCCGCGGGGCGTCGTCCCGTGTGCGCAAGCGTTCTGCTTCGCGGATAAGGTCCGCCAGCGCCCGGCTGACCACCTGATGGAACGCCGCTCCTTCCTCGGTCAAAGCGATGCGCCGCGTCATGCGCCGGAACAGCGCGACGTTCAGATCGTCTTCCAACGACTGGATCTGTCGGCTGATCGCGCCGGGAGTAAGGTTCAACTCCTGCGCCGCCAGCGCCATGCTCAACAGACGACCTGCGGCTTCAAAGGCACGCAGGGTCTGCAAGGGTGGGGGTCGGACGGGCATGGCGGTCTCATGATTGCATTTCCTTCAATCATAGACGTCAAACAATTCGTTTGTCAGCATCAGCCTTCGCATTCAATAAGTGATCTGAGAGCAATCTTTTTCAAGAAACTAACATGACGATCACAACCCCGGAAACGCCCGCACTGCCGCTTGCGTCCCTCGTCGACCGTCTTTCGCCCCTCAGCGTCGGGGGGATGTTGCTTCTGGCGGTGCTCTGGGGCCTGTCGATCCCGATCACCAAGCTGGGCCTCGACACCATGCCGCCAATAGCGTTCACCGCATTGCGCTTCGCCTTCGCCGTACCATTCCTGTTTCTCTTCGCCATCGGGCGGCACAGGATTCCGCTCACCGCCCTGCCGAAAGTCGCGGCGCTCGGGTTCGTCGGGATCGGGATCGGCAACCTGTCGCAATCCTTCGGCGTCTACGGAACCTCTGCTTCGGTCAGCACCATCGTTTCTGCTACCATCCCGGTCTTTGTCGTTATCCTCGCGGCACTGCGGCTTGGCCAGCCGGTCAACATGGTGCAGCAGTTCGGGCTGGTAGCAGCCTTCGCGGGTGTCGCACTGGTGGCGTTCGGTCAAAATGACGGTGTGGGTGCTGCGGCGCAAACGACCATGACAGGCGTGGCGCTCGTTCTGCTGTCGGCAGTGGTCATAGCCCTGTACTATGTCTGGAGCGTCGAATTGGCGGCGCGCCACGGCACCGTCACGGTCGTGATCTGGAGCACGCTGGCCGGGTTCCTCGCCCTCCTGCCATTCACGGCGTGGGAAGTTGCGACCACCCCCTTCAACGTGACAGCTGTCTCCATCGCCGCGGCAATCTATCTTGGCCTGCTCGTGTCGGCTGTCGGCCTGTTTCTCTGGCTATGGCTCCTGCGCACCGTTCCGGCCCGTGTGGCGGCCAGTGTGCAATTCCTGCAACCGGTATTCGGCGTCGGCGCCTCGGCAGTAATGTTTGGCGACCGTATGGGCCCCTTGTTCATGACCGGGGTCATATTGGTTCTGTCGGGGGTCGGGCTGTCAATCGTCACCGGGCGAAGGACGCGCTAGGGTCATAGCCTCGGGTCGACCCTTTGACCCTTCATTGGGGATTTGGGTCCTGGGCTGCCAACCGCCAAATTGCACTACCAGGCCACACCCAGCAAAGAAAAACCCCGCCGGAGAACCGGCGGGATTTTCTGTCTGTTTCACCTGAAAGGGATCAGTGCGCGTGGCCCTTGTCCCGGTCTGCCTGCTTGGGCAGGATCTCGAACGTGCATTCGGGAAGGGCGGCTCCGCGGACAGACCTGCCGGTCGGTCTTCACACTCAAGAGGCTGGTATATGCGGTTTGCGACCGTGTCGCACATCGACTGAGTCGGCGGCTGAGGATTTGCTGCGGGTGGGAACAAGACCATGAGATTGGCTCGAAACCGGCCCTTCAAGCAGGAAGTAACCGACTGAAAGACTCAGATGACGGCAGGGAGCCCAAATTACCGAATGCTGCGCGAGATAGGAAAGGATAGGAAGCGCGAAAAGCCGCTATTGGCCGAAGTGGCTTCGGCCAAACTGGGCATCCAACGCCCAAGGGGGTTTCGGCGGTGCGACTTCGCCAAAGCGGACATTTTGAAGTTTTGGATGATGGAGTTTTGGCGTTAAGATAGGCGTTTGGGTATCCATATTGCAGCTCATAATCTCGCTTGTACTGCCCCCCTTTTGCAAAAAAAGGCGGCCCGCCCGCGCTTTCTGTTCAGAAGTATCCGGGAAAGAATGCGCGGGCGGTGGTCCGGCAGATTTCTACCGCATTTTCCCTGCTGAACTCGTCGGGGTGGGCGTGAAAGTCGGTCCATAACCCTTCCAGTAGCGACATGATGGCCATGGCGACCTTCTCGGGATCGCCTTGGGTGCCGCATACTTCGCACAGAACCTTGCAGCAACTGCGCACATGGTCGTGCAGGTCAGTTCCGCGGGTGTCGGTATAGCCGGTTCCAGGCGCTTGCAAATCAGGTTCGGCGCGAAAGGCAAAGGTCAGCCGGGCACTGCGTCTGTTCAAAACCGCTTCGGAAAAGTCCGTCGCAAACAGCGCCTGCAGACGGGCTGCTGCATCTTCCGGCGTACTGACCTCTTGCGATGTTTGGCTGGTAAAACTCTGCCAAGCGTCATTGTACTCCTGAGTCATATGAATGGCGAGCGCGCGAATCAGGTTGTCCTTGGACTGGAAGTGCAGGTTGATCATGCCGCGCGACAGGCCTGATTCTTCCTGGATACGGCTGATTGTGGTGCCGCTGACCCCATACTTCAGGATTACGTTAGCGGTTGCATCAAGCAGCACCTCCCGGTGCAGGTCCTTGTCGACCTTCCGCTTTTTCTTTGTTTCTTCTGCATTTGCCATCTGCCTGCCCCTCTTTCGCTGCCGGCTGGCCCGCCGCCGTTCCGGCACTTTGCACGGAATTGCATCAAATTTCCATCGACAATGAACGATCATTCACTTATGCCCTTACTGTATGAACGTTCATTCAAAGTGTGTAGCTATTCCGGACAGAGAGCAAGATGACCAAACTTGGAAACGACTTCGAAAACTTCAAAACCTGGGACAAGGAGAATTACTTCCATCCATGGGAAGGGCTGGAAGTCCAGGGTCCCGGAAAAGCCGACAGGACGTTCAGCGAGTATGCCGAAGGCATCTATGTCTATGACGAGCACGGCAACAAGGTGATCGACGGGCCGGGCGGCATGTGGTGCATGCAGCTGGGCTACGGCAACACCGAGATCGCTGATGCGATGGCGGCGCAGGCCCGCAAGATGGCCTATTGCTCCCCCTTCTCCGAGGCCACGTCGGTAAGCGCCGAGTTTGCCCACGCAATTGCCGAACGGGCGCCGGGCGATCTCAACCGGGTCTATTTCACCACCGGCGGCTCCACCGCGGTGGATACCGCCATCCGCTTTGTCCACTTCCGCAACAACCTGCTGGGCAAACCGCTAAAGAAGCGGATCATCACCCGGGCGCATGCCTATCACGGCGGCACCTATCTGACAGCCTCGCTCAGCGGCAAGCCGAGCGAGCGCCAGTGGTTCGACACCGACCAGATCATTCCCCATTTCCTGCCAGACGTGAACGCCTTCCGCCGCCCTGCGGGCATGAGCATCGAAGCCTTCCTGGATGAAAAGGTGGCGGATCTGGAAAACGCCATTCTGGAGCTCGGCGCGGACAATGTCGCCGCCTTCATTGCCGAGCCGCTGCTGGGCTCCGGCGGCGTGATCGTGCCGCCCGCGGGTTACCATGGCCGCTGTCTGGAACTCTGCCGCAAATATGACGTGCTCTATATCTCCGACGAGGTCGTCACCGGCTTTGGCCGCCTGGGCCACTGGTTCGCATCGGAGGACCTGTTCGGCATCACCCCCGATATCATCACCTGCGCCAAGGGGTTGACCTCTGGCTATGCGCCGATGGGGGCCGCGATCTTCTCCGACCGGCTGTTCAAGGACATCGAGGGCGATGTGTCCAAGGACGTCTATTTCACCAGCGGCTACACCTATTCCGGCCACCCGGTCTGTGCCGCCGCGGGCCTCAAGAACATCGAGATCTTCGAGCGCGACGGCATCCTGGAACACGTCCGCAAGGTGACCCCGCATTTCCAGAAACGCCTGCAGCAGCTGCTGGAGCTGCCGCTGATCGTGGATGTGCGCGGCATGGGGCTGGTAGGCTGCATCGAATGCACCCTGACTCGCAACGGCAAACCCAGCCCCGAAATCGACGCCACCATCGGTTCAGTGATTGATGCCCGCTGCCAGGAACTGGGCCTGATGGTCCGCCCCTATGGCAACATGGCGATCTTCTCGCCGCCGCTGGTGATCACCGAGGCGCAGATCGACGACATGTTCGACATTCTTACCGAAGGCGTTGAACGCGCGACCCGGGAGCTGCTGGGCCAAGGCCTGGAGCTGGAGACAATGCGGGCCTGAGGCCCGCGCCCCCCAAAAAGAAACGGACAGAACCCCAACACAGGAGGGAACCATGAAGACCAAGCTGACAATCAGCCTGCTGGCCGCAACGGCTGCAATCTGGGGTGCCGCCGCGGCGGCAGAGGGCGAACTGGTGATCTATAACTGGAGCGACTACCTGGATCCGGCGATCATCGAAGCCTTTGAAGCGGAAACCGGCATCGATGTCACCTATGACACCTATGATTCCAACGCCATGCTGGAGACCAAAGTACTGGCGGGCAGCTCCGGCTACGACATCATCGTTCCTTCCTCCACCGGCACCGCGCGGCTGATCTCGGCCGGCGTGCTGCAGAAGATCGACAAGTCCAAGATCCCCAACCTGCAGCACGTCTGGCCCAAGATCGCCGGGCTGATCGAGACCTTCGACCCCGGCAACGAATACCTGGTGCCCTACAACTGGTGGACCTTCGGCATCGCCTATAACACCGGCAAGCTGGAGGAGCGGCTGGGCGCCGGCTTTCCCAAGTCCTGGGACCTGCTGTTCGATCCGGAGATTTCCAGCAAGCTGGCCGATTGCAGCGTGATGATCGCAGACTCGCCCACCGACGTGATCGGCGCCGCGCTTATCGACATGGGCGAAGACCCGAATACCAGCGACAAGGACCGGATCACCGCCGCTGGGGAGCATATCGGTGCGATCCGCGGCAATATCGCCCAGATTTCCACCGACGGCATGATCGGCGCCCTGTCCGACGGCGACGCCTGCCTCGGGTTGACCTGGAGCGGCGATGCCTATTGGGCGGCAGACGGCGCCAAAGAAGCCGGCAATGGCGTCACCCTGGAATACATCATCCCGGAGGAAGGCACGCTGCTGGACTTTGACGGCCTTGCCATCCTGGCCGATGCCAAGAACGTGGATGAGGCCCATGCCTTCCTGAACTACCTGATGCAGCCTGCGGTCTCGGCGCAGAACGCCAACTTCATCCGCTACGGCAGCGCCAACCTCACCGCTCAGGCTGAGATCGACCCTGAGCTGATCAGCAACCCCGCCGTCTATCCGACTGAGGCGACGATGGAGATGCTGACAACTCCGGTGCTGCAGGACCGCAAGACCGAGCGTCTCTACACGCGCACCTGGTCAAAGGTCCGCACAGGCCAGTAAGCCCCGGCGCGGCTTCCAAGCCGCGCCATTCCAGCCCTGCTGCGGCCTGGGCCGCGCATCAATTGCCCTGCCGCAGCAAACACTCACATCGCGGCAGGGACTTGCAACAGGGGAACTTGCACCAATGAATTCCCATCATCCGGCCAGTGCCGCCGCCGCGCGGGTCGAACCCACCAGTCCGCAGGCACCCACCCGCCCGCCGCTGATCCGCTTCGAGAATGTAACCAAGACCTTTGGCAGCTTCACCGCAATCTCGGATCTGAACCTGGACATTCATGAGCGCGAGTTCTTCTCTCTCCTCGGTCCTTCCGGATGCGGCAAGACCACGATGATGCGGCTGCTGGCCGGGTTTGAGGAAGTGACCTCAGGCCGCATCCTTTTGGACGGGCAGGACCTGACCGGCATTCCTGCGAACCGTCGCCCGATCAACATGATGTTCCAGTCCTACGCGCTGTTTCCGCATATGTCGGTGGCGAAGAACATCGGGTTCGGCCTGAAACAGGAGCGCTGGAAGAAACGCGACATCCAGGACCGGGTCGACGAGATGCTGGCACTCGTACAGCTCGAAGGCTATGCCGACCGCAGACCGCATCAGCTGTCCGGCGGCCAAATGCAGCGGGTGGCGCTGGCGCGCTCGCTGGCCAAGAAACCCAAGGTGCTGCTGCTGGACGAGCCGCTGGGCGCGCTCGACAAAAAGCTGCGCGAGGAAACCCAGTTCCAGCTGATGGACGTGCAGGACCGGCTGGGTCTCACCTTTATCATCGTCACCCACGATCAGGACGAGGCGATGACCGTATCCTCGCGTATCGCAGTGATGAAGGCGGGTAAGTTGTTGCAAACCGATACCCCCACACGGATTTACGAGCATCCGGTGTCCAGCTATGTTGCTGATTTCATTGGCAACGTGAACCTGATTGATATCGAATTGGCGGGCATGGAGGGCGAACTGGCGCTGGCCCGCTGGGATGGCGGCACCCGGCTGGCGATCCGCCCGCAGCCCGAGGATGTGCTGATCCCCGGCACCCGCAAGACGCTGGTGCTGCGCCCGGAGAAGATTCACGTTACCAAGGACCAGCCTGAGCAAGCCTTCAATGTGAACATGGTTGAGGGCACGGTGGAAGAGATCTCCTATATCGGCAGCGCCTCTACCTTCCTGGTGCGGCTGGACGGAGGGATGCTGATCCGCGCGCAGGAGGCCAACCGGCTGCTGACCTCGCGCCGCGGCATCGACTGGAACGACCGGGTCTGGCTCAGCTGGCGCGCAGGCGCCTGCGTGTTGGTGGATGAATGAGGGGCCGGCCATGAACACCCCCCGCAAGCTCCTGATCCTGACGCCCTATCTGTGGCTGGGCCTGTTCTTCCTGGTGCCCTTCCTGATTGTCATCAAGATTGCTTTGTCGGACTCGGTCACCGCCAGCCCGCCCTATGCCCCGACGTTCAGCCTCGATGAGGGGCTTGCCGGCCTGCGCGCGTCCTTCGCGGCGCTGGACTTCGAGAATTTCGTCTGGCTGGCCGAGGATGGCATCTATCTCAAGGCCTATCTCAACAGCGTGAAGGTCGCCGCCATCGCAACGCTGCTCACCCTTACAATCGGCTATCCGGTGGCCTATGCCATGGCCAAGGCGCCGCAGGACTGGCGCAAGACGTTGCTGCTGCTGGTCATCTTGCCGTTCTGGACCAGCTTCCTGATCCGCATCTATGCCTGGATCGGCATCCTGAAGAACGAGGGCTTCCTGAATCTTGCGCTGATGAAGCTTGGCATCATCAGCCAGCCGTTGGCGATCATGCACACCGAAATCGCGGTCTATATCGGCATTGTCTATTCCTACCTGCCGTTCATGATCCTGCCGCTTTACGCCTCGCTGGAACGGATCGACGGACGGCTGCTGGAGGCAGCCGAGGATCTGGGCTGCGGCGCCTTTGCGGCCTTCCGCCAGATCACCTTGCCGCTGTCGCTGCCTGGGGTGGTTGCCGGTTGCTTCCTGGTCTTCATCCCGGCGATTGGCGAATTCGTGATCCCCGACCTTCTGGGCGGCTCCGGCACGCTGATGATCGGCAAGACCCTGTGGCTCGAGTTTTTCTCCAACCGCGACTGGGGCGTTGCGGCGGCGGTGGCCATTGTGCTGCTGACCATCCTGATCGTGCCCATCGTGCTGTTCCAGCGCCACCAGCAGAAACATCAGGAGGACCTGGGATGATCCGCCGTTTCAACATGTTCAACCTGACCTCTCTGACCTTCGGCCTGGCCTTCCTGTACCTGCCGCTCCTGCTGGTGGTGATCTATTCCTTCAACGACTCCCGCCTGGTCACTGTCTGGGGCGGCTTCAGCACCAGATGGTACGGCATCGTTCTGAACAACGACGCCTATCTGGAGGCCGCCTGGATCACCCTGCGCATCGCCTTTGTGTCGGCCACGCTGGCCACGGTGCTGGGTACGCTGAGCGCGGTTGTCATGGTGCGTGCGGGATCTTTTCCGGGCCGCACGCTGTTTTCGGGCATGATCTTTGCGCCGCTGGTGATGCCGGAGGTGGTGACCGGCCTGTCACTCCTCTTGCTGTTCGTCGCCGTCGGCCTCGACCGCGGCTTCTGGACCATCACCATCGCCCATGCGACCTTTGCCATGTGCTATGCCTCGGTGGTGGTCTCGTCCCGGCTGGCCAGCTTCGACCGGTCGCTGGAGGATGCGGCGCTGGACCTCGGCTGCACCCCGATCTCGGCCTTCCGCCAGGTGACTCTGCCGGTGATCGCGCCTGCGGTGATCTCGGCCTGGCTGCTTTCGTTCACCCTGTCGCTTGACGACCTGGTGATTGCCACCTTCACCTCCGGCCCCGGCTCCACCACCCTGCCGATGAAGCTCTATTCCTCCGTACGGCTGGGGGTCTCGCCGGAGATCAACGCGCTCTCCTCCATGCTGATCGGCATCGTCACCCTGGGTGTCATCACCGCCTCGCTGGTCAACCGCCGGCAGGAACGCCGCCAGCAGCAGGAACACCGCGCGGCAACCGCCGCCGAGTGACTCGCACTCAAACAAAATTGGATACGGCAATGCAGTACAACATGTCCCAGTTCTATATCGGCGGCAGCTGGACCGCCCCCGCCGGCAGTGGCGCGGTTGACGTGATCAACCCCGCCACCGAACAGTCCCTTGGCCAACTCGCGCTTGGCAGCGAAGATGACGTTGATGCCGCCGTGGCCGCAGCCAAGGCTGCGCTGCCCGGCTTTGCCGCCACCAGCCGCGAGGACCGCATTGCGCTCCTCGAACGGGTGCTGGAGGTCTACACCGCCCGCGTTGATGAATTCGCAGAAGCCATCTCGTTGGAGATGGGCGCCCCGATCACCATGTCGCGCGAGATGCAGGCGCAGGTCGGCATTGACCACCTGGAGGCCATCATCGCCGATCTGAAGACGCTCGATTTCGAGGAAACCCTGCCCAACGGCGACACGCTGGTGCGGATGCCGGCTGGCGTCTGCGGGCTGATCACGCCCTGGAACTGGCCAATCAACCAGATCGTGCTGAAAGTGGGGCCTGCACTGGCCGCAGGCTGCACCATGGTGCTGAAACCCTCCGAACTGACACCGCTGTCGGCGATTCTCTATGCCGAGGTGCTGCACGACGCCGGCGTGCCCGCGGGCGTCTTCAACCTGGTCCACGGCGAAGGCCCGGTGGTGGGCGCCGCGCTGTCACGCCACCCGGATATCGCCATGATGTCCTTCACCGGCTCCACCCGTGGCGGTGTCGCGGTGACACGGGATGCGGCGGAAACCGTCAAGAAGGTGGCGTTGGAGCTGGGCGGAAAATCCCCCAATCTGGTGTTTGCCGACTGCGATCTGGAAACCGCCATAGCCGAAGGGGTGGAGGCCTGTTTCATCAACACAGGCCAAAGTTGCGACGCCGCCACCCGGATGCTGGTGGAGCGCAGCGTCTATGGTCGCGCGGTGGAGTTGGCGCAGGCCAAGGCGGCAACGATGTCCGTGGGCACCCCGACGGAGCCGGGCGATCACATGGGTCCACTGTCCAGCGCGCAGCAATACGCCCGCGTGCAGGAGATGATCGAGGCAGGCGTCGCCGAAGGCGCGCGGTTAGTGGCCGGCGGCCCCGGCAAGCCGGAAGGCTTCGAGACCGGTTACTACGCCCAACCCACGGTTTTGGCTGACGTGAACAACACAATGCGCATTGCGCAGGAAGAGATTTTTGGTCCGGTGCTGGTGATGATCCCCTTCGACAGCGAGGAAGAAGCCATCGCCATCGCCAATGACACACCCTACGGCCTGTCGGCCTATGTGCAGACCGGTGACAGCGCCCGCGCAGGCCGCGTTGCCCGTGCCCTGCAGTCCGGCATGGTGAACGTGAACGGCGCTTTCCTTGGCGCAGGCTCCCCCTTCGGCGGGGTCAAAATGTCGGGGATCGGGCGCGAGGGCGGCCGCGAAGGCATCCTCGAATTCCTCGAAACCAAGGTGATCGCCGCTCCTTGACTGGGGCCGCAAGAACGGACCAGCGCCATGAAGAACCTCCGCCGCATCTACGACGCCCACGCCTACGACACCGAAGTCCCGGTCGACAGCTACTGGGAGGCCACGCTGCCCGCCGCCCCTGCCTGTCCCGCGCTGGACGGCGACCGGCGCGTGGGTGTCGCGATAATTGGTGCCGGCTACACAGGCCTCAGCGCGGCACTGCATCTGGCCCGCGACCATAGCGACGCGCCGCTGGTGATCGACGCAGCCCAGCCCGGCTGGGGCGCCTCGGGGCGCAATGCCGGCTTCTGCGGCTTCGGCGGTGCCATGCTGTGCAACAGCGCCATCATCCGCCGCTTCGGCGAGGGCGGCCTGCGCGCCTTTTACAGCGCCCAGAAGGAGGCGGTTGCGCTGGTCCGCGATCTCACCTCGTCCAGCGGCATTGAGGCGGAGGCGCAGGAGGACGGTGAATACTGCCTGGCCCACAGCCCCCGCGCGGCGCGCGCCCTGCCGGAAATGGCCGCGGGCCTCAGCCGCTATGCCGGGGTGGACTGCCCGGTTCTGTCTGCCGAAGAGATGCGCCAGGAAGGCCTTCACGGCGATGGGTTCTACGGCGGGTTTTTGCTGCCCCATGGTTTCGGCCTGAATCCGGGTAAATACGTGGGCGGACTAGCCCGCCTGGCGAAGCAGGCCGGCACCGTGATCCACGGTGACACCCCGGCGCTCTCGGTACGGGAGGAGCCCGACGGCACTTACATTATTGAAACGCCATCAGGCCGGGTCCAGGCCGACAAGCTGATCATCGCCAGCAACGGCTACAGCAGCGACAACCTGCCGGACTGGCTGCGCGGGCGCTACCTGCCGGTGGTTTCGCACATCATGGTGACGCGCCCCCTCACCGAAGCCGAGAAACAGGCACAGGGCTGGACCACCCGGCGTATCGCCTATGACACTCGCAACCTGCTGCACTACTTCCGCCTGCTGCCGGACAACCGGGTGCTATTCGGGATGCGCGGCACCAGCAACATCACCCCCGGCTCCACGCTGCAGATGAAGCGCCAGATTCGCCGGGATTTTGAGGCGATGTTCCCGGCCCTGGCCACAGCGGAAACCGAATACCACTGGAGCGGCCTGGTTTGCCTGACCCGCGGCCTGACACCTTATGTCGGTCAGATCGGAGACTGGCAGCGCGCCTGGACCGGTTTCGGCTATCACGGCGGTGGCGTGGCCATGGCGACCTATACCGGTCGGCTGCTTGCGGGGTTTGCGGCCGGCAAACCCTGCAGTTCCCCCTTGCCGCAGCTAATGCAGGCAGAACCTGCAACCTTCCCCCTCCCGGGGTTCCGCCGCCTTATCCTGCCCCTAGCGTACACCTGCTACGGCGTCATGGATCTTCATTAGGGATTCTCATTTCCGTCGACCGACAATGCTCCCCATCCCTTGATGGGAATGATCCAAGTGAGACCTGCTCTCAATTCATTTTTCGCTTCAAAAATTGTTAAGCCTGTCGAACACTGGCTTCAGGAGCAATGGTGCGGATAGCTGCATGAGTTCTTGCCTGCACAGAGCATCGCAACCAGTGCTAACTACGAATGTCCACTCCGGCAGTCGTCCACCATTGCATTTGCAACTAGAGTGAACGACCGCCGCCCTCCCTTTCAACGGATCGCCGTAGGCAATATGGGCAGTTTGCTGCCTTTGAAGCAGCTCGCAGCGAATTTTCACTTTGTCCTGTGTGGATGGCTCCTGCAAAGCGAGACATTTTTGAGGTGATTTGCATTTTGTCAGAAGCGGTCTTGTCTTCGGCCTTTGGACGCGGTGCACGTGACCGCTGGCCCTGATGGTTTACGCGATCCAAGTCCCCATCCTCGCAAACGGACATGGATTGTCCTGGACAAAGCCCGGGGTATCTTGGGATTGCGGCTGACTCATTTGCCATCACTTCATTGGTCTTGCTGTCTCAGTTTCTGTTCCTTTCGATGTCAGACTGTCCTGATCCTGTAGGGTTCGTTGCGCGTGAGCACCGCCCAGATTATCCGCGCCGTTTTGTTTGCCATCGCCACAGCTGCAAGCTTGGCAGGTTTTCGTTCCAGAAGGTCTGCGAACCAGGGATCAAATCGCTCCGGCGCGCTCTTGATCTGTTTCATACGGGAAGTCATGCCAACGACCATCAGGTGGCGAATGTAGCGGTCGCCCATCTTTGATATGCGGCCCAACCGCTCTTTGGCTCCGGTCGAACGGTTGATCGGCGTCGGGCCCAACCATGCCGAGAAGTCCCTGCCACACCTGAACTGTGCCGCGCTGCCAACCGTCGCGACAATGGCCGACGCTGTGATTGGCCCAATACCGGGGATCGTCTGAAGAAAAGCGATCCGCGGCTCCGACTTCGCCTCTAGTGTCAGCTTGCGACCGTACCAGAGCACCCGCCCATGCAGGGCCAAGAGTTGTTCACCGAGACGATGATGGTGTCCAGCGCAACTGGCGGAAGATCCAGGGCTTGCCCTTGGACTGTGCATTTCGCGAACCGGACGGCGTGACCAACGCCCTGGGCAAAGACGATGCCGAACTCCGCCAGCAGCCCACGGAGCATGTTGATCGTCTGGGTCCTTTGATGGCACCGTGGGTCATCAAGGGGGCGATGGATGGCGAGGCCTTCACAGCCTACGTCGAGATGGTGCTGGTCTCGGAACTGGAACCCGGAACCGTCGTGATCCTGGACAACCTCGCGACGCACAAGAATGCCGCTGCGGCCAAAGCCATGCGCAAAGCCGGATGTTGGTTCCTGTTTCTGCCGCCCTATAGCCCCGATCTCAACCCGATCGAGATGGCATTCTCGAAACTCAAAGCGCACCTGCGCAGGATCGGCACACGGTTCTTCACGGACATGTTCCACGCTCCCACGGAAATCTGTGAACTCTTCTCACCAGAAGAGTGCTGGAATTACTTCAAGGCTGCCGGGTATGTCTCAGGTTAAAGGTCGGGTGCTTTAGGATGGACCGTCGAGACGTGGACAAAGCCAACAATCGTCTCAATTGGCCAAATGACTGGTTTTGGCCCAAGCAGTTAGGTCGGATCCGTGGATATTTCGATATGCCGTCATTCGTTGCTTTGTAATAAGAGCAGTTTTCGCGATAATGACAGCTGGCCAACAATCACCAAGTAATCCGTATTGGCGACATCGCCCAGACCATTATGGCCTCTACATCTGTTCTGTTGCGAAACCGGTGCGCGATCATTGAGGGATAGGAAAAACTGTCGCCTTCGCGCAAGACGATAATTTCATCGCCAAGGCGCAGTTCGACTTCACCGCTCAGGACAATTGCATGTTGTTCCCCTTCAAAGGAATAGCCTTCCAGTGGTTCAGGGGGGGTGCCAGCACCAGGACGAAATCGGGACAGTATCAGGTAGCATTGGCCGGATAGCGTGCTCGAAAGTAGCTCATCCTCGAACCCCAACTCGTCTGTCGAGCGCGTATACATGGCCGACAGGGCCCGGCGATTCTCGCCTCGGACAACATGTTTGCGCTCTAACGGGCCATTGCCGGTTTGCTTGGGAAAGAACCAATTGGGATCGACCGAAAGCGCAGTACTGATTTCCTGCAATAGCTCGGCCGATACTTTGGCCGACCCCAACTCAATACGGCTGAGGTAGGCCTTGGAACAGGACACCACCTCTGAGAGATCTTTTAACGTAAGCCCTCGAGCCTTGCGCACTTCGCGAATTTCACTGCCAAGCCGTTGGGCTTCGGTCTGAGATAGATCGTTATTCATGCATTCGGGATAAATGATTAATGTTGACTTTTCGAGTGAAAATCAACCTAGTTGAAAAAGTGGGGAATAATCAACTGATTTTCGACCGACTGGGAGGATGCTATGCGCTTTGATTTGATTGCCAATTTTAGCCCTGGCGAGACGATTCCCTGGGCGCGCACGCTGGATATGATCCTCGAACAGTGTTCACTGGCCGAGCAGGCGGGTTTCACAACCGCATGGTTCACCGAGCATCACTTTGCCCATAACGGATATATGAATGCGCCGCCCAACCCGATCCAGATGGGCACCCATGTGGCCGCGCATTGCAAGAAACTGCGGGTGGGCACGGCGCCAATCATCCTGCCGGACTGGCATCCTTTGCGCGTGGCCGAAGATGCCGCGATGCTTGATAACATGACGCAGGGGCGTTTCGATTTCGGCGTTGCCAAGGGTATCAACGAACGCTCGACCATCCAGTTCAACAAGGATGCGGACCGGCGCGAAAATTCCAAGGTCATGCGGCTCTATCAGGAAAGCCTTGAGATTATCCTGAAGGCCTGGACCAACGAGGCGTTCACCCATCACGGCGAGTTCTATCAATTCCCGGTTCCCGGCTGGAAAGAGACCAACCGGTTCTTTGACCCTCTGGACCCGCGTTATCACGGCGAGGATGGTGAATACAAAGCGATGTATGTGCATCCACGCCCCTATTCCAACCCTCATCCGCCGGTCTGGCTGATGTCAAATGCCCCGCCCACGTTCAAACTGGCTGGTGAGCGCGGTTGGGGTGTGATCTCTATGGCGGCGGGCGCCAAGGCGACACTGGCCTGTTGGGAGCCTTACCGCGACGCCCTGTCGCAACGCGAAGCGCGCGAGGTGAAGCTTGGCGAATGTGTCGGTGTCTGCACGGCTTTTTATGTGGGTGAAAGCATGGAAGAGGCTGTGAATACCATTCGTGGCCCGATCAATGCCTATTACGAGTTCCTCGGCGGGTCGCGTCCCAAGGGTGAATGGACCAAAGCCGGTTATCTGGATGTCGGCGAAGAGATGACCCCCGAAGATGAGGACATGGACTGGTTCGATTTCCTCAACAAACGCGGGATCATCGTGGTGGGCGATGCCGAATATGTCGCGGACCGGTTTGCAGAGCGGCAGGAAACCATCGGCCTCGATCACCTTATGCTGATGCAGCAATACACCGGTGTGCCCTACGAGAAAATTCTGGCCAGCTGGCATCGCCTGTTCGAGCGCGTCGTTCCCAAATTCGGCACGCAGTCTATCGCGCAGAAAAGGATGTTGGAACATGCTTGAGATTTGGGGGCGACCCTATTCGTCGAACGTCATCCCGGTCATCTGGACAGCGAATGAGTTTGGGCTGGACTACACCCTGCAACTTGCCGGGGGCAGCTTTGGTAAACTCGATACTGAACTTTACGCACAGATCAATCCCAACCGGATGATTCCGGCGATCCGCGACGGTGATTTTGCGCTATGGGAAAGCCTGGCCATCGTGCGGTATCTCTGTGACCGGTACGGTGCGGGAACGCTAAGCCCTTCCGACATTCAGACCCGTGCAATTGCGGATCAATGGATGGAGTGGTCGGCCAGCCGCGCCTTTGGGCCAGTGATCTACCTGTTCTTCGCAACCGTGCGCACGCAACCCGATCAGCGCGACCCGAAGAAAATAGCCAAACTGCGCGACGAAGCGCATGAGGCGCTGACCATTCTTGATCAGCACCTTGCGGACAAAGCCTATGTCTGCGGCGACAGCTTTACCATGGCGGATATTCCGTTGGGCTGCGTGGCCTATCGTTACTTCAACGTCGAGGTCGACCGCCCGCCCTTGCCCAATGTCGAGGCCTGGTATCAGCGGCTGGCGGAACGTCCCGCCTATCGGGATCACGTCATGCGCCCTTTCGGGACAAACCCTGATGAATGGGCTGCGCTGGAAAAAGCTTGCGCCAGCGAAGGGGTGCTATAGTGGACGTCCGGGACTATCGCCGCGCACTTGGTGCCTTTCCGACGGGGGTGACCATCGTAGCCACCTATGACGCAGACGGGGAACCGTGGGGCCTGACCGCCAATTCATTTACGTCGGTCTCACTGCAGCCGCCGGTGATCTCGGTCTGTGTCGCGAAATCTGGCCGGGTCTTTCCGACGCTGTCGCAATCGGATCATTTCGCGGTCAACATCCTGTCGGCCGAGCAGAAAGACCTTGCGATGCACTTCGCCAGTGATGTCGAAAACCGGTTTACCGACACCGAATGGACTGCTGGAACCGCCACGCCCTTGATCCCCGGTGCCTCGGCGCAATTGGAGTGCACGGTTCACAGCAGGGTCGATGCAGACGATCATGAGATCCTTCTGGGCCGCGTCGTCAACTACGCCCACGCGCCCGTTCCGCCACTTGTCTTTTGCCGCGGCGCGTTCTTCTCCGCGCCGCAACCCGAGGTTTCTTCATGAGCGATCACCTGACATATCACACCCGCTTCAGCCCCGATGAGTTCGACGCGCAATACAATCTGCGGGCCGGGCGACCGGACTATGAAGCCACTGTCATTCCCGCCTGGAACCGCGATAGCGAGGCCGCGCGCGCCGCATCTGATTGCAGCCTCGATATCCGGTATGGGGAAGGCGAAAAACAAAAACTGGATGTCTTCCGCTGTCCGGACGCGACTGCGCCGACGTTGGTGTATGTGCATGGCGGTTATTGGCAGCGCGGCGACAAATCGATCTACAGCTTCATTGCGCCGCCCTTTGTTACGGCGGGGTTCAATGTTGTTGTCGTCGGCTACGATCTTTGCCCATCGGTGACCATCACCCGTATTTCCGAAGAAATCCGCGAAGCGATGGCATATATTTGGCGCAATGCGGGCGATCTTGGCATCAATCCAGACCGGATCACCGTGATGGGCCACTCGGCTGGTGGCCATATCACTCAGATGATGCTGGGGACCAACTGGTCGGCTTTCGGCGACGATCTTCCTGCGGACCTGATCAAATCCGGCATCCCGGTGTCACCGCTCAGTTACCTCGAACCGGTGCGCCTGACTGAGGCGCTCAATTCCGGTATCCGGATGACCCCGGAAGAAGCCGAGGCCGAAAGCCCGATGACCAACCATCCCCCGGTTACAAATGCGCCGCAATTGGTCGTTGTCGGCGGCGCGGAGACGGACGAATTCCACCGTCAAGCGCGCATGTATGTCGAAAAATACGAAACCCCAAACCGTCAGATGAGCCTCTATTTCGTGCCGGACGTCGATCACTTTGATGAACTGAATGTGCTGGTCGACCCGGCAAGCCCCTTCTTCAAACACACTTGCGATATGCTTCAAGGAAAAGGACCGCAATCATGACCGCTGTGACCCGAGCCCTCGTCGACTCTGTCGGCAACGCGTTCAATGCCAACGACATCGACGCTGTGATGAAGCACTTCGCTGAGGATGCAACATTTGATCATGCCGTGGGCCCCGAGGAACACGGCGTGCGCCTTGAGGGCGCCCAGACCATTCGCAGCGCCTTTGCCGCCTTGTTTGACAAGGTCGAGAACGTGCATTGGGAAACGCTCGACTGCACCATTTCCGGAAACAAGGCCTATTGCGAATATCGCCGTACAGCCATGCACAAAGATGGCGCGAAAGAAGAGTTTCTAAGCGTCGATATTTTGACCTACCGAGACGGGCTGATTGTTCATAAAGACACATATTACAAGCAACGAACAAGCTGATCCGACAGCCATTGACACAGCCAGGCACGCAGCAGTTTTGTTGGATGGAACCCAAATCGCTTTGACAAACCGCTGCGCTGTCAATCAAACTTCGTTCCGCGCAATCCGGTTTCGCGCAAACAAGATACGAAAGCCCGCTAAGGGCTTTGCTTGAACGATTTGCGGCGTCTCCACCACCTCGGGGTCGAAGCCGAACTGGCTGGTATACTGCGACTCGTCGGTGGTGTTCGGGATGCCGTACCAGACGTCGAAGCCCTGATCGGTCGGAAAGCGTCCCGGCTGATCGCCGAGATGCCATTTGCCGCACATGCCCGTCCGATAGCCTGCCTGCGAGAACAGCTCCGCAATCGTTACTTCCCATCCAACCATGCCATAGGGCAGCCCCCAGACCACCTTGGTCGTGCCTGATCTGATCGGATGTCGTCCGGTCATGAAGGCTGAGCGGGACGGCGTGCATTGGGGCTCGACATTATAGTTGAGAAGCTTCAATCCTTCTTCGGCCAGCCCGTCGAGCCGAGGTGTTTGGGCGCCGCGCAGGATACCGCCGCCAAAGGTCCCGATCTCACCCCAACCGAGGTTGTCGGTCATCATGACAACGACGTTGGGCTTCTGTGTCTCTTGAGCACCTAACGCCGTTGCCGTAAGCACTGCTGCAGCCGCAACGCCCAACACCCGCAATGAAAGTAAGTGCATTGTCTGCTCCCCGGTCTCGTTTTGCCCGTCGAATGGCAAGTCCTGCATGCGTGATCGACGGCGGCTTTTCGTACAGAAAGCAAATTTTTAGGACGATCGTACTATTTGATTGCTATGGTTGTAAAGGCTCGTGGACAGCCGAGGCAGAGGACTGAACTGTGAAGTTGGAGAACCGGATCGCTACTTTCGTTCCCGATAGGACGACGAAACTCCTTCAGGATCTGGTCGCCCAGCGCCCTATCGCGCTTGCTGATCCATCGGAGGCGAAGGGGATCAGGACACAGCGCCGGATACTCGACGGCGCCTTCAAGCTGTTCATCAGCGTTCCGCTGGAGAAATTCACGATGCGCAACCTTGCCTCAGAGGTCGGCATAAAGCTGGGCAACCTGACGTATTACTACCCTTCCAAGTCCGATCTCGTTGAGTCCATGGTGCGCGACCGGATGGCGGACTACGCGCAAGAGATTCTCTCGCTCCTGCAGATTTCCGAGGGCTCCCCGCAGGACGCGCTCGAAAGGACCATCGTCATGCTGGTGCAGGACTTGCGACGGCCGGAGATCGCATTCTTTCCGCAGCTCTGGGCGATGTCCCTGCACGATCCAGACATCGCGATCTGGACCGACAAACTCCATGAGATGGAGCGCCAGTTGATAGAGGGCCTGATCGGCGCCACGCGGCGCGATTGGGATCCCGATGCCTGCTCGGCTCTGGCCCTTCACATCACGGCATCGATCGAAGGCCTGACCCTGTTCATTGGTCAAGACCGAAGGAGTGCCGGTATCTACAGGGCACCAGAGGAGGAGATCATCAGACTTCTGCGCGACAGCTTGCTTGTAGAGTGACATCGATCGCAGATGTCGCCGCCGATCATGCGACTTGCCGGATCCGAAGGCCGGTCAAAGGATCGACCAAGGCCCCAGCGGTGTCCAGGACGAATGGCTTTGATGGCGTATCGAAGGCAGTTGAGGTCAAGATGATCCAGGTCCGCTTCGTCCGTAATCTGTGATTTGGTCCCCTTCGATTTGCCGCGCCTTGCATGAACGGCGCCTTTTTGCATCGCGGCGCGCACACCTGTTCACGCAGTCGCAGCAAAATTCGTGCCGCGTGCGCACGCGGCGAAAAAAAATTCACGGGTTGGACTCAAAGCAGCCAACCGTCAAATTGCATCACCAGGCCACACCCCGCAAAGAAAAACCCCGCCGGAACCGGCGGGGTTTTCTGTCTGTTTCACCTGACAGGGATCAGTGCGCGTGGCCCTTGTCCCAGTCTTCCTGCTTGGGCAGGATCTCGAACGTGTGTTCGGGCGGCGGCGAGGGCAGGGTCCACTCCAGCGTATCGGCGTACTCGTTCCAATAGTTGTTCTGGGTCACCCGTGCGCCGCGCTTGAGCGCATAGAACACGATGCCGAAGAACAGCAGGAACGAGGCAAACGAGATGAACGCGCCCCAGGACGAGACCAGGTTCCACTTCGCGAACGCTTCGGGATAGTCGATATAGCGGCGCGGCATGCCCTGACGGCCCAGGAAGTGCTGCGGGAAGAAGGTCAGGTTGGCGCCGATGAAGAACAGCCAGAAATGAATCTTCGCCCAGAACTCGGAATACTGCCGCCCGGTCATCTTGCCAAAGTAGAAGTAGACCCCGGCAAAGATCGCGAACACCGCACCCAGGCTCATCACATAGTGGAAATGCGCCACCACGTAATAGGTGTCATGATAGGCCCGGTCCACGCCCGCCTGGCTCAGCACCACGCCGGTCACGCCGCCTACGGTGAACAGGAACAGGAACCCCATCGCGAACATCATCGGGGCCTTGAACTCGATCGAACCGCCCCACATGGTCGCGATCCACGAGAACACCTTGACGCCAGTGGGCACCGCGATGACCATCGTGGCCAGCATGAAATAGGCCTGCTGACGCAGCGACATGCCGACGGTGTACATGTGGTGCGCCCACACGACAAAGCCCAGCACGCCGATCGCGATGATCGCCCAGACCATCGGCAGATAGCCAAAGATCGGCTTGCGCGAGAAGGTGGCGATGACATGGCTGATGATGCCGAACCCGGGCAGGATCACGATATACACTTCCGGGTGGCCAAAGAACCACAGGATGTGCTGATACAGGATCGGATCGCCGCCACCGGCCGGATCAAAGAAGGTAAAGCCGAAATTGCGGTCCATCAACAGCATGGTGATCGCGCCCGCCAGCACCGGCAGGCTCAGCAGGATCAGCCACGAGGTGACAAAGATCGACCAGGAAAACAGCGGCACCTTGAACAGGGTCATGCCCGGCGCACGCATGTTCAGGAAGGTGGTGATCATGTTGATCGCGCCGAGGATCGAGGAGGCGCCCGATACGTGCACGGCAAAGATCGCCAGATCCATCGACATGCCGCCCTCGGTCGTCGACAGCGGCGGGTACAGAACCCAGCCCACACCAGACCCAAGCTGGTCATTGCCACCCGGAGACAGCAGCGACGCAACACCCAGCGAGGTGCCCGCAACGTAAAGCCAGAGGCTGAGGTTGTTCATCCGCGGGAACGCCATATCCGGCGCGCCGATCTGCAACGGCATGAAATAGTTGCCGAAACCACCAAAAAGCGCCGGGATGACCACAAAGAACATCATCAGCACGCCGTGATAGGTGATCATCACGTTCCAGACATGCCCGTTGGGGGTGCAGGGGTCGGCCATGAAGCCTTCCAGGCACATGTACTGAACGCCCGGATGCATCAGCTCAAGCCGCATGTAGACGGTCATCATGACCGAGATCAGACCGGCGATCGCCGAGAATATCAGGTACAGAATCCCGATATCCTTGTGGTTGGTCGACATGAACCACCGGGTAAAGAACCCGCGCTGGTCTTCATGGTCATGACCGTGAATGGCTGCGTCTGCCATTTAGGTGCCTCCTGTTGCAACTTAACCGCGCAGCCGAAACGCTCCGGCGCGCGGGGATTCCTGCTGGTTTTAGAATGCGAAGGCCCTGCCTTCAATGGCGGAGTTTGATCTGGATCAAGATAAATGGCCGCACCCCCCTTGAAGAGAGGAGGAGAGAGAATGGCAAGCCAAGCTTGATTTCACGTTGCGGTGCCGTCGCTGCCTTCCGTCGCTTCCCATTCTTCGATTGCCGTCAGCTCCGTGTAGGCGAATAAATATAGCGATGCTGCGAAAGGGCCGCTATTCTCGAAATAGGAGAAATGAATGTCGCGCCGACTTGCCGCAATTCTAAGCATCGACGTAGTTGCATATTCGCGCCTTATGGAACGCGACGAAAGCCGAACGCTTCGCGCGCTGAAGTCCCACCGTGCAGAATTGATTGAACCTTGCGCCCTGCTCTACGGCGGCAAAACGATCAAATTGATGGGCGACGGCGCGTTGATGGAGTTCGCCAGCGCCGTTGATGCCGTCCGCTTCGCCGTGGCGGTTCAGCTTGGGATGCATGAACGGAATGCGGGGGCCGGTAGCGACCAAAGTATCGTGTTTCGGATAGGCGTGAATGTCGGTGACGTTATTGCCGAAAAGGGCGATTTGCACGGTGACGGGGTCAACCTGGCTGCACGGTTGGAGGGATTGGCGGATCCGGGCGGTGTCTGCATCCACCGCAGCGTTCACGATCAGATCAGTGGAAAGCTTGACTTGAATTTTGAGGATCTGGGCGAAATTCAGGTCAAAAACATAGAAAGGCCGGTTCGCGCATTCAAAGTTGTCCTTGATGCCAAAGCCAATGCGCTGGGTGTTTCTCAAAAGAAAGCGCCTTCCTCAAACGGCGGTCACATGCGACGGAGAATGCTTATTTCCGCAGCGTGCGCGTTTCTGATCCTCGTTGTTGTTGCATTGTTGCAGCTGTGGAGACAAGAAAACGGAGTTGTTGCCACAAATGTATTGGCTCATCCGTTGCCGCCTGAACCTTCCATAGTGATAATACCTTTTGAAAACAGGTCGGATGACGTTGACATTGGTTATCTCGCCGAAGGGTTCGGCACGGCGTTAACAACGCAGCTTTCTAAGTTTCCTCAACTTTTGGTAATTGCAGGGTCAACGGCGATCACCTTCGCAGAAGATCCGGGCAGGCCAAGGGATATTGGTCGCGAACTGGGGGTTCGATATGTGTTGGTCGGCAGCATTCATAGCCGAGACGACATTCTTTCGGTCAATGCGACCCTCATTGAAGCCGAGAACGAACACGCGATCTGGTCGGAGCAATATGAGTTCAAGGTCGAGGATGTGTTCTCTGCTCAGGCTGCGCTTGTTCAGGAAATCACCACGACACTGAAGGGGGTCATCGAAGCAAAAGAGATTGCAGCCCTGAGGGAAACTCCAACTGACAATCTGGAGGCATATGACCTTTATCTGAGAGCGGTAGCAAAGAGCAATTCTCTGAACACTGCGGGCCGACAAGAGGCGATTGATCTACTGAAGAAAGCCATCGCTCAGGACCCGGATTTTCTGTCCGCGCATATTGAGTTGGGCGCTCGCTATCTCGGCCTCTGGCGTTTCAATGGAACAGACACCCCCGAAGAGACGCTGAATCTGGCCCGACATCATGTTGCCCGTGCTCTGGAGCTTGATCAGACGGACTACCGGGTCCAACACCGGTTGGGCCAAATTCACCTGTTTGCCGATCACGATCACGAACTGGCGTACAGCGCTTATCAACGTGCGCTGACTAGCAATCCCAACGATCCCGAAGTCCTTTACGATATGGGTTTCTTGCGCTCGTTGATGGGAGAGGCCGCAGAAGCCATCGAATGGAACAACAAAGCCAAAAGGGTCAACCCACGCTATCCCGGTTGGTATAACTTCAACGCGGCGCTTTCGAATTTCTTCGTGAAGAACTACGATCAGGCTCTCCTTCTGGCAAAGACAGGAATTGCCACTTATCCAAAGGCTCTGCCGCCTCGCCGAATCCTTGTCGCGACATTGGCCGAAATGGGTCGGCTGGAAGAAGCTCAGGCAGAGGCTGAGAATCTACTTGCTATCAACCCGAATTTCAGGATTTCCACCCACCGCAATACGCCGTTTCAGCACAAGGAAGATCAAGACCGATATTTTGACGCGATGCGCGCCGGTGGACTTCCCGACTGACCGATGTGATTGCAATCCATCCGCAATCCACCAGTACAAAACGAACAACCCCCCTCGAAAACCGGTACAATTCGTACAGTTTGCTGTACAAACCTGCGGCTTGACCCGGCGGGGTGGGTGGACCACAACTCTGGCAACAGCCCCACACAGAACGGATGGCCCACATGGATTATGATCCCGACAACATCTTCGCCAAGATCCTGCGCGGTGAAATTCCCTCGTCAAAGGTTTACGAAGATGACGACACGCTGGCCTTCATGGACATCATGCCGCGCGCCGACGGGCATCTGCTGGTGATACCGAAAACCCCTTGCCGCAATGTTCTGGACGCCTCGCCCGCGCAGTTGTCCGCCGTCATGCAGACGGTTCAAAAGATGGGTCACGCCGTCATGAAAGCCTTTGATGCTCAAGGGGTTACGGTTCAGCAGTTCAACGAGGCCGCGGGTGGGCAAGAGGTGTTTCACCTGCATTTCCATGTCCTCCCGCGTCACGAGGGCGACCGTTTGCGGCCACCGGGAAACATGGGGGACATGGCCGAGATTGCCGGTCACGCGGAAAAAATCCGGGCGGCGATTGGTTAATTTTTGCCGCCCCTCTTGAAGCTCCAGTTACTGGAGCAATTAGGTGGAACTGCGACACATCACAAAAGGGGCGCCGCCGCATGCCGCACGATCACTCGCACAAACACCACCACATAGACCCCCAAACCGGCGACACCCGAGTCGCCTGGGCCATCGCCGTCAACATGATCCTGACCCTGGCCCAGGTCATCGGGGGCATTCTGTCGGGATCGCTGGCGTTGATCGCCGACGCGCTGCACAATTTCTCGGACGCCATCGCGTTGATCATTGCCTTCTTCGCCCGCAAGATCGCTCGCCGACCAGCGGACGCGCGGATGAGTTTCGGCTATGGTCGCGCCGAGGTGATCGCCGCGCTGGTCAACTATACGACGCTTGTCGTTCTGTCATTTTACCTTATTTATGAAGGTATTATGCGGTTCTTTGAGCCTGAACCGATCAACGGTTGGATGGTGGTCTGGATTGCAGTTTTTGCATTGGTGGTTGATCTGATCACTGCGGCTTTGACCTATACCATGTCCAGGCAAAGCATGAACATCCGCGCGGCATTCATTCACAACGTGGCCGATGCCCTGGGGTCTGTGGCGGTCATCGTGGCCGGCATCGCGGTTATCGTGTTCGGCTGGACATGGGTCGACCCCGCCGTGACGCTCCTGATCGCCATCTACATCTTGTGGCACGTAAAGGCCGAAATCGGAGACACCATCCGCGTTCTGATGCTGGGAACACCCCACGATCTGAACCCGGAACAGGTGGCCGAGGCCATCGAAGCCACAGACGGAGTGCAGAGCGTACACCACATCCACCTGTGGAGCATGCAGGAGAACGAAGCAGCGCTAACAGCTCATGTGGTCGTGGAGCAGGGTCATTGGGGGCGGGCCGACAATATCAAAAGCCAAATTAAAGTGACTCTTCATGACCGGTTCAGCATCGAGCATGCGACGCTTGAAACTGAATGCGCCCATCACGCCTGCATTGAACCCAATCGGTTCGGACACGGCTAAGTTTTGAGTCGAAAATTAATTGCCGCTCCGATTTGGGTCGGAGCGGCGGACTCGTACTAATCACACTGAACGGTCAACTCGGACGGTCATCCAGGTATCCCGGTTTAACATCCCACTCACTCTTCGAATGGTGATTCCACTCTAAGGTATTTTGAGAACGTCCGCACCGGGATTCTGAAAAAATGGATTAAAACTCGCGTTAGATGACAATATCAAAGGAAAATTTTCTCCAGGTCGCGAAACATAGCCGTCAAATTTTGCAGATTGTTTTCCAGACCGGAGTTTTCGGTGCGAATTGGGCAATACCTCAACCTGAGTCGAACCAGTGCCGAACGTTGTCGTCAATTGGCTTTTACAGACCGGCGTCCGCTTTGAATACGTGGATCGGACGCTCGCCAAAAACGTCATCGAACGTCCTTATCAGCGCGTTGTCCACGTCTGCCATCGTGACCGGCAGGCCCAAATCCACCAACGACGTCACTCCATATTCGCTAATGCCGCAAGGGACGATTCCCGAGAAATGCTCCAAGTCCGGCTCCACATTGATCGATATGCCATGAAAGCTGACCCATTTTCGCAACCGGATCCCGATGGCCGCGATCTTGTCTTCAGCGTTTTGGCCAGTAGCGGTCAATGGCTTGTCACTCCGGCGAACCCAGACACCGACCCGTCCGTCGCGAATCTCGCCGGTTACATTGAACTCGGCCAGTGCCGAGATGACCCAGTTTTCAAGCTGCTTCACGAACTGTCGCACGTCATGACCGCGTTTGCCGACATCCAGCATGACATAGACGACTCTCTGGCCAGGTCCGTGATAAGTGTACTGGCCGCCCCGTTTGCTTTCATAGACCGGAAAACGGTTCGGGTCGGTAAGATCCTCGCGCCTTGCCGAGGTGCCCGCCGTGTAGAGAGGCGGGTGTTGCAACAGCCAGATGCATTCATTTGCTTCGCCCATCGCAATGGCCGACGAGCGTTGCTCCATGAACTCGACCGCCTCTCGGTAGTCGGTCAAACCGTCTGAGATCTTCCATTCCATGGCCGATCAATACCCCGATGTGGCCGCGGGTAAAAGGGGCAGTGATCAGGCCGCTTCGGTCAGGCAGCGCTGTATGATCCGACCATAGTTTTCTACACCTTGCGCGCCTGTCACCAGGTATTTTCCTCCGAACACCATTGCGGGCACGCCTGAAATACCCCTGCTGGACCAGAAACGCTGCTTTTCGCGAACCCGGGCCTTGTGTCCGCCTGATTCCAAAGCATCTTGGGCGGCTTGACTGTTCAAACCAGCAGCTTGTGCAGTAGCGATCAGGATGGTCAGTTCGGATACGTCCTTTTGGTCGGTGAAATATGCATTGAACAACGCCATTTTCAAAGCATGCTGCTGACCATCGCCTTCTGCCCAATCCAGCAACTGGTGCGCCTTGAAGGTATTCACGATCCGGCTTTCTTCATTGAAATTGAAGGTGAACCCAAGTTCAGCCCCTAGCTCGGCAAGTCTGTCGCGCGCCTGTTGGCTCTGCTCAGCGGTCGAGCCGTATTTTTCCATGATATGTTCCCTCAGGTTCTGGCCTTCGGGTCCCATATCGGGGTTCAATTCGAACGGGTGCCATCGCAGACGGGCAATGGCACCCGACTGGGCAAGCGCTTTCTCAAGTTGTTTGAACCCGACAATGCACCACGGGCAGACGACATCCGAAACAATATCGATCTGAATGACTGGACGGTCTTCTGCAGCTATCAATCGACGCTCCATTGTCGGTCGTATGATTACAGGTTTCTTACCAGATATGTGAAGTTGCCAAGAAATCAAACTGAAGTGTTTTTGCCTCTTCACATCGCTGGCATGAGCGTCTATACGCCCCTCACCAAGTCACAGGCGTGCGGTCGTGGCGGAATTGGTAGACGCGCAGCGTTGAGGTCGCTGTGGGGTAACTCCCGTGGAAGTTCGAGTCTTCTCGACCGCACCATTGGCAATACTGCCTGAATGTGTGAAGGCGGACATTCAAAGGCCTGCTGATTTGCAGGCTCACGCAAAGCCTACACTTCTTTCAATATGTGTTCTGCATTGTCGCCGCCGCAATCTCAGGTGTTGGCTCAATTCTAGTTGGAAGTCAAAATCTCGGCGGGATTTCGCCAGTTTGTGTGCAACTATGCAGACCTGGTATTTGCTCAATGCATGTGTAATACGGCACAATTTTCTTGGGGTCGTTTTCGATGCACATGAATTTTTCTACCAAGCGCCTTAAAACACGAGAGACTCATATGCAAATGTCTGCAGGAATGTGACCGATTTGCCATTCTCAAACAGCCTCTCCGGGCGCGCTCTGGTTTTTTCTGCAGCTGCACACAAGTGAATGACACAAAGGAACCAAAAACGCTGGATGGTGAAGGTTATGCTAGATATTTCAAGAAATACATCATTGGCTGCGCTCGTTGCTGCAACTGCAGCATTTCCGGCTGCGGCTGAACTGAAATACGAGAACGGCTCGGGCGGGTATGTTCTGTTGTATGGACAACTGCACCCTGCCATCATTTCCGTTGATGACGGGCAAGAGACGGATACCCGCTTGCTGGACAACGATCTGTCGAACAGTCGTGTAGGCTTGCGTGCTTTCCAACCATTCGGGGCTAACGACTTTCAGTTCCGGTTTGAATCGGCCTTGGGTTTTCCGAACTCGACCGAGTGGAGCCAATTGGGTACGGATTTCGGTGGGTGGACCCGCACTGATATCCGGTTTGTCGACTTTTCGCTCAAAGGCGACTGGGGCAGGGCGTCTGCAGGTCAAGGCAGCATGGCTTCGGATGGCGCCGCCGAGGTTGACCTCTCATATGTCGGAACGGCACTATATTCCTTTACGAACGACGAGAACTCAGGCTTTTTCTATCGCGAATTGGGCGGTGCGCTGAGCGGTATCACGATTGGCGACACCAGTGATGATTTTGACGGCTCCCGCCGCGGCCGCATTCGCTATGACACTCCGGATTTCAACGGGATTTCAGCCAGTGTCGCCTGGGGGCAGAACATTCTGTCGTCCAGCGACGATGACGATTACTACGACGTCGCGGTCTACTATGAAAACACCTTTGCTGGTGGTGTCGAGTTTTCCGCCGGCGTCGCCTATGCCGTACGCGAACGGGACGACAATTCGGGCGACCGGAAAGATACGATCGGGTCTGCATCCGTTCTGTTACCAAGCGGGCTGAGCTTCACCGCTGCGGCAGGCACACGGGATGACGAAAGCGCCGGTGCGAGCGATCCCAGTTATTGGTATGGCAAGATTGCCTATGAAGGGGACTGGGTGTCCTGGGGTAAAACCGGTGTTGGCGTCGACTATTATAGCGGGGCCGATTTCGTAAATGACGGCTCGGACACCAAAGCTTGGGGCGTGGCCGTGGTTCAGAAGGTCGAAAGCATCAACACCGATGTGTACCTGAAATACCGCAATCACGACTTCGACGACGGCACCACCGGTTTCCAGAAGAACGAAACATGGGTTTTAGGCGCTCTTTGGAAGTTCTGATTTAGCAGCCTGACAATGCAGGTTTTTAGCGCCCCGGCCCAGGTTGGGGCGTTTTTGTTGGTAGAAATCGTGCCGAAACCGGATCGTTTCGGGATATGACCCTTGCACGCGGGCGGCGGGCAAAATAGAAGGCATCAAATTTTCCTGGCGCGCGGTTTCGTGCGCCCCGAATCCTATGGGGACTACCATAATGCAGGTTACCGAGACGCTGAACGAAGGTCTGAAACGCGGCTACAACATCGTCGTCACCGCTTCCGAGCTGGACGATAAGGTCAACGAAAAGCTGACAGAAGCGCAGCCGGAAATCGAGATGAAGGGCTTCCGCAAGGGTAAGGTGCCGATGGCGCTGCTGAAAAAGCAGTTCGGCCAGCGTCTGCTGGGCGAAGCGATGCAGGAAACCATTGACGGCGCGATGAACAAGCATTTTGAGGACAGCGGTGACCGCCCCGCGCTGCAGCCAGAGGTCAAGATGACCAACGAGGACTGGAAAGAAGGCGATGACGTTCATGTCGAAATGTCCTATGAAGCGCTTCCGAATATCCCCGAAGTCGATTTGAAGTCGATTGCGCTGGAAAAGCTGGTGGTCAAGGCGGACGATACGGCAATTGACGAGGCGCTGGCCAACCTGGCGGAAACCGCACAGAACTTCAAATCACGCCGCAAGGGCTCCAAAGCCAAGGACGGTGATCAGGTTGTCATCGATTTCGTGGGCAAGGTTGATGGCGAGGCATTCGAAGGCGGCTCGGCCGAGGATTACCCGTTGGTTCTCGGTTCCAACAGCTTTATTCCCGGTTTCGAAGAACAGCTGGTTGGCGTGAAGGCCGAAGAGGAAAAAGACGTCAACGTCACCTTCCCCGAAGAATACGGCGCCGAGCACCTGGCTGGAAAAGAAGCGGTATTCACCTGCACGATCAAAGAGGTGAAAGAACCGGTAGCCGCGGAGATTGATGACGAACTGGCCAAGAAATTCGGCGCCGAGGATCTGGTTGCCCTCAAAGGTCAGATCGCGGAACGTCTGGAGGCAGAATATGCTGGTGCTGCCCGCGCAGTGATGAAGCGCGGCCTGCTGGATGCACTGGACGATGTCGTCTCTTTCGATCTGCCGCCTTCACTGGTCGATTCAGAAGCCAAGCAGATCGCTCATCAGTTGTGGCACGAAGAAAACCCCGATGTGCACGACCACAACCACGGTGAGATTGAAGCAACCGACGAACATGTGAAGCTGGCTGAGCGTCGCGTACGTCTGGGCCTGTTGCTGGCGGATTTGGGACAGAAGGCCGAGGTCGAGGTGACCGACGCCGAAATGACCCAGGCGATTATGCAGCAGGCGCGCCAATATCCGGGCCAGGAGCGCCAATTCTTTGAATTCATCCAGAAAAACGCCCAGATGCAACAACAGCTGCGCGCGCCAATCTTTGAAGATAAAGTTGTGGACTATGTCTTTGAACTGGCCAACGTCAGCGACAAGGAAGTCAGCAAGGACGATCTGCAAAAGGCCGTAGAGGCGCTGGAAGAGGAATAATCCTCTTCTGGGCACTCGTGAAAACTAAAAAACGGAGCTGCCGGGAAACTGGCAGCTCCGTTTTTTTAGCTTCCGCAGGCCGAGGTGAGGGGGTCGGTCCTCGTTCGCGGAAGCGCGGGGAAATTGGGCGGAGCCGTCGAAAAACAGACGGCTCCGCATGAGTGGCTTCTGATCCCGCGAGGCGAGGGGGGAGCCTCACAGGCAAAAGCACCGGGGAATTTGGGCGGAACCGCCGGTAATTCGACGGTTCCGCTTGGGTGGCTTCTGATATGCAAGATGAGGGGGTCAGGTCTTGCCAACAAAAGCACGGGGGGTTTGGGACGGAGCCGCCGGGTATAGAAGGCAGCTCCGCCTGAGTGGCTTTCTGTCTCAAAAGGTGAGGGGGTCAGGCCTTTTGAGCAAAAGCACGGGGTGTTCGTCGCAGCGCCTCCTTCTGCGCCGGTGTGAACTTGTCCGAAAGCTCCTCAATGAGCTTGAGCACTGCCTGGACTTCACTTTCGGTTCGGGCCGAGTTCATTTGTTCGACGAAATACCTTTCCAGAACGCTGAGCGGTTGGTGATCACGGTTCGCCGGATGCTGTTTGGTAACATCTTTCGATGTTGCACCATGGAACAGGGTAAGTGCCTCTTCTTCTTCTAGGAAGACGTCGTGGTCTATACCAGCATACTCCCTAATGCTGTTGATCCGTTCGTCGGAGCAGTCCATCAAGGCGGCCATAGCCGTGACTTTTCCCATTGGTTTCGGTGTTCCGAGATAGTCGCATGGAGCATTCCCGGATCGCTTTAGGACGCGGTTGATAACCGGATCGATCACAGCGACAGCGTCCAGAACGCCTGCTTTTTGTGCGTATTCAAAAGACCCGATCATAACTTCGCTCGTGACATATGAAATAGTATTCTTGCCACGTCCATGACCCAACTTGTTGGTGTCGACGCAAAAGCGGGTCGCTTCCCAGATTTGCGCGCTTCGCAGGGGCGGCTCACCATCAAGGATGTCGTTGAAGACGTCCGCCAGCATGTGTGGCCCGGTCGTTTGAAGCAATCTCATACATCCAACGACTTCCCCATCATCGTTGATGCTTACAACATGTGCAGGATGCAGGTTGTCGAACTTATCCCGCTCTTTCCCATCTTCGACTTTCACGTCCCAACCCAGGCGATCCTGGAAGACGCGAGCGCGCAATTTGAACATTTCGTCCAAAACACAGCTGAACTTTGGTGCGTTCAGCCCATCAATGACAATGATCATGTCATCCCCCTCTAATCTCTATTGTCCGTAACAATTAGGTTAAGAGAGACTTGACTATGAAATCTATTGGGGGATTCCCGTAGATTTCTTTTTTTTTACCCGGGGTAGATTAAGCCCAGACTTATCGCGCGCCCGACAGCCTGCGCAGTGGTCAACGCACCAAGTTTGTCCCGGCCCGAACGCATGTGAACCTCGACCGTTCGGTGCGAGATGCTGAGAATATCACCGATATCTTGCTGGGATTTGCCCTCGGCGACCCATTGCAGGATTTCCTTCTCCCGCGATGACAGCGGTGGCAGGTACAGTGCCTTTGCCAGAAGTCCCGAACGCATCACAGTGTCATGAATATGTACGGCGGCCATCTGCAGCTCTCCCATGACATCCTTGATCTGGGATTCCCACTCTCTGTCAGAACAGTCGCGCGTCACGCTGAGCAAACCGCATTCGCCATAGGGGCCGCGGATTGGAACAGTCAGGCCGCGATCTGTAATGCCGAAATCACTCGCGTCGCGAAATACCGTGTTGAATTTGTCGTCGTGATTGAAACGCCCCCAATCAACGGGAGCCACGCTCAATGCCGCTTGATAGAGTGTGGGATCCAAATGGTGAAAGCCTTGCCGGGCATAGTGATGCTTCCATTCTTCGGGATAGTTTGCGTACCCCTGAACATCACCATGAATCGGATTCATGGTCGCATAAGAGGCAAAGTCAAAACCAAGCAAATCACAGACGGAGTCTATGATTTCACTTGCGGTCGTTTCTTTTTGATCGACCGCTGCTAAGTCAATTAACTTCACCTTGCACACCTCGGCTGCGGACGGTGCATCTGTCCGTTCAAGTTGCGGCTATTACCATATCCACGCCCGCACGTTGCGTCAAATGGCGTCATATAGACAAGTACGTTGATCATAATCAGGAATTAAGCGCGCTTGATCGGCAACACTTTGTCCATTTTGTGACAGGAGTGTCCCGAAACACCTAATACCAATAGACTTAAGGAGTCCAAATAGTCAGTTAGGCTGGTCGCACCAAGTCAATTTCTTGAATGCCTTATGCGACACCCCTTCATGTATTTGGTTTGGCCAACCCTGTTTCCACCAACATCCCACGCCTTTTCGCCTCATAGTAGTAGCCTTTGGCATAAAGCTGTATTGCCCGGTGTTGATCGCCATCTGCCAACAGCCAGGCGCCACGCAGGTATTTTCCCGCATACTTCAAATTTGTATCGGCATCCAAAAGCCCGTTTGGTGGCCCCTGATAGCCCATCGTACGGGCCGTGGCCGGATAGATTTGCAGCAAGCCGTAATAGGGCCTGTTGACCGCCCAAGGACGGTGGGTGCTTTCGCGGATCGCAAGCTTGTGGACCAACTCGCGCGGCAATTCGTAATGGTCGGCCCATTTATTGATCAGGCCCCGTAATTCCGGCGTTTCGTTCGGATAAAGCGGAGGGTTTGATTGCTGGTTTCGGGTGCTCAGCCGATCATCTGAACCGGAACAGGCAGTTAATGCAGTTGAGCATAACGCAAACAGGATTGTCCGGCGTGTCAGGTTTGTCATCGGGCACCTCCGTATCGGAATCCGTATAAGCGGAGGACTTTGTCGCTGCAAACCTCTGTGAGTTTGTGTGCTGTTTCCCGCCGACGTCGTCCTTTTTCCGCCGATATAGAAAAAGAAAAGCCGCGCATAAATGCGCGGCCCTCAGGTTTTTTGAGTTCAGTCTCAGGAAGCGTCGGAAGAAGTTTCTTCGTCGGCGGAAAGACCTTCATCCTCGGATGCGGCCGAGCCGATGTCGTCGAACAATTCCGAGATCTCGAATTCGGCGGCAGCCTCTTCCTCAGCGGCCAATTCCTGAATCGACTTGCCCGAAGCCTGCAATTCGGCCTCTTCAGCCGAACGCGCTACGTTGAGCTTGATTGCCACTTCAACCTCCGGGTGCAGGATGACCGCGACGGTGTGAAGACCCAGCTCCTTGATCGGAGCGACCAGGGCAACCTGTTTCTTGTCCAGCGAGAAACCTGCTTCGGTGGCAGCGTCCGCCGCGTCACGCGGCGTAACAGAGCCATAAAGCGCACCGGCATCCGATGCGGAGCGAATCACGACGAACTGCTGGCCGTCGAGCTTTTCAGCCAGCGTTTCGGCTTCTTTCTTTGTTTCAAGGTTGCGGGCTTCCAGTTGCGCTTTCTGGGATTCGAAAGAAGCAACGTTTGCTTCGGACGCGGTCAGCGCCTTGCCTTGCGGCAGCAGGAAGTTGCGGGCAAAGCCGGGCTTGACGTCAACGACGTCGCCCATCTGGCCCAGTTTCGCAACGCGTTCGAGAAGGATAACTTGCATGATCCTGTTCTCCT
Organism: Ruegeria sp. YKSE079; assembly: GCF_059612845.1. Taxonomy (NCBI): domain Bacteria; kingdom Pseudomonadati; phylum Pseudomonadota; class Alphaproteobacteria; order Rhodobacterales; family Roseobacteraceae; genus Ruegeria; species Ruegeria sp. YKSE079. The sequence continues at coordinate 117,475 of NZ_JBXWRJ010000002.1, read as the reverse complement.
TACTTCACGGCGTAGGGCAGCAGGGCGAGGAAGCGGGCGCGCTTGATGGCGCGAGCCAGTTCACGCTGCTTCTTGGCCGAAACGGCGGTGATGCGGGACGGGACGATCTTGCCGCGCTCGGAAATGTAGCGCTGAAGCAGACGGGTGTCCTTGTAGTCGATCTTGGGCGCGTTCTCACCCGAGAACGGGCAGACCTTGCGGCGGCGGAAAAACGGTTTTGCGGCCATGGTTTTATGTCCTTTCCTCAGGCGTTGATCAACGGCGTTCGCGGCGATCGCCGCGTTCGTCGCGCTTCTGCATCTGAACCGACGGGCCGTCTTCGTGACCGTCGACCTTGATGGTCAGAACGCGCATGACGTCGTCATGAAGGCGCATCAGGCGCTCCATTTCCTGGACCGCTCCAGCGGGGGCATCGGTCTTGAGGAAGGCATAGTGCCCCTTGCGGTTCTTGTTGATCTTGTAGGCCATCGTCTTGACGCCCCAGTACTCGCTGTCGACGATCTTGCCGCCGTTGTCCGCGAGGACGGTGCCGAAATGTTCGACGAGGCTTTCCGCCTGCGCGTTGGAAAGGTCCTGACGCGCAATCATGACATGCTCATAGAACGGCATGTGTGCTCCTGTTTATATCAAGGCGCATTTCATAGGCGGGGCCATTTCCCTTTCGCGACCCTGCCACGAGAGGCTGCGCGGTTCACAAATCACTGCGAAAGGATGGCCCCATATACACGTTTGAGCGTCAGGGACAAGTCCCGAATAATGTCACCACCCCGCCGCCCAAATACCCTGCGTGCGCCCAATTGCTGACGCTTTTTCAGTCGAAATTCTGACTACCGCGAGTTGAACCGCATAAGAGTAACCGCATTGTAAGGACCTTGAGACCGATGACCGCGACCCAGACCAACACATTCTCGCAGCCGATGACCGTGTCGGCCTTTGACAAAGCCGTGCCGGTCAAGATCACATTCGCTCCGAACTGGCCTGCGCGCATTGTGCTGCTCAAGGCGATCGGTTTGCTGATGATCGTCAGTGTTCTAGCCCTTTGGTTTATGCCGGGTTCGACTTTCGATGCCGACATGTTGCCCTTCAAGGCGGTTCCATCGATGCTGGTTCTGGCAATGGGAACAGCCTTGCTGACCCTGAAGCATGTGAACGATCGCCCCGACGCATATTTCGATCCGATCCGTCGCGAAGTGCGGGTTCTGCAGAAAAACGAAAACGGCCGTCCGCACACCGTGCTGCGTCGCGGTTATGAAACACTGGGCGGCGCCCGCTTTTCGGACAAGCAGGTGGAGTTGTTCGATCTCGATGGTAGCCTTTTGATGAAACTTCCATTGGCGTCGAAAGAAGTCGCGAATGCGCTCAAGGGACAGTTGAGCGGATCCATTGCAATCGCTGCGTGAGTCTGCCTCTGTTCATTCTCTAACAGGTTCTGTGAAAATTCGAAGATTGTGTGCCGCCCTGGGGCGGCACATTTTCGTTTGATGGGCGGCCCGATTGGTCGCATCGTCTTAACGTGGAGCAGACTTTATGAAAACGACCCTTCTTGCCGCCGTCTTGGCGTTGACCGCGACATCGGCGCTGGCGACTGCCGACAAATATGTTCTGGATGCAAGCCACAGCCAAGTGGTTTTCACTTACAACCACCTGGGGTTCTCGACCACGACCGGCATGTTCTCGGGGTTCGAGGGCGAGATCTTGTTCGACCCCGAAAACCCCGCAACATCAAGTGTTTCGGTCTCGATGCCGGTCCTGTCCATGTTTACTGGATGGGAAAAACGCGAAGAACATTTCATGTCGGGCGATTTCTTTGGCGCCAAGGAGGGTGACATGATTGCCTTCAACTCGACAGGGATTGAAATCACTGGCGAGAATTCGGCCAAGATTGTGGGCGAGCTGACTATGAACGGGGTCACCAAACCGGTCGAACTGGATGCCACGCTGAACCAGCTGGGTGAGCATCCGGTGGCTGGCAAGCCCTGGGCCGGGTTCGATGCAACCACAACAGTTGTGCGCTCGGATTTCAACCTGGGTATGTTCGCGCCCTACGTGAGCGATGAAGTCGAGATCAAAATTTCGGTCGAGGCGCAGAAGGTCGAGTAAGGATCTACCCTTTCCAAAAAAAACGGCGGCCTGCATGGCCTCCGTTTTTTAGGTAACCAATCTTGGCTCAGCCGTGTTGTCACTGCGAACGGTGTGCGGTCAATTCAATGTCTACATCAACCTCGAATTTCAGGGACGCTTCATCTTTGATGTTCGAACCGACCCCGTACTGCATGCGGTCAAGCGCCAGTTTCCCGGACATGGTCGCCTGGTCGCCCTTTAGATCAAGTGTGAACGGCAATACTACGTCGTGAGTCTGGTCACGGATTGTCAGAGGTCCGCGCGCCTCATAGCCAGTCTCTGTCTTGAACAATTCGGCTTGGAATGTCGCGGTCGGGAAGTTGGCGGCGTCAAAGAAATCGGGGCCTTTTGCCTGGTCGGTAACCGAACCGATGGTCACGGACGCGATCGAGACCGTCACGTTGACGGTCCCCGCCGGGCCAGACTGCGCCGGATCTTCAAATGTGATGGATGCGTTCCAGTCGGCGAACCCGCCTTTGATGGCATTTCCCATCTGTGTGATCGTGAACCCGAGTGTCCCGCTTTCGACCTGCCAGTCCGATTGCACCTGGGCGAGGTTCGAGGCGGGCGTCGGTTCAGCGGCTTGACCACCACTCCAGACGCCATATCCCAGTGCGGTCGCCCAAAGGACTACAGCAGTAGCGGCAGGCAGCAGGCTGTGCGATTGTTGTGGCGGTTCGGGGGCGATGGGCCGACCGGGCAACATGCGCCGCAATGTGCCGTCCCGGTCGATCACGTGGTGCTTGAAAGCGCCAAGCACATGCAGCCCCACGGCAACAACCAGAACCCACTGAAATATCCAATGCAGCCGGTCAGTCAAGCTGGAAAGCCATTCGGATTTGGGCACAAATGGCAGGTTTTGCCCAAACGGCCAGACGATCGGAGCAAAACCCTCGGTGGCGGCGTGGTGCATCCAGCCGGTCAACGGGACCAGAACCAAAGCCCCATAAAGTACCCAATGCACGAGTTCCGCAACGTAAGCTTCGGGCTTGTTGTCCGCGTTCAGCAAGCCTGGCTTGGTTTGGGTCAAGGCCCAAAAGATTCGCGCGAGTGCCAGGAACAAGATTGATACGCCCAGCGTTTTGTGGATGGAAAACACGGTTACGGTACGGCTAATGTCCTCGATCGTGGTTTGAACGGACGGATCATAGATGTCCTTGGCCATTTCGCTTGCGACCCATCCCAAGGGAATGGCGGTCAGAATCATCAACGCGATCAACCAGTGGAAAGTTTTGGCAATACTTCCATATTGGCTCGACGAGTTGGTAAAAGGCACTGTGCGGCTCTCCTGCTAGTCTTGTGGAAAACCTATGTGACGCGTCTCGAGGTGCAACTGTTTAGAGCGCACAGGTTCCGTGTCTTTATGCAGAGCTTGTGCCGCGCGCCTGTGCAGTTTACACCGCGCGGCAACCCAACGTCAGGTAAGAGGTCGCAATGACAATCGCATTCGTTTTTCCGGGGCAGGGCGCCCAGACGATCGGAATGGGCAAGGCGCTGGCTGATGCCTATCCGGCTGCAAGGGCCGTCTTTGATGAAGTGGACGAGGCTTTGGGAGAAAAGCTGAGCACGCTGATCTGGGAAGGCGATATTGACGAACTGACACTGACGCAGAATGCACAGCCCGCGCTGATGGCCACATCGATGGCAGCCATGCGCGCGTTGGAGGCCGAAGGAGTCCCGGTATCAAAAGCGTCCTTTGTCGCCGGTCATTCGTTGGGTGAATACTCGGCGCTGGCCGCGGCAGAAGCCTTGAGCTTATCCGATACGGCGCGCCTTCTGCGTACGCGCGGGCTGGCGATGCAAAGTGCCGTGCCGGTAGGCCAAGGAGCGATGGCGGCCATTCTTGGGCTGGATCTGGATGCGGTGCGCGAGGTTGCCGATGAGGCCGCCCAGGGCGAGGTCTGTCAAGCGGCAAACGACAATGACCCGACACAGGTCGTGGTGTCCGGCGCCAAGGCGGCCGTTGAACGCGCCGCCGAGATTGCCAAGGAAATGGGCGCGAAGCGCGCGATCATGCTGCCTGTCAGCGCCCCGTTCCATTGCGCCTTGATGCAGCCTGCGGCGGATGTGATGGCCCAAGCCCTGGCCGATGTGGAAATCAAGGCGCCCACCGTCCCGCTGGTGTCCAATGTGCGGGCCGAGGCTGTGACTGATCCCGACCTGATCCGCCAGCTCTTGGTCGCACAGGTCACAGGATCTGTGCGTTGGCGGGAAAGCGTACAATACATGGCGGCGAATGGTGTTACCGTACTATGGGAAATCGGGGCGGGCAAAGCCCTGTCGGGGATGATCCGCAAAATCGACCGGGTACTTACGACCAATGCAGTCGGAACACCCGATGACGTGAACAAAATCACAGCGGGCGACACCTGACAGTTTTAGGAACATAAGCTGTATGAAAAAGACATGCAGTCTAATAAGGGGATGATCATGTTTGATTTGACGGGCAAAAACGCTCTGATCACAGGTGCTTCGGGCGGTATCGGTGGGGAAATCGCCCGCGCATTGCACAACGCGGGCGCAACAGTGGCGCTATCAGGTACTCGCGTCGAGCCCTTGCAAGCCTTGGCTGACGAACTTGGCGAACGCGCCCATGTTCTGCCTTGCAATCTCGGAGATCCCGACGCCGTGGTTGCGTTGCCGAAACAGGCAGCCGAGATCATGGGGTCGGTCGACATACTCGTCAACAACGCCGGAATAACCAAGGACAACCTTTTTATGAGAATGTCGGATGCTGAATGGGACAGCGTCATTGATGTCAATCTTAACGCGACCATGCGTTTGTGCCGAGGTGTTCTTCGCGGCATGATGAAGGCGCGCTGGGGCCGGATCATCAACATTTCGTCGATTGTCGGGTCCATCGGGAATCCCGGGCAGGCCAACTATGCTGCGTCCAAGGCCGGTATGGTCGGGCTTGCCAAGGCGATTGCCCATGAGGTTGCATCACGGGGAATCACCGTGAACACCGTTGCCCCCGGGTTCATTACCACCGCGATGACGGAAAAACTGACAGAAGACCAGAAAGCAGGCCTGTTACAGCAGGTTCCGATGGGCAGAATGGGCGAGGCGGGAGAAATCGCTGCGGCAGTTCTATACTTGGCCAGCCCCGAAGCGGCTTATGTAACAGGAAGCACCTTGCATGTGAACGGCGGTATGGCCATGTTGTAGGCGCAGGCGGTGGCAGGCGGAAAGCGTTTGCCTCCTGCGTTGTCTGTGCTATAGGCGGCGCGTATCTGTTAGGGCTGATCCGATGGTCGGTCCTCGAATCCCCGGGGTTTCCGGGACCCAAACCGCCCGGAACGGGCATATCAAAGCCGCCCGATCGGGCAAGGGCAGAACCGGGCAAAGCGCCCTGAAGGAATGAGGAATAGACATGAGCGACGTCGCAGATCGCGTAAAAAAGATCGTTGTTGAACACCTGGGTGTTGAAGAGGACAAAGTCATCGAGAACGCGTCGTTCATTGACGATCTGGGTGCAGACAGCCTTGACACCGTGGAACTGGTGATGGCTTTCGAAGAGGAATTCGGTATCGAAATCCCGGATGATGCGGCCGAAACCATCCAGACTTTCGGCGACGCCGTAAAATTCATCACCGAAGCTTCCTAAGCTTTTCGAGTGACCCCAAAAAAACGGCGCTTCCGTGCAACGGAGGCGCCGTTTTTTGTTGACCGATGCAGATTCCGTCTTGCGCAACGCCTGCACCGCCAGCAATTTTCGTTCCTGAGGCAAAAAAACAGAACGGGCAGGACATGAAACGATCCATCCCGATGATAAATACGGCACGTTTGACGCTGTGTGCGATGCGACCTGAGGATTTTCAGCGGTTTGCGGAAATCTGGAGCGATCCCACGGTCGTCCGCTTTATCGGTGGCGAGGTGCGAACGCGCGGCGAATCCTGGGATGCGTTTCTGCGCAATGCTGGTCACTGGCAGATGACTGGTTTCGGACAATGGGCGGTTGTTTCGCAAGCATCCCGCAGGATGATCGGGCAGACAGGCTTTTTCTACAGCAATCGTTGCCTTGGCGAAGATTTCGACCGGTTCCCCGAAGCAGGTTGGGTCTTGTCCCAAGAAGCTCAAGGCCAGGGGTTGGGATACGAGGCCGCGCAGGCCGCTCATGACTGGTTTGACAGGGTGATCCCCGGCCCGCTGGTTGCATTGGTGGACGTCGCCAACGAAGTATCCCGCAACTTGGTAGAAAAACTGGGTTACAAGCCGCTGCGCGAAACCGAGTATCGCGGAACGCTGGTGAATCTGTTTCGCCGCAATGGGCCACCAGCCGTGATGTGAAACGCATTTTTCGCCCGTGCGCCGCAAATGGCGCAAACGATGCCGATCCTGTGAGATGACTGCGATTCTCTCTGCGATATGCTATGCTCGATTTCCACGACGACTGAGCAGAGGAACAGGCTCATGATCATTTATCCCACGATGGAACTGCAAAAAGGGCGCTGCGTGACGCTCGAAAAGGGGCGGCTGGATTCGGCGATGCTGTGGCATGTCGATCCGGTCGAGACCGCGCGCAGCTGGGCTCAGGCCGGTGCGGAATGGATTCACGTGACCGATTTCGATGCGATTGAAGGCAGTCACGAGAATGCCGAACTGATCGAAGAGATCATTCGCGCGGTCGGCGTTCCGGTTCAGCTGGGCGGTGGCATGCGGACCCGCGAGAATGTTGACCATTGGATCGACAAAGGCGTGGGGCGCGTTGTTCTTGGTACGTTTGCGGCGCGCGATCCACACACGGTCAAGGATCTGGCAATCCGCCATCCCGACCAGATCGTTCTGGCGGTCGATGTGTGGCAGGGCTATGTGATGACCGAAGGGTGGCGCAGTCAGAGTGTCTGGACGCCGGAAGCCTTTATCCAAGCGTTCACTGATACGCCGTTTGCAGCGATCCTGGTGACCGATATCAATAGCGACATGGTCGACGTCGAGGCGCAGCTGGGCCTGATTTCCGGTCTGGCGTCCGAGGCAAAGACGCCCGTCATCGCCAGCGGCGTCGTACGTTCGGTCGACGATATCTCGCGTCTTGCGTATATTCACAATATCGCAGGCGCGATGGTCGGTAGAGCGTTGTTCCGCAAAACACTGGATCTGTCCGAAGCGCTGGCTGTCGCCCAGTCTGCGCATGAACCGGTCGCTGATTTCCAATAAGAAACTTCTGCGCCATCCCGAAATTGCTGCCACGCAGCATGCCGGGTTGGCGTTCCTTTGGCATTGAGCGAAATTCGGTCGTCATTTGGAAGACGACCTGTCGGATTGGTGTTGATGAGGCGGGTCCTCAGATCGAACCTGTTTTGAGGTGAGCACGTCTTGTTCCGTTCAGCGAAGTCGCTTGCTCTGGTGCGTGTTGCGGCAAGTTCATCAGAGCTCTGCGATTGCCAAGTGGCTGAAAAACGCTGATTGTAAAGGAATGCTCGCTCTTGCCCCCATCCCCTTGGCCGGGGTATGAGCGGTTTTCAAACAGGAAGCAGGCAAGAGGCATAGTCTATGCGCAGAGTCGTTGTAACCGGTCTTGGTTTGGTCACACCTTTGGCCAGCGGGGTCGAGGAATCCTGGTCGCGGCTGCTGGCCGGAGAGTCAGGTGCCGGCCCGATCACCTTATTCGACGCCGAGGCAAGCGGAGTCGCCACGACCTATGCCTGCGAAGTACCTCGCGGTGATGGCACGAACGGAACATTCAATCCCGACGATTGGATGCCACCCAAGGAACAGCGCAAGATCCAGGACTTTATCCTGTATTCGATCGCTGCAGCCGAAATGGCGTGCAAGGACGCCGACTGGCTGCCCGAGGATGAGGATGCTCGCCTGCGTACCGGTGTCATGATCGGGTCGGGCATCGGTGGGCTCGGATCGATTGCGGAAACCGCCAACCTGATCAAGGACCGCGGCCCACGCCGTGTGTCGCCGTTCTTTATCCCCGGTGCGCTGATCAATCTAGCGTCGGGTCAGGTGTCGATCCGCTTTGGATTCAAGGGACCGAACCATTCGGTCGTGACGGCGTGCTCGACCGGTGCTCATGCCATCGGAGACGCCAGCCGGCTGATCCGTCTTGGCGATGCGGATGTGATGGTTGCGGGCGGCGGCGAAGGCTGCATCTGCGAAATCGGAATCGCGGGTTTCAACGCGTGCAAGGCGCTGTCGACCAAGTATGCGGACAACCCCAAAGCTGCCAGCCGTCCTTATGACGTTGATCGCGACGGGTTTGTCATGGGCGAGGGCGCGGGCGTTGTGGTGCTGGAGGAATATGAGCACGCAAAGGCACGCGGCGCCAAGATTTATGCCGAGGTGCTTGGTTACGGCATGTCTGGCGACGCTTATCACATCACGGCGCCTAGCGAAGACGGTGATGGTGCCGAACGTTCGATGCGCGCCGCGTTGAAGAGCGCCGGGCTGGAGCCTTCGGCCATCGACTATATCAATGCGCATGGCACTTCGACCATGGCGGACACGATCGAACTTGGAGCGGTGGAGCGTCTGCTGGGGGATCACGCGGCAAAGGCGACCATGTCGTCGACCAAATCGGCCACTGGGCATTTGCTGGGCGCGGCAGGGGCGATCGAGGCGATTTTCTCGATCCTCGCGATCCGCGATCAGGTTGCCCCGCCGACGATCAACCTGGAAAACCCGGCCGTCGAAACACCGCTTGATCTGGCGCCGAACGCCAAGCGCGAGCGCAAGATCGATGTTGCCCTGTCGAACTCGTTCGGGTTCGGTGGCACAAATGCGAGTGTGATCTTCGGAAAGGCCAACTAAATGTGGCGGGGTCTGGCTTCGAACATGCTGACTGTTCTGGCGGTGGGCATGTTCCTGGCCGCTGGGGTCGTGCTGTGGGGCAAGTCGCAGTATACCGCTGAAGGACCTTTGGATACGGCCATCTGCCTGCGGGTTGCCAGTGGGTCGAACATGACCCGTGTGAGCCGTGATCTGGAGCAGCAGGGCGCGGTGACCAGTGGCACAATCTTCCGCTTGGGGTCAGATTATTCCGATAAATCTCAACACCTTAAGGCGGGAAGTTTTCTGATCCGCGAAGGTGCGTCGATGGAACAGATTGTCGAGGAGATCACGCGCAGCGGGGCCAGCACATGCGGGACCGAAATCGTGTATCGGATTGGCGTGACGCGGACCCAGACCGAGGTGCGGGAACTGGACCCGGCCACGCTGGAGTTTGTCGAGATTGCCGAATTCGATCCTGCTGATGGTCAAGTGCCTGAAGAATATACAGAAAAACGCGCCGAGAGGGATACCCGCTATCGCATTGCGATGGCCGAGGGCGTGACGTCGTGGCAGGTTGTCGAGGCCCTCAAGGCGATGGACGTGCTGGACGGCGAGGTCGGGGAACTGCCGGCCGAAGGGATGTTGGCACCGGACAGTTATGAGGTGACGCCTGGGACGAACCGCGCCGAAGTTCTTGCTAAAATGGTGGAAAAACAGCAACTTAGGGTGAACGCGGTTTGGGAGGCCCGGCAAGATGGGTTGCCTATCGAGACGCCGGAAGAAATGCTGATCCTTGCTTCGATCATCGAAAAGGAAACCGGCGTTCCAGAAGAGCGGGGGCAGGTGGCGAGTGTGTTCGTCAACCGCCTGGAACAAGGCATGAAACTGCAGACGGACCCGACCGTGATCTATGGGATCACCAAGGGTCAGGGCAGCCTGGGGCGCGGGTTGCGACAAAGCGAGCTTCGCCGCGTAACACCTTGGAATACCTATCTTATAGATGGCCTTCCACCGACGCCTATTGCCAATCCGGGGTTGGCAAGTCTTGAGGCCGCAGTGGCGCCGGAGAAGACGGATTACGTGTTCTTCGTGGCTGACGGAACGGGGGGTCATGCCTTTGCCGAAACGCTGCAGGAGCACAACCGCAACGTCGCCAAATGGCGCGAGATCGAGGCTCAGCGGAAGAGCGAGGGCGACTGACCCGCTTGTCCGACTTGTCCGAAATGTACAGGTTTTCGGGGGCGTGTTGTGCGAAATGTACAAGTCCCAGGCAGTCTGATGGATCGATTTCGACGGGGCAGCGTCTTTGCCCGTCTGCGTTGCGTCGCGCCACTGGAGACCGGCGGAGCCGGATCCGGGTGATGCAACCTTGCCAATGCGGTCGGTTGCATCAGGACTTATCAAAATCTGATCATCAATGGGCGGGTCACTTTGCTTTAACGTTTCCCAAAGCCCAATCGAACTGTCAGAGGTGACGCAGTGTTTTTGCTGCCACCTTCATCAAGGAACCTGACCTGTGCTGACCGTCATCAAGAACGCCCTGATCCACAGTCCCGAGCCGGTTGGCATCGGCAACATCGTCATCGCCGGAGAGCGCATCGTCTATCTGGGAGCGGGTCTGCCCGACATACCGGAAGCTTTGACGGCCGAGGTGATGGATGCCGAGGGCGCGCCGGTTGTGCCGGGGCTGATCGATGCGCATGCGCATATCACCGGGGGTGGCGGCGAAACCGGGCCGGCCAGCCGGGTGCCGCCGATGATGCTGTCGGCCTTTACCCGCGCCGGGGTGACTTCGGTTGTCGGGGTTCTGGGTACGGATGACCTGACGCGGAATACTCAGACGCTGGTGCAGCAGGCCTATGGGTTGCGCGAAGAAGGGCTTTCGGCCTGGTGTCATACCGGGGGGTATCATGTGCCGCTGACCACGCTGACCGGGTCGGCGCGGGGCGATATCGTGTTTCTTGATCCGGTGATCGGGGTGGGGGAGCTGGCGATCAGCGATCACCGCTCGAGTCAGCCGACGCTGGACGAGGTGCTGCGCATCGCCAGCGAGGCGCATGTGGCCGGGCTGATGACCGGCAAGGCGGGGATCGTGCATTGCCACATGGGCGATGGGGAGCGGGGGCTGTCGATGCTGGAACAGGCGATTGCCACGTCCGAAATCCCTGCGCGGGTGTTCAACCCGACCCATGTCAACCGCAATAAACCGCTGTTCGAGCAGGCCGTGGCGCTGGCCCGGCATGGCTGTTACATCGATGCCACCGCCTTTCCCGATGATCATGTCGAGCCCGGAATTTCGGCTGCGGAGGCTTTTGTGCGGTTTCGCGACGCGGGCGGTCGGATGGAGCGGTTCACCATCAGCTCGGATGGCGGCGGATGCCTGCCTGCCTTTGACCGCGAAGGGAACCTGACCCGTTTTGGCATCGGCCTGTCGGATACCTTGCCGGAAACGCTGGCCGCGCTGGTGGGAATGGGGGTGCCGCTGGCCGAGGCGCTGGCGCCGTTCACCTCGAATGTCGCCGATTTGCTGAAACTGCGCCGCAAGGGACGGTTGGGCGTGCATATGGACGCTGATCTGGTGGTTCTTGACGAAAACCTTGGGGTGCGGCATGTGATGGCACGGGGGGAATGGCATGTCCGCAACGGCCAGATAGCCCGGCGCGGCATGTATGAACAGGTATAAGCGTCCGCGCGGCTCTGGCGGCTGCCCGCTTCAGGACTGGAAGGTTTTTTCGACATGTGCCCAGCACCCGTTGCTGCAGACACCCCGCGCGGGTTCATCATCCCCATCGGTGGCGGCGAAGACCGCGTGAAGGAAATGCAGATCCACCGCAGGTTCGTGGAGATGTCGGGTGGACCGAAGGCGGATATCGTGGTGATCCCCACCGCCTCGATGCTGGAAGAGACGGGGCCGGATTACAACCGCATCTTTTCCGAGCTTGGCGCGGGCAAGGTCGAGTTCCTGCCGATCTCGCGCCGGGCCGATTGCGACAACCCGGATTTTGCCGGGATGCTGGACCGGGCGACCGGGATTTTCATGACCGGCGGCAACCAGTTGCGGCTGTCGGCGATTCTGGGCGGCACGCTGGTGGCGCAGAAGATCCGGCGGCGGAATGCGGCGGGGGTGCCTGTTGCGGGCACCTCGGCGGGGGCATCCATCATGTCGGAACACATGGTCGCCGGAGGCAGTAGCAACGCGGCCCCCGCGCAGGGCAATATCACGCTGGCGCCGGGAATGGGGCTGACCAACGCCGTCATCATCGATCAGCATTTCACCCAGCGCAACCGGCTGGGGCGGTTGCTAACCGCCTCATCCTTCAACCCTTTTCTGATCGGGTTGGGTATCGACGAGGACACGGCGGCCTTCATCGGACCCGACAACGTGCTGGAAGTGGTGGGCAGCGGATCGGTCACGGTGGTCGATGCCAGCCATCTCAGCCATTCGTCAATGTGGGATGCGCGCGCCGGAGAGGCGCTGAGCCTGCTTGGACTTCGGCTTGACGTTCTGGGCGAAGGGTGCCGTTATGACCTGACGGCTCGTCAGGCGTTTCCGCCGGATGAGCATCTGGCGTTCTGCACCCTGCCGGAAGTGTCCGGGGAAAAGGCCGCCGCCGGGGGGGAATAAAAATCTGATAAACGGGGAGCCTCATGAAAATCGTCTCGACCAATGTCTTTGTGGGCCCGAATGTCTGGGCGAGTTTTCCGGTCATTCGGCATGTCATTGATCTGGGAATATTGGAAGAGTGGCCATCGGCCCGTATCGGGCCTGCGTTTATCGACGCCCTGATTGCGGCGCTGCCCGGCCTGGCCGAGCACGGCTGTTCCTATCGCGAACCCGGCGGGTTCATCCGCCGCCTGCGCGAGGATGAGGGCACCTGGCTGGGCCATGTGCTGGAGCATTGCGCCATCGAGGTGCAGAACGTGGCGGGCTCGGACGTGACTTTTGGCCGGACCCGCGGCACCGGTCAGCCGGGCCAGTACAACATGGTCTATGAATACCGCCAGCGCGACGTGGGGCTGGCCGCCGGAAAGCTGGCGATGCGGTTGTTGATGCATCTGCTGCCGCAGGAGCTGAAAGAGCAGCTGGAGTACGATTTCGATCCCGAGTTCGATTGGGACGACGAGTTGCGCAGCTTTGTCCTGCGGGCGCAGCGCAAGGAATTCGGCCCCTCGACCGGATCATTGGTCAGGGCGGCGGAGGAGCGCGACATTCCCTGGATCCGCCTGAACGAAGGCTCGCTGGTGCAGTTCGGGCATGGCAAGTTCCAGAAACGCATTCAGGCCACCATCACCTCGGAAACCAAGCATATCGCGGTGGAGATTTCCTGTGACAAGGAAGACACCCACAACCTGCTGAACGATCTGGGCCTGCCGGTGCCGCAACAGCGCATGGTCTATTCCGCGCGCGAGGCGGCCAAGGCGGCGGCGCGGATCGGGTTTCCGGTGGTGGTCAAGCCGCTGGATGCCAATCACGGGCGCGGCGTGTCGATCAACCTGAATTCGGAATCCGAGGTCGAGACCGCCTTTGCCGAGGCCAAGGAGCATTCACGCAGCCGCGCCATTCTGGTCGAAAGCTTCATTACCGGGTTCGATCACCGGATGCTGGTGGTCAACAACAAGCTGGTTGCGGTGGCCAAGCGGGTGCCGGGCCATGTGGTGGGCGACGGCAAGCACACGATTGCCGAGCTGGTCAACATCGTGAACCTGGACCCGCGCCGGGGCATCGGGCACGAGAAGGTGCTGACCATGCTGGAGATCGACACTCAGGCCAGGCGCCTGATGGAGAATGCGGGCGTGACCGAAGAAACGGTGCTGCCCGAGGGCGAGATTTTCTATCTGCGCTCGACGGCGAACCTGTCGACCGGCGGCACCGCCATCGACCTGACGGATGTGGTGCATCCCGACAATCGCGACATGGCCGAGCGCGCGATCATGGCGGTGGGGCTGGATGTGGGCGGCGTCGATTTCCTGATCGACGATATCACCAAATCCTACAAGAAGATCGGCGGCGCGATCGTCGAGGTGAACGCGGCGCCCGGTTTCCGCATGCACGTGGCCCCGTCCGAGGGCCAGCCGCGCGACGTTGCGGGACGGGTGATCGACATGCTGTTCCCGGCCAGCCAGCAGACCCGCATCCCGATTGCCGCGATCACCGGAACCAACGGCAAGACCACGACGTCGCGGATGCTGGCCCATATCATGAAGGCCAGCGGCAAGATTGTCGGGATGACTTCGACGGACGGCGTTTATGTGGATGGCAAGCTGAGCGTCAAGGGTGACATGACGGGGCCGAAATCGGCGCAGATCGTGCTGCGCGATCCGATGGTGGATTTCGCGGTGATGGAGACCGCGCGCGGCGGGCTTGTCCGGTCGGGTTTGGGCTATCAGCGCTCGAACGTGGCGGCGTGTCTCAACGTTTCGGCCGACCATCTGGGGCTGGGCGGCATCGACACGGTCGAGCAGTTGGCGGTGGTCAAGCGCGTGGTGGTGGAAAGCGCCACCGACACGGCGGTGCTGAACGCCGATGACATCAACTGTCTGAAAATGGCCGATTATGCGCCGGCCAAGACCATTTTTTACGTGACGACCAATCCGGGCCACAGCCTGGTGAAGGAGCATATTCAGGCGGGCGGCAAGGCCATCGTGCTGGAACAGGGCATGAATGGCGACATGTTGACCATCTATGACAACGGGCTGCATATCCCGATCCTGTGGTCGCATCTGATTCCGGCAGCACTTGAGGGCAAGGCGATCTTCAACGTGCAGAACGCCATGTTCGCGGCAGCCATGGCTTATAGTTTCGGGGTCGATCTGGACAATATCCGGCACGGGTTGCGCACCTTCGACACCAGCTATTTCCAGGCACCGGGGCGGATGAACGTGTTTGACGAGCATCCCTTCAAGGTGATCCTGGACTATGCGCACAACCCGGCGGCGCTGGCGGCGATGAGCGCGATGTCCGACCGGATGGATGTCAAGGGCAGGCGGCTGTGCGTCGTCTCGATGCCCGGTGACCGGCGCGATCAGGACGTGGCGGATGCGGCGAAGGCGCTGGCGGGGCATTTCGATCATTTCATCTGCAAGGCCGATGACAACCGCCGCGGGCGCGGCCATGACGAAATCCCGCAGATGCTGAAATCGGGCCTGATGTCGGGCGGAGTTGCCGAGGAGGCGATCAGCGTCATTCCCGACGAGGTCGAGGCGATCAACGCGGCGCTGGACATGGCGGCACCAGGCGACGTGCTGGTGATCTTTGGTGATGACACGGCGCGGTGCTGGAAGCAGATCATCTATTTCAATTCGGATGAGGATGCCGAGTCTGCCGAGGCGAGTGCGGCGGCGCCTGCACCCGTTCCCGGCGCGTTCGAGGAGCTGTTTGACAGCGATCAGGCGCTGATCCGGGATGAACGCGGCGTGCGGCTGCCGCGGGATGTTGGTGAGGACTCCGACTGAGGGGGCGACATGGACAGGATAGAGGCGCTTGAAACCGCGCTGACCATCACCTGCGCGCAAAGCGATCTGTTTCGTGTGGACGACGCGCGCCGGCTGACCGGGCCGGGCCTGATGTGGGACAGTCCGGGGGCGGTTGTCGATGTGTTTTTCGACGGTGATCTGGCGCAGCGTGTCACCGGCTTGTGGCAGGTGCATGCGCGCCGCGTGCTGGATGCGCTGGGCTGGCAGGATGAGGCGCTGGCGTGGCGGGCGTTCACCGGCGGCGTGAACCTGGCGATTTCCGCGCCGATGGATCAGCTGTATTCGGCGGTATTTGCGGCCCAGACCGCCTGGCATTTCTGTGCGGCGGAGTTGACGGGGGCGGCCTCGGGAAATTTCGAGGCGATGGTTGCCGACCTCAGGGGCGTCATGGAGCGTGAGGCCAACCCGGCCCTGATCGCGCTGATCAAGGCGGCGGAGAAGCACGGCGTCGATATCCTGTGCGACGATGACGAGATCTCGCTGGGTCACGGCGCGGGCAGCCGGACATGGGCCTGGGATGCGTTGCCCTCGCCCGACGCGGTGGATTGGGGCGCGTTGCACAACATTCCCGTCGCTTTCATCACCGGCACCAACGGCAAGACCACGACGACCCGTCTGCTGGAGGCGATTGCCCGTGCGTCGGGCCGGGTGGCGGGGCTGACCTCGACCGAGTTCGTGCGGGTGGGGGACGATATCCTGGACCGGGGCGACTATTCCGGGCCGGGCGGTGCACGGATGCTGTTGCGGGACCGTCGGCTTGAGATCGCCTGTCTTGAGGTGGCGCGCGGTGGCATCCTGCGCCGGGGGCTGCCGACCCGCGCGGCCTCGGCCGCGGTGGTGACGAATGTGGCCAACGATCATCTGGGCCAGTACGGCGTCAACACGGTGCCGGAACTGGCGCAGGCGAAGTTTGCCGTGCGCCGCGCCCTGAAGAAGGGCGGTGTTCTGGTCCTGAACGCGGATGATCCCTTTGTGCGGGACGAGGCGGAAACCACGCCGGGTGTGATCTGGTGGTTCTCGCTGGACCCGGAAAACGATCTGATCCGCCGCGCCCGCGAGCGGGGAGAGTGCTGTTCGTTCCTGCGTGGAGAAGAGATCGTGTTCTTCGATGGGCAGGCCGAGCAGGTCATTCAATCGGTTCGCGATGTGCCGCTGACCATGGGGGGTGCGGCGCGCTATAACATCCTGAACGCGATGGCGGCGCTGTGCCTTGCGCGTGCGATGGAGATCCCGGTTGAGGCCATTCGCGCCGGGCTGGCCGGGTTCAGGCCCGATGCCCGTGACAATCCGGGCCGGTGCAACGAGTTCGCCTTTAACGGCGCGCGGGTGTTTGTCGATTTTGCCCACAATCCACATTCGATTGCGGCCGTGTGCGAGGCGCTGGGCGGGCTGTCGGCAAAGCGGCGCTTCATCGTGCTGAGCCATGCGGGCGATCGGTCGGACCAGGATATCCGGGAGGTCACCAGAACGGCGCTGGGGTTTCAACCGGATGTGGTGGTCGCCGCCGAGTTGGAAGGGTATCTGCGGGGGCGTGAGCTGGGCGAGATTCCGGCGCTGATCCGGCAGACCGCCACGGAATGCGGGCTGCGGGAGGATCAGGTTCTGCGCGCGGCCTCGCCGGTCGAGGCCAGCAGGATGATCCTGGATCGGGTCGAGCCCGGTGATCTGGCGCTGTTGCTGGTTCTGTCAGAGCGCGATGCGGTGCTGAACCTTTTGCAGAGCTAGCCCGGGCGCGCGCAGAATTTTCTTGCCGCACCGTAAGGATTGCACTAAGCGCGCGGTACCGGTCCCGAAAGGGCTAAGAGGGAATCCGAGGTGCCGCGCGGCATCAACCGGAACTGCCCCCGCAACTGTAGGCGGCGAGCGCTGTCCGTTCGTGTCACTGGGCCTTTCAGGTCTGGGAAGACAGGACAGGCGACGACCCGTCAGTCAGGAGACCTGCCGGTAAAAACCGAAACACACCGGACGGGGTTGTCCGGGGAGGTTGCCAAAGGATCCTGCCGGGGGGCCGTGCGCCGCCCTGCACCGACAGAAGACGAAATGCGACTGTCGCTTTGGTCAATGCCCTTTCACCCGTTCTCCGGTCATTGACATATGGAGATCGATCATCATGGTTTTGCGTACCGGCCTTGTGGGCCTTTCCCTGTCTCTGTCGGCGGCAAGTGTGGCCGCCAGCGAAAGTTTTCCGCTGACCATCGAAAACTGCGGCCATTCGGTGACGTTCGAGGCGCCAGTGGCGTCGGCGGTCACGGTCGGTCAGGCCGCGACCGAGGTGCTTTATGCGCTGGGGCTGGGCGAGCAGGTTCTGGGAACCTCGGTCTGGTTCAACGAGGTTCTGCCTGAATTTGCCGAGGTGAACGCCAAGGTGGAGCGTCTGGCCGACAACGACCCCAGCTTTGAAAGCGTGGTTGCCAGGCGGCCCGGTCTGGTGGCGGCGCAATATGAATGGCATGTCGGCCCCGAAGGCATCGTTGCCACGCGCGAACAGTTTCACGAACTGGGCATTCCGACCTATGTGATGCCCGCCGATTGCGTCGGCAAGGACAACTCGGTCGGCAGTGACGGGACGCGGATCGAGATGTTCTCGACCGATACGCTGTATCAGGGGATCGAGGAACTGGCCGCTGTCTTTGGGGCGTCCGAGAAGGGTGCGGAACTGGTGGCGGACTACAGGGCGCGCGAGGCCGCAGCCATTGCCAGGGCGAAGGCGGTGGAACTTGACGACGTGTCCGCCGTGTTCTGGTTCTCGTCCCCGGAGATGGAAAGCGATCCGTTCGTGGCCGGGCAGAAAGGCGCGCCGGGATATATGATGAACGCGCTGGGCATCCGCAACGTCATCGAAACGGATGAGGAATGGCCGACGGTGGGCTGGGAAACCATTGCCAAGGCCAATCCGACCGTCATCGTGATCGCCAAGATGGACCGTCGCCGCTTTGCCGCCGATGACTATGAGAAAAAGCTGGAGTTTCTGCGCAACGACCCGGTGGCCAGCCGGATGGATGCGGTCAGGAACGACCGCATCGTCATCATGGACGCACAGGCCATGGACGCCACCATACGCGCAATTCCGGCGCTGGAGGATCTGGCCGAGGAGTTGAGCAGCGGCGGTAACAGCCAGTGAGCGAGATCGCCGCAATCGCCCGGCACGTACTGGGGGCCGTGTGCCTTGCCGTGCCGGTGCTGGTTGCGGCGGTTCTGGCGGGCGCGATGATCGGGGAAACCGCGCTTGCGCCCGAGCTTGTGTTTTCAGTGCTGGCCAACAAGCTGGCCGGGGCGGGTCTGGCCGTCGATCCGATCGATCAGGGGATCGTGTGGAGTTACCGGCTGCCACGGGCGCTGGTCGCCGCGGCCTGCGGCGCGGGACTGGCCGTGGCGGGTGTGGTGCTGCAGGCGCTGCTGCGCAACGCGCTGGCCGATCCGTATATTCTGGGCATCTCTGCCGGGGCCTCGACCGGGGCGGTGGCGGTGACCATCGCCGGATTGGGCGGCGGCGCGTTGTCCCTGTCCTTTGGCGCGTTCAACGGTGCGCTGCTGGCTTTTGGGTTCGTTGCCATCCTGGCCCGTGCGGCGGGTGCGGGTGGCGGACGGGCGGCAACGGCGCAGATCGTTCTGGCGGGGATTGCGGGATCGCAGCTGTTCAACGCGATGACGGCCTTCATCATCGCCAAATCCGCCAATGCCGATCAGGCGCGCGGAATCATGTTCTGGCTGATGGGCAACCTGAGCGGGGTGCGCTGGCCGGATGTGTATCTTGCGATACCTGTGGCTTTTGCCGGCTGGCTGATCTGCCGTTTTCACGCCCGCGCGCTGGATGCCTTTACCTTTGGTTCGGATTCCGCGGCGTCGCTGGGCATACCCGTCCGGCGGGTGCAGGCGGTGCTGATCCTTGCCACCGCGCTGACGACGGCGGTCATGGTATCGATCGTGGGGTCCATCGGCTTTGTCGGGCTGGTGATCCCGCATGCCGCGCGATTTCTGGTGGGGCCGGGGCATCGCCGCCTGATCCCGACCGCCGCCCTGATCGGTGCCGTGTTCCTGATTGGAGCGGATATCGTGTCGCGCATCATCATCCCCGGTCAGGTCCTGCCCATCGGGGTGGTGACTGCGTTGATAGGTGCGCCAGCCTTTGCCGTCATTCTGGTGCGCGGACAAAGGAGCGCGCGATGAGGATCGAGGCCCGAGACCTGAGTTACGCCGTGCGCGGCAAGCGCCTGTTGTCAGGTGTGTCCTTTGACGTGGACCCCGGTGAGACGCTGGCGCTGGTCGGTCCCAACGGGTCGGGCAAGTCGACCCTGATGCGCCTGCTGGCGGGATTGGTGCGCCCGAGTTCGGGGCAGGTCGAACTGGCCGGTGATCCCCTGTCGGCGCTTGGGCGGCGGCAGATCGCCCGGCGTGTCGCCATTGTCGAGCAACAGGCCGACACGACAGAGCGGGTGAGTGCGCGGTCGGTGGTGGAGCTGGGCCGCACGCCGTGGTTGTCGGCCCTGCGGCCTTGGCAGGCGGAAGACACGTGGCAGGTCGACAAGGCGCTGCGGACCGTGGACATGGCCGGGATGGCGCACAGGGAGTGGGCAACCCTGTCGGGTGGAGAGCGCCAGCGGCTGCATATTGCCCGCGCGCTGGCGCAGCAGCCGGGGCTGCTGCTGCTGGATGAACCGACCAACCATCTGGACATTCACCACCAGCTGTCGATCCTGAGCTGTGTCCGCGCGCTTAAAGTGACAACGGTGATGGCGCTGCACGATCTGAACCAGGCGATGACCTGTGACAGGGTGGCGGTACTGTCCGGGGGGCGGCTGGTCGCCTTTGGCGCGCCTGCCGAGGCGTTGTCCCTGGAGACGGTTTCCGAGGTGTTCGGGGTGCGGGCGAGATGGAGCCACAATGGCGAGGGGACGGAGAGGTTCCTGTCCTATCATTTGCCGTGACCGGGGCTGCCGTTAGTGTTTCCTTAACCCGCGCCGTACGCAACCCGTTGCAGCTGTTGCGAAAATTCTTGACTCTGCGACCTTTCTCTCGTATAGGTTGTGTCATGCTAGAAGAAGTGGGCGGCGGCCTCCGGATCTGATCCGGTGGCCGTTTTTCGTTTCTCTCGTGCGGAACAACTCACGCATGAGGTCAGACGCACATATGACGATGATTACCCCGGAAGAGAGGATCGCCCGGACGGCTGATTTGTTGCAGTCGCTCGAAACGTCCATTCGCGGTCTGCGGCAAGCGGCGGAAGACCTGCGCAAGCAGATCGTCACCGGGGAGGAAGCAGATCTTGCTGGCACAGCCAAGCAGCTTGGTCAGGTCGACGGCCTGATCCGGAACTGTCAGAAAGTGGAGACGAGTTTTGTCGAACACCATCACAGACAACAAGGAATTGCCCAGGGGGGCTATGCGCTCGACCTTGAGCAGGCCCGATCTGAGATCGGGTGCAGGCTGGCTCGCCTCCGCCGATGCTGCGGTGCGGGAGAGGTTTCTGAGTGAGATCGGGGAGGGAGGGCTGTGTGCCCTCCCTTTCCTGTTCGAGTTCTGGGCGATGCCGCATCAGTTGCCGCCCGAGGGGGATTGGCGCACATGGGTCATCATGGGCGGGCGCGGCGCGGGCAAGACGCGGGCCGGGGCCGAGTGGGTTCGCTCGATGGTCGAGGGGGCCAAGCCGCTGGACAAGGGCGTGGCGCGGCGTGTGGCGCTGGTGGGCGAGACCCGGGATCAGGTGCGCGAAGTGATGATTTTCGGCGATAGCGGGATCTTGCAGTGTTCACCGCCGGATCGTCGGCCCGCTTGGAAAGCGTCGGAGCGCAAGCTGGTCTGGCCCAACGGGGCCGAGGCGCAGGTGTTTTCGGCGCATGATCCGGACAGTTTGCGGGGGCCGCAGTTCGATGCCGCCTGGGTGGACGAGCTGGCCAAGTGGCCGAAGCCGAGCGAGACCTGGGACATGTTGCAATTTGCGTTGCGGCTGGGGGATCTGCCCCAGGCCTGTGTGACCACGACGCCGCGGAACGTGAAGGTTTTGAAGGATTTGCTGGCGGCACCGTCCACGGTGGTGACCCATGCGCCGACCGAGGCGAACCGGGCCAACCTGGCAGCGTCGTTTCTGGAAGAAGTGCGGGCGCGCTATGCGGGGACGCGGCTGGGGCGGCAGGAGCTGGACGGGGTGCTGCTGGCCGATGCCGAGGGCGCGCTGTGGACCGGATCGATGCTGGAGGCGGCGCGGGCGGCGCGTGTGCCGGATCTGGATCGGATTGTTGTGGCGCTGGACCCGGCGGTGAGTGGCGGGGTGGATGCAGATGCCTGCGGGATCGTGGTGGTTGGGGCGCAAGTGCAAGGCCCGCCCGAGGACTGGCGGGCCTTTGTGCTGGCTGACCGGACGGTGCAGGGCGTTGGTCCGGCGGGCTGGGCGCGGGCGGCGATAGCCGCGATGGACGAGTTCGGGGCCGAGAGGCTGGTGGCAGAGGTCAATCAGGGCGGGCAGCTGGTGGAAGAGGTCGTGCGGCAGGTCGACCCGCTGGTGCCGTTCCGGGCGGTGCGGGCGTCACGCGGGAAGGTGGCGCGGGCGGAGCCGGTGGCGGCGCTCTACGAGCAGGGGCGGGTGTCCCATGTGGCCGGGCTGGACGCGCTGGAGGAGCAGATGTGCCAGTTGACCACGCGCGGGTTTGAAGGGCAGGGTTCGCCCGACCGGGTTGATGCGCTGGTCTGG
This sequence comes from Ruegeria sp. YKSE079, assembly GCF_059612845.1. Lineage (NCBI taxonomy): Bacteria > Pseudomonadati > Pseudomonadota > Alphaproteobacteria > Rhodobacterales > Roseobacteraceae > Ruegeria > Ruegeria sp. YKSE079. The sequence continues at coordinate 95,475 of NZ_JBXWRJ010000002.1, read as the reverse complement.
GCATTGCACGAGTTGCTGGTGGCACCTGCGGCGCAGTATCGGCGCCCCCGGCTGCGGGTCTTGTGAGGGGAAGGGGTAGGAGTTCTGTGGAGGCGCATTGGCGCTAGTCGGGAACACCTGCCTTGCGCAGCCCGTCGATGTAGAAGTCCATCGCCGGTTCCACGAACGGGAGGTGGCCACGAACCGATTTGGCGATCGAGAAATTTGGTGCAATCCGCATCAGCTCGTCCACGGTGTTCGCGGCGTCGTCCGGCAGGTCCATCTGGGCGTAGGTCGGCGCCAGATACATGTAACAGGGACGATACCGGGGCGTGCGGATAACGCAGGTTCTCAGTTCGACCATCGCCTCTTCGTACCGCTTGCTGAAATAGTAGGCCCGACCGAGATACATGTTGTCCCGGGCGGGATAGAACGGATCCAGCCGGATCGCCGTTTGCATAAGGTCAATGGCTTCTTCCGGCCGGTTGGCGAATGTCAGAACGTCGGCCAGGGCTGCGTAGTGAAAGGATCGGTTGGGATTGAGGTCAATCGCCTTTTGCAGCGACAGGATGGCCTCGTTGTGCTTGTTCTGACGCAGGAATACGCGACCGAGCAATTCGTAGGATTGCGACGATCGCGGGTCCAGCTCTACCGCCTTGCGCGCCAGGTCATAGGCCTTGTCGAGCGCTTCGGGTCCTTCCCATTGAAGAATATACGCGCTGTTGTAGGTGTCGCCGAGAACGGCATAGGCGGGTGCATAGTTCGGGTCCAGCGCGATGGCTTTTTCCGCCAGTTCGCGCGCTTCGAGCTTGGCTTCCTTGCCGGGGGTGTCCCAGAGCGCGCGGGCGCGCAGCACGTAGTCGTAGGCGGTCAGGTCGCTTGGCCGCTTTTGGCGCGTCCGGTCGAGGTCTGCCTTGCGCATGTTGACCAGAAGGCTGCCCGCGATTTCGCGGGTGAGGTCGTCCTGAACGTCGAATATACCGGAGACGGGTTCATCATATTGTTTTGCCCAGACATGCGTATCCCTGGAGGCATCTATGAGCTGAGCCGTGATCCGGATCTTGTCGTCGATGCGGCGGATCGACCCTTCGAGAACGTAGCGGACACCAAGATCGGCGGCTATGTCGCGGATATTCGCAGGGCGCGTCTTGTAGGCAGATGTCGAATTGCGGGAGATGACGAACAGGTCTTTCGACTGGGCAAGGTTGCTGGTCAGGTCTTCGGTGAAGCCCTCGGCAAAGTATTCCTGTTCTGCGTCACCTGATAGATTTGCAAAGGGCAGGATGGCGATTGATGGTTTATCGGGGAGTGCCAGCGGTGGTCGGTTTTCGCTGCCCGCCTGGGGGGCGGACTGATTGAAGGTCCACCACCCGGCCATCCCGAAAACAAGAAGAAGGACAATTGCTGCAATTGCCATTGTGCGGCTTGGTTGGAGCCTTTTGGGGGGATTGCCTGTGGCGTCGCCCTTTTGGGGATCGGTAAGAACCCTGTACGCCCGGATCGGTCTTTCGATATTCTTGACCTGAAGCTCGCCCATCGACACATAGCCGACCTTGACGGCAGAGCGCATGTGGTCGTAGGCGGTGCCGGAGATGCAGATGCCGCCCGGTTCGGCCAGCTGTTCCAGTCTGGCCGCCACGTTCACGCCGTCGCCGTAGATATCGTCGCCATCGACGATGATGTCTCCCAGGTTGATCCCGACGCGATAGGCGATCCGTCGATCGGGTACGGTGCCCTGCTCGCGCTGGGGCATGGTGCGCTGGATTTCGACGGCGCATTGGACGGCATCGACAACCGACGGAAACTCGACCAGCAATCCATCGCCCATTTCCTTGACGATGCGCCCTCGGAATTTGTCGATGGCAGGGTCGATGAGGTTTGAACGATGAGCTTTCTGGCGTTCAAGTGTGCCGATTTCATCGGCTTCCATAAGCCGCGAATAGCCGACCATATCGGCAGCCAGGATAGCGCTCAGGCGGCGTTCCATCGGCTGGACCTCCTCAGTCAAAGACTAGCAAGTTTTCTTTTTCAGACAATGAAAAGTGGTGGTCTTGCGCTTTCGGCGGTCTGGTGCGAGCGAAGGCCGGGATACGTGTTCGGTCGTTCTGGTTGAGGCCGCCGGGCATCCCGGTGTCGGGGATGCCCGGTGGTGTTTTCAGGCGGTAAACATGCGCGCCTGTTCGCGAAGGGTGAATTTCTGGATTTTCCCGGTCGATGTTCTGGGCAGGTCCTGAAAAACGATCCGTTTCGGTGCCTTGAACCCGGCCAGGCTTTGCCGGCAGAAGCCGATCAGCGCTGTTTCTTCGACCGCTGCGTTCGTCTTCAGTTCGACAAAGGCGCAGGGCACTTCGCCCCATTTTTCGTGCGGCATGGCGACGACGGCGGCAACTGCGACGTCGGGGTGACGATAAAGCGCCTCTTCGACTTCGATCGACGAGATGTTCTCGCCGCCCGAGATGATGATATCCTTTGATCTGTCCTTGAGCTGGATATAGCCATCGGGATGCATCACACCCAGATCGCCCGAATGGAACCAGCCACCGGCAAAGGCCTCTTGCGTCGCTTCGGGGTTGCGGAAATAGCCCTTCATCACGACGTTGCCGCGAAACATGACTTCTCCCATGGTCCGGCCATCGCGCGGAACGGGCTGCATGGTGTCGGGATCGACAACGTCGAGCCCTTCGAGCGGCAGGTAGCGCACGCCCTGGCGGGCCTTGAGTGCGGCCTGCTGCGCCGGAGGCAGGGCGGACCAGTCGTGATGCCAGTCGTTGACCACGGCGGGTCCGTAGGTTTCGGTCAGCCCGTAGAGATGGGTGACGTCGAAACCGGCCTCTTTCATGTCTGCCAGAACCGATTCCGGCGGTGGCGCGGCGGCGGTGAAGAACTGCACGGGCCGGTCGAGATCGCGTTTGACGTCGTCCGGGGCTGAAATCAGAAGCGACATCACGATGGGCGCGCCGCACAGGTGGGTGACGCCTTCGTCGGCGAGGGCATTCCAGATCGGTTCGGCCCGGACCTGCCGCAGGCAGACATGGGTGCCGATGATCGCTGACATCGTCCAGGGAAAGCACCAGCCGTTGCAGTGGAACATCGGCAAGGTCCACAGATAGACCGCGTGTTTTGCCATTGATGAGGTCAGCGCGTTGCCTTGCGCCAGCAGATATGCGCCCCGGTGATGCGAGACAACGCCCTTGGGATTGCCTGTGGTGCCGGAGGTGTAGTTGATCGAGATTGCATCCCATTCGTCCTCGGGCATCAGCCATGCGAAATCCGGGTTGCCGCGGGTCAGGAACACCTCGTAATCGGCAACCTCGAATTCGGTCCGCGGGCCGTCATATTCCGGGTCGTCATATTGGATCAGCGTCGGCTTTACCGCGGCAAGCGCAAGCGCCTCCTGCATCAGCGGCATCAGTTCCCGGTCCACGATCACCAGCTTTGACATCGCGTGGTCAAGCTGGAAGGCGATGATGGCGGCGTCCAGCCTTGTGTTGATCGAATGCAAAACCGCCCCGCACATCGGCACACCGTAATGGCATTCCAGCATCGCTGGCGTGTTGAACAGCAGCGCCGACACCGTATCGCCGCGCCCGATCCCGTTCTTGGCCAGGGCAGAGGCCAGCTGGCGCGACCGTGCATAGAACTCGGCATAGCAGCGGCGCAGGGGGCCGTGCACGATCGCCGTATGATCGGGAAAGACGGTTGCGGCGCGTTCCAGAAAGCTGAGCGGTGTCAGGGGCTGGTAATTCGCCGGGTTGCGGTCCAGGCCGGAGTTATAGGGGTTTTTGTCCATCGGTTCAGGCGTCCTGCCATTGGGGCTTGCGTTTCTCGATGAAGGCACCGATGCCTTCCTCGGCGTCACGGGCGAGCATATTGTCGACCATCACCTGCGTGGCATAGTCGTATGCCTTTGCCAGGGGCAGTTCGCGCTGGGCATGGAAGGCCCGTTTGCCGGTGGCCAGCGTCATGCTGGATTTCGAGGCGATCTTGGCGGCCATCTCTGTCGTGGCATCCCGCAGCGCCTCGGGGGGTACCACGCGGTTGATCAGCCCGAATTCGACCGCCCGGGCGGCGGATATCATGTCGCCGGTCAACAGCATTTCCATCGCGTGCTTGCCGGCAACATTGCGCGACAGCGCGACCATCGGTGTTGAACAGAACAGCCCGATATGTACACCCGGCGTGCTGAATTGCGCGGTATCCGCTGCGATGGCCAGATCGCAGCTGGCGACAAGCTGACACCCGGCCGCCGTGGCGATACCCGCGACCTCGGCAATCACGGGCTTGGGGCAGTTCACGATCGCCTGCATGGTGGCCGAGCACATCGTCATGATTTTGGTGAAATACGCCCGGCCCCGATCCGGGTTCGCGCGTCCGGCGGTCATTTCCCTGAGGTCATGACCGGCGCAGAAGGCGGGCCCGTTCGCGGCGAGGACAATCACCCGAACTTCCGGGTTGGTTCCCGCCTCGGCAAAGGCGGTGCCAAGGGCGAGCAGCATTGCCTCGGACAAAGGATTGCGCCGCGCGCCATCGTCCAGCGTCAGGCGCAGGATGCCCCGGTTGTCCAGATCACGCAGCAACATCGTTCTCTCCGTCACGGAAGTGGATGACATTCGGGGCATGCAGGATGTTCACCTCGACACTGTCGGCCAGCGTGTTGGCGATGAAGCAGTAGCGATGGGCGCGGTCCTGCATCTGTTCCATGTCCGCGTCGCCGACCTGAAAGCCGGTGTCGAACCGCACCACCGGATGCAGGTCGATGCGTGTCACCGACATCTGGCCGCGCGCGTTCTTGCCCAGTTGCGCAACGGCGTGATCGTGATAGCTGGCCACCGGCCAGCCTGCCTTGGCGGCCAACGCGAGAAAGGTCATCATGTGGCAGCTTGACAGGGCCGAGGCCAGCGCCTGTTCAGGGTTGGTGTTGGCGGGATCGCCGCCCCAATCCGGGGCGGCGTCCACCTGGACGTCATACTGGTTATTGTATTGCACCACATGTTCTGCGGAATAAGCCCCCGGCTTGAACTCGGGTGTCGTGCGGTGCCAGTGCAGCTGGATCGAAAGGTCCGACATTTTTTGAACTCCCGGGCCTGTCCGTTACGCGGCGGCGAGTGATTTCTTGGGGTCGTAGAACGGGATATCCACGATGATGGCGCGGGTCGGCCCCGAGGTCGCGATCACCTCGACCTCTGTGCCAATCACCGCGGCATCGACGGACACCATCGCCAGGGCGATGTTCTGCTTGAGGCGCGGTGAGTAGACGGCCGAGGTCACCTTGCCGATGCTTTCGCCCACCGCGTTGATCGCCCAGAAGGTCGTGTTCGGCCCTTTCAGCGGCGCGCCGTCGATGACCAGCCCCACCTGTTTGCGGCTGACACCCGTTTCCTTGAAGCGGCGCAGCGCGGCCTTGCCGATGAATTCGGCCTCGATGTCGAGGTTCACAAGGCGGTCGAAGCCCAGCTCGAACGGGTTGGTGTGGATGTCGGCATCGGCGTGATAGGACAGCATGCCGCCCTCGATCCGGCGGATGGACGAGGTGTGCCCGGGTTTGAGACCAAAGGGCATGCCTGCCGCCATGATCCGCTCCCACAGGGCATCGCCAAAGGTGCTGTCGCGCAGGTAAAGCTCGTAGCCCAGTTCGCTGGACCAGCCGGTGCGCGATACGATCAACGGAATACCGTCGAGTTCGACTTCGCGCAGCCAATAGTATTTCAGGTCCATGATGGTGTCGCCAAAGAGCGTGCGCATGATCTCGCCCGATTTCGGGCCCTGCAGCTGCAGCGGCGACACGTCGGGTTCGCAAATCGTGACGTCCAGGCCGGAATGCACCGCCACGCCCTGCGCCCATAGCAGGATGTCGCTGTCAGCGAGCGAAATCCAGAAGTGGTTTTCCGCAAGGCGCAGCAGGATCGGGTCGTTCAGGATGCCGCCGTCGGCGTTGGTGATCAGCACGTATTTGCACTGGCCCACGGCCATTTTCGACAGATCGCGCGGGGTCAGCATCTGCACGAAGCGCGCGGCATCAGGACCGGTGATTTCGACCTGACGTTCGACCGCCACGTCACAGAGGATCGCGTCGTTGACGAGGTTCCAGAAGTTCTGTTCCGGGTCGCCGAAATCGCGCGGGATATACATGTGGTTGTAAACCGAGAACCCCTTTGCGCCCCAGCGAACGGTTGCGTCGAAATAGGGGGATTTCCGGATCTGCGTGCCGAAACCGAAATCGTCTGATTGCGTCATGTCTTTCACCCTTTTTCACCACCGGCCAATCTGCGGTGGATGACTTGAACTGGGCGAGTGATTAGCGTGGGATGGCGCGCGGTTGCGGTCTGAAAACGAGGCCCGGAAAGGCCAAACAGGCTTTTTATCCGGCGTGGGAAAGACCGTTCAGTCTGTGACCTTTGGCCGGGCGATGCCGGCCGCCAGTTCCGCAAGATTCGGCTGTGCGGATTTGACCTTGCGCGTGACGATATAGGTCATGTACCGACCGACGCCCAGCTCTTCGGCAAGCAGGGTTTCCATCAGGTCCTGAAAGCGGGCGAGCGACGGGGTGACGATTTTGAGCACATAATCCATGCCGCCGCCGGTCGCGACGCATTCCGTGACCTCGTCGAGCTTCTTGATGCATTCCTCAAACCGGTTGAAATCGGCCTTGCGGTGCTGCGTCAGCGAGACGGTCACGATGACCTGGGTGTAGTCGACGATGCGCTCAAGCGCGATATCGGCGTGGTACCCCCGGACATACCCGGCCGCCTTCAGCTTGGTCAAACGGTCCCAGCACGGTGTCGGGGACAGGTTCACGAGCTCGGCCAGCTTGGTTTTGCTTAGCTGGCCATGGCTCTGAATTGCGCTGAGAATGCGAATGTCGGTCGCATCCAGGCCAAGCTTTTTCATTCGTTCGGAACCCTCTTTGGATCGTGCCGCAATATTTATCACCAATTTCGCGGGTGCAACTTATTCCTTTTGGAAGTTTCATTTTCCGGATGGTTCTGCCGGTCCTGGTCCTCTGGTTGCCATCGGCTCGAACGCCGACAACACGTGTGTGTTCAAGGCATCGTTGATGACAGGGTAGTTCTGCATCCGGTCGCGCAGGCGCGATTACAGCAGGTCGCCTATGCGCACTTTGATTTGTGCGGATCAAATCGGGACAGGTATCCCGGCGGTTCGAAATGCGTTCGGTTCAGGCGGGGCTGACCGCGTGCAGGCGCCATTTGTCGGGGACGCCTTTCAGTTCATGTTCGCCGCAGTCCTGAAAGCGGAACGGCGCGCCAAGCATGAGCTGGCGGGTGAGATCGGAGGCGAGGACCTGGCCGCCTTGCGCCCGGTCCATCACCCTTGCGGCCACGACCACGCCCAGACCGCTGATGTCGTCGCCGCGAATGACGATCTCGCCCGTATGGGCGCCAAAGCGGGTTCTGAGATCGATCGCCGACAGGGCGTCGCGCACCGAGTTGGCGCAGGTCAGGGCGTTGGTGGGAGAGCCGAACGTCGCCAACACGCCGTCGCCGGTGAACTTCACCAGATGGCCGCCGTGGCGGGCAATCTGCGACGAGCAGATGCTGTCGTGGCGGTTCATCAGGTCGCGCCAGCCTTCGTCGCCGATACTGGCCTGTTGCGAGGTCGAGTCCACCAGATCGGAGAACAGGACGGTGGCAAGCGTACGCGTGGGTTGCAGCGTCACCGGTGCTGCGCCGGTGACGAATTCGACGATTGCCGAGGCATAGCGGTCGACGTCGCCTTCCCACGGTACATGTTCGTGGCCCGGCACGGTTCGGTATTCGGTCGCGGGCATCAGGCGCAGGAAATCCTGAGCGCAGTCGCGGCCGTTGGGTTCTTCGGTATCGCGGTGAATGACCAGCGTGGGTTGTGAGATGGAGGGCAGCAATTCCCGGATGTCGATATGGGCGGCAAGTTCGAACAGGTTGGCGACGGTGATGGGGGTGGCGCTCATTCTTTGGAAATGCGCCCAGGCTTCCTGACCTTCGGCGTCATCCCTGGCGGGGCCGAAATCGGAAAAGGGATGCGGTTTGTTGGGCTTTCCCCAGTTCTCGTGGAATTGCTTCAGCGCCTGTTCAAGGCTTTCCTGATCCAGATAGCCGCGGGTCAGGCGGCCCTGCGCATAGCCGCCGCACAGGGCGAGCCGTTCGACCCGCTCGGGGCGCATGGCCGCGTAGACGCAGGCAAGCGCGGCACCCTCGGAAAAGCCGATGACAGTGGCCGAGGCCATGTCGGCGGCATCCATCACCGCCTCGATATCCATCGTGCGCTCTTCCAGCGTGGGCGTGCCCTGGATGCGGTCGGACATGCCATTGCCGCGCTTGTCGAAGGTGGCCAGCCGCCCGATGGAGCTGAGGGCGTTCATCCATTGCAGATAACCGGGGTTTTCCAGCGACGCCTCGAGATGTGAAATCATTCCCGGCACCAGCACGAGGTTGCGCGGCCCGTTACCCCAGACCTGATAGGCGATGGACAACCCCTCGCTTTCGGTAAAGCTGGTTTCGACGTTGACGGTCATGTTTCCCCCACAATTGCAGGCTGGTTGCTCTTCCGAATTGGATCCGGGATGAGGCCGATGCATGTTCATCATGAGCGGTGATGGGGATTTTGGTCAATGTTTGGTTTGAGGATGTGTCTGGGTGTGAAGGATCAAACGGCAGGGTTCGCCCAACGGGGTCGACGCGTTGGTCTGGGCGCTGCATGAGTTGGTGGTGGGGCCTGCGGGGGCGTATCGACGGCCTAGGGTGAGGGCTTTGTGAGGGTACAGTGAAAATGCAATTCCACTGGGAATAGGTGCCAGCTGGCCAATCAGCACAGGCCTGTTTTTCTTACTTAGTGGCGATCCCTGTCTTTGAGAACTGCAGCATGTGTCTTCAAAAAGCCACTTATTTGCTCGCTTAGGTCTATCATTTTATGAGAAACGGCGACTATTTCGGCATTCGTGTAAGTGGAGAACCCTCCATGATGATGATACTCGCCGCCAGCTTGATATTTCGGTGCTGCGCTGGCTAACCGACAGAATGTTGTCTCATCGTCCTTCTGTTCCATTATGATTGAGTGAATTATGTCATTCCTCTCGGCTACGAGGTCGTTAAGGCGCTTCGAGATTTCCAACCAACTGACAAAAACCTCTTGTGTCTTGTTTCTAAAAACTTCAGCGAGATATCGCTTTATTGTTTCTGATTTCCTTTTGGGGTCGCTTGCTCCAAAGATCGCCAAACTTGCCTGCATATTGAGAGAGAAACAATTTGTGCAGGCACCAAGCAACTTAGCGTCAAGCTCCCTGTAGGCCTCAGTCAATTGACCTATCGCAAGCAAGTATTCATCACCACGTGTAGACATTATATATAAACCAATCAGATTGTTAGTGCCGCAATCTCATAACTGGCGTCATTAGGTGCCTCGCACAACCATAAGTTTGAATACTCTTTGCTACTTGAGAGTTTCCCCGTTGCCCAACCCCCGTACGCTCCGTTCCCAAGACCTAAACCTCTGCCCGTCATAACTCCTTTCAACAAGCCGGGCAGAGCGGCGGCAGAAAGGAGCATCAACTGATGGTATTCGATTTCTTGCGTCGTGGATCGGCTGGGAAAGCGCCCGAGGCGAAGGCGAGCGCGACGGGGCCTGTGGTGGCGTGGCAGACCGGCGGGCGCGTGGCGTGGAGCCCGCGCGACACCGTCTCGCTGACGCGGACGGGGTTTTCCGGCAACCCGGTGGGGTTTCGGTCGGTCAAGCTGATCGCTGAATCGGCGGCGGCGCTGCCGCTGGTGCTGCAGGATCAGGCGCAGCGTTACGAGACGCATCCGATGCTGGCCCTGATGCGGCGTCCGAATGCGGCGCAGGGGCGGGCGGAGATGATGGAGGCCTTGTTCGGGCAATTGCTGTTGTCGGGAAACGCCTATGTCGAGGCGGTACAGACCGAGGACGGGCTGCCGGTTGAGCTGCATGTTCTGCGTTCCGACCGGATGAGCGTGGTGCCGGGGGCGGATGGGTGGCCCAGGGCGTATGATTACAGCGTGGGCGGCAAGACGCACCGGTTCGCGGCAGATGTCATCTGTCACATCAAGGCGTTTCATCCCCAGGATGATCATTACGGGTTTTCGCCGTTGCAGGCGGCGGCGATGGCGATTGATGTGCATAACAGCGCCTCGCGCTGGTCGAAATCGCTGCTGGACAATGCGGCGCGGCCTTCGGGGGCGCTGGTCTGGAAAGGGGGCGATGGTCACGGCGTGATGGCCGAGGATCAGTTCCGCCGTCTTTCAGATGAAATCGAGCAGAACTATCGCGGGGCGCGCAATGCTGGCCGCCCGATGGTTCTGGAAGGGGGCCTGGATTGGAAGCCGATGGGCTTTTCCCCCTCGGACATGGAGTTTCAGAAGACCAAGGAAGCCGCCGCCCGCGAGATCGCGCTGGCCTTTGGGGTCCCGCCGATGCTGCTGGGGATACAGGGCGACGCGACCTATTCGAACTATCAGGAGGCCAACCGGGCGTTTTACCGCCTGACCGTGCTGCCCCTGGTGACGCGGGTGGCGGCGGCGGTGTCGGAGTGGCTGTCGGGCTTTACCGGCGAGGATCTGATGCTGAAGCCCGATCTGGATCAGGTGCCCGCACTGGCCGCCGAGCGCGATGCGCAATGGGCGCGCGTGAGCAGCGCCGATTTTCTGACCGACGCGGAAAAGCGGTCTTTGCTGGGACTGCCGCTGCTGGTGGAGGATGCGGATGGCTGAGGGATATTCGCCATTCGACTGCGCGCCGGGCTTGCGGCTGGCGGCGCATGAACGGGTCGCGGCGATCCAGCACGAGCACCTGTGTCGCAGGCTGGACCGGATCGAAGAGATGATGGAGCGGCTGGAAAAGCGGCTGTGGCTGACTGTTTACGGCGTGGCGGCGGTGATCCTGGCGCAGGCGGTACAATCATTTCTGGTGGCAGCGCCATGAAATCAGAGGCTTACGAGGAGGTGTTCATGGAATTGGAACACAAATTCGCGCGGTTCGGCGAAGGGTTTTCGGTGACCGGAGATGCGGTGATCGAGGGCTATGCCAGCTTGTTCGGGCAGGTGGATCAAGGCGGCGATGTGGTGCAGAAGGGCGCCTATTGCGCCTCGCTTGCGGCGTTGGCGGCGGCGGGTCGGCGGGTCAAGATGCTGTGGCAGCACGACCCCGCGCAACCGATCGGCGTCTGGGATGAGGTGCGCGAGGATGCGCAGGGACTGCGGGTCAAGGGGCGGCTGCTGGAGAGCACACAGAAGGGACGCGAGACAGCGGAACTGATCCGTGCGGGCGCAATCGACGGCCTGTCGATCGGCTATCGAACCAAGCGGGCCGCGAAAGATGACAAGGGTCAGCGGCTTTTGACCGAGCTGGAGCTGTGGGAGGTGTCGCTGGTGACCTTTCCGATGTTGCCCAGCGCGCGGGTTGCCGCCAAGGGAGCGGACCCCGAGGCCGGGGATACCTGGCGCGAGATTGCCGAGGTGTTCCGTGATGCCCGGCTGGAGCTGGCGCGACCCTAGCGCCGTAAAACCACCCCCAGAAAAGGAAGTGCTGATGAGCAAGACCGAAACCCCGGCCTTGGCCGGAGAGGGTGTGCCCCTGGTTCAGGAGGTGAAGCAGGCGATGGCTGGCTTCGTGAGTGAATTCAAGGGGCTGAAGGCTGAAGTTCAAACGAGATTGCAACAGACAGAAGAGCGACTGACCATGCTGGATCGAAAATCAAACAAGGCGGCGCGCCCGCATTTGGCGGCCTTTGGCGACGAAGGAGCGCCACATCAAAAAGCCTTTGACGCCTATGTGCGGTCGGGTGACGATGACGGGCTGCGCGGCCTTGAGATGGAGGCGAAATCTCTGTCCACCGCCGTTAACAGCGATGGTGGTTATCTGATCGATCCGCAAACCGCCGAGATCATCAAGTCGGTACTGAAATCCACCGCCTCGATCCGGTCGATCGCGTCGGTGGTGAATGTCGAGGCGAATTCGTTCGACGTGCTGATCGATCATACCGATCTGGGTGCGGGTTGGGCCGATGAAAGCGCGGTCACCTCCGAGACCGGGACGCCGTCGATCGAACGCATCTCGATCCCGCTGAACGAACTGAGTGCGCTGCCCAAGGCGTCGCAGCGTTTGCTGGATGACAGCGCGTTCGATGTCGAGGGTTGGCTGGCGGGGCGGATTGCCGACAAGTTCGCCCGGGCCGAGGCGTCGGCCTTTATCAATGGGGATGGCGCGGACAAGCCCACGGGCATCCTGAACCATCCGGCGGTCGACAATGACGTCTGGGCCTGGGGCAACATTGGTTATGTGCCGACCGGGATCGCGGGCGGTGTCGACGCCGATGCGATTGTCGACGTGGTTTATGCGCTGGGTGCGCAATACCGGGTCAATGGTACATTCGTGATGAACTCCAAAACCGCGGGCCTGATCCGCAAGCTGAAGGATGCCGATGGCCGATTCCTGTGGTCGGATGGTCTGGCCGCGGGCGAACCTGCGCGTCTGATGGGGTATCCGGTGCTGATCGCCGAGGATATGCCGGATGCGGGCCCTGACAGCTTTTCGATCGCCTTCGGTGATTTTCAGGCAGGCTACACCATTGCCGAACGCCCTGATCTGCGCGTGCTGCGCGATCCGTTCAGCGCCAAGCCGCATGTGCTGTTTTACGCGACCAAACGCGTCGGCGGCGATGTAAGCGACTTTGCCGCGATCAAGCTGGTGAAATTCGGCGCCGCGTAACCGCGTCGAAGCCGGGGCGGGGTGACCTGCCTCGGGTGGCGGGCGCGGGCCGGGGTGAGATCCCTCGCGTTGTCTAGCTGCTCCCCTCCGTCCGAGCAACGTGGGGCGGCGCGTGCCCGTCATTTTCCTGACTGAGGCCCCGGTGGGGTCCGAGATTGCGGAGTGAATGGATGATGTTGATCGAAGAAACCGCCATCGCGGATGCGGCGCTGCCGGTGGATCAGTTCAAGGCGCATCTGCGGCTGGGCACCGGGTTTGCCGAGGGCGACGTGCAGGACGAGGTGCTGAAAGGTTTTCTGCGTGCGGCCATTGCCGCAATTGAGGCACGCACCGGCAAGGTGCTGATCGCCCGCCAGTTTTCCTGGATGCTGACCGGCTGGCGGGATCGGAACCGCGAAGTATTGCCAACCGCGCCGGTGCAATCGGTCGAAGCGGTGGTGCTGATCGATGCGGCGGGTGTCGAGACGGTGGTGGACGCCGCACGGTACCGTTTGGTGCAGGACACTCAGAGGCCGCTATTGTGCCCGGTGGGGGCGTATCTGCCCGTTGTCGCAACCGGAGGGTCGGTCCGGATCACCTTTACCGCCGGGATGGCCCCGGATTGGGGTGAACTGCCTGCCGATCTGGTGCAGGCGATACTGATGCTGGCGGCGCATTACTATGAATACCGCCATGAGACCGCGTTGGGTGACGGGTGCATGCCCTTTGGGGTCACCAGCCTGATCCAGCGCTATCGCATGGTCCGGTTTGGCGCGGGGGTGCTGCAATGAGGCTGCCGCATCTGAACCGAAGGCTGGTGTTGGAGGCGCCGCTGCGCAGCCCGGATGGCGCGGGCGGGTTTACGGAGCGCTGGATCGCGCAGGGCACGGTCTGGGCCGAGGTGACTGCCCGCACCGGGGCCGAACGCCCGGTGGGCGGGGCCGCGATATCGCGCGTCGGCTACCGCATCGTGGTGCGGGCCGCGCCGCAGGGGTCAAGCATGCGACCGGCGCCCGACCAGCGGTTCCGCGATGGCGCGCGGTTGTTGGTGATCCGGGCGGTGGCCGAACATGACGCGCAGGGGCGTTTTCTGAATTGTTTCGTAGATGAGGAGGTGGCGGCATGAGTTATGGAATGGCAGCCCCGCTGCAGGCGGCGGTGTATCAGCATCTGCTGGCGGACGCGGGCGTTGCGGCATTGGTTGGAAGCGCGATCTTCGACGTGGTGCCGTCGGGGACGGTGCCCGAGACCTATGTGACGCTGGGACCGGAAGAGGTGCGCGAGGCGTCGGACAAATCCGGCGCGGGAGCGCTGCACCGCCTGACGATTTCGGTGGTGTCCGAGGCATCTGGATTTGCAACGGGCAAGGCTGTGGCCGGGGCAATCTGCGATGCGCTTGAGGCGCCGCCGCTGAGCCTGAGCCGGGGGCGGCTGGTGGGACTGTGGTTCGAAAAGGCCTCGGCCCGGCGCACCGGAACGGGTGGCGCGATGCGCCAGATCGATCTGAGATTCCGCGCCCGCGTGGAAGACAACTGAGCAATCAAACTTTTGGAGAGAGCATATGGGTGCCCAGAACGGAAAAGACCTGTTGGTCAAGGTGGACATGAACGGCACGGGCCTGTTCGAGACGATTGCGGGGCTGCGTGCCACGCGGATCAGCTTCAACGCGGAAAGCGTGGATGTGACCAGCCTGGAAAGCCAAGGTGGCTGGCGTGAATTGCTGTCGGGAGCGGGGGTGAAGTCTGCCGCGATCTCGGGCTCGGGCGTGTTCAGGGATGCCGGCACGGACGAGCGTGCGCGGCAATTGTTCTTTGACGGCGAGATACCTGCCTTTCAGGTGATCATACCCGATTTCGGCATTGTCGAGGGACCGTTCCAGGTGACCGGGATCGAGTATGCGGGTTCGCACAATGGCGAGGCGACATACGAGATGAGCCTGGCAAGTGCCGGGGCGCTGACCTTTACGGCGCTGTAACGCGATGGCCAATCCGTGGACGGGTGAGGTGGCATTGACCATCGACGGGCAGCGGCGGGTGCTGAAGCTGACGCTGGGCGCTTTGGCCGAGTTGGAGCAGGCGCTTGAGGCCGGATCGCTGGTGGATCTGGTGCAGCGGTTCGAAGGCGGCAGTTATTCCAGCCGCGACGTGCTGGCGCTGGTGGTTGCCGGATTGCGCGGCGGCGGTGCGGATGTGAGCCGCACCGACCTGCTGCGGGCCGAGATCGAGGGTGGGCCGATGGCGGCGGCGAGGGTTGCGGCTGAGTTGCTGGCGCGGGCCTTCATGCTGCCGGGCGAGGCATGAGCCGGTTCGACTGGTCCGCGCTGATGCGGGCCGGGCTTTCGGGCCTGCGGCTGACGCCGGAGCAGTTCTGGCGTCTGACCCCGGCTGAGTTGCGGCTGATGCTGGGGCAGGGTGCGGGGCAGTCGCCGATGAACCGCAAGGGTCTGGAGGCGCTGTTGGCGGCCTTTCCGGACAAGACACAAGGAGTAAGCGATGACGGAGAGTGACGGGTTCGACGATCTGGAAACGCGCAGCGAGGCGCTGGGAGATACGCTGGGCGACGCGGCGGCCATGGCCGCAGGGTTCGACAGCGAGCTGCAGCGCGTGCGTTCGGCGCTGGCGGAAACGGGCAAGGATGTGGCGACGCTGGAACGGGGATTGTCCAAGGGGCTGCGGCGGGCGTTCGATGGCGTGGTGTTTGACGGGATGAAGCTGTCGGACGCGCTGGAAACGGTGGCGCAGTCGATGATCCAGACCACCTATTCGGCCGCGATCAAGCCGGTGACGGATCATTTCGGCGGCTTGCTGGCCTCGGGTGTGAACAGTCTGGTCGAGGGCATTCTGCCCTTTGCCAAAGGTGCCGGGTTTGCGCAGGGGCGGGTGATGCCTTTTGCCAATGGTGGTGTCGTCAGCGGCCCGACATCCTTTCCGATGCGGGGCGGATTTGGCCTGATGGGCGAAGCTGGGCCCGAGGCGATCATGCCGCTGGCGCGGGGCGCCGACGGCAAGCTTGGGGTGCGCAGCGCCGGAGGCGGCCAACCGATCAATGTGGTGATGAACGTGACAACCCCGGATGTGCAGGGGTTCCGCCGCAGCCAGGGGCAGATCGCGGCGCAGATGAGCCGCGCGCTGGGCCGCGGCAATCGCAATCGTTGAGGCCGGGAGGACAGAGATGAATTTTCACGAGGTGAGGTTTCCTGCCAATCTGAGTTTCGGCTCGGTTGGCGGGCCCGAGCGGCGCACGGATGTGGTGACGCTGGCCAACGGGTTCGAGGAACGCAACACGCCCTGGGCCCATTCGCGGCGGCGCTATGATGCCGGTCTGGGCATGCGCTCGCTTGACGATATCGAGGTGCTGATCTCGTTTTTCGAAGCGCGGCGCGGGCAGCTTTACGGCTTTCGATGGAAGGACTGGTCGGATTTCAAATCGGGGTTGGCCTCGGCCGGGACTGCGTTCGGGGATCAGGTGATTGCGCGCGGCGATGGGGAAACCACGGTGTTCCAGCTGCTCAAGACCTATCGCTCGGGCGGGTTCGAGTATGCGCGCCCGATCCTCAAACCGGTTCTGGGCACGGTGCGTATCGGCATCGAACAGGACGAGATGAAGGAGGGGGTTGATTTCGACGTTGATCCCGCAACAGGTCTGGTGACATTCGCGGTGCCGCCTTCGGAAGAGGCGCAGATATCGGCAGGGTTCGAGTTTGACGTTCCCGTGCGGTTTGACACCGACCGTATCCAGACGAGCGTGGCGAGCTTCCAGGCAGGCGACGTGCCCAATGTGCCGGTGGTGGAGGTGCGGGTCTGATGGCGAGCATGTCCAAGAGTTTTCAGGCGCATGTGGCGGGGGGATTGACCACGCTTTGCCGGTGCTGGGCCGTGACGCGCAGCGACGGCGTGGAATACGGGTTCACCGATCACGATTGTGGACTGAGCTTTGAAGGGGTGGACTTTCAGGCTGACAGCGGCCTGACGGCGGCGGCACTGGAGCAATCGACCGGTTTGTCCATCGACAACAGCGAGGCGATGGGCGTGTTGTCGGATGCCGCCATCCGGGACGAGGATATCGAGGCCGGGCGTTTTGATGGTGCCGAGGTGCGGGTTTGGCTGGTGAACTGGGCCGACCCGCGCGACCGCTGGCTGCAGTTTCGTGGCTCGATTGGCGAGATCCGTCGCGCGGGCGGCGCGTTTCACGCCGAGATGCGCGGGTTGACGGATGGCCTGAACCGTCCGCTGGGGCGTATCTATCAGAAGCCATGCACGGCGGTTCTGGGAGATCGCGATTGTAGGTTTGACGCCGGGCAGCCGGGATATTCGGTCGAGTTGAGCATCGAAGCCATGGAAGACGCCCGCGTGTTCCGCTGGGCCGATCTGAGCGGGTTCGAGCCGGGATGGTTCCAGCGCGGGCGAATGACGGTGCTTGACGGCCCGGCTTTGGGACTGTGGGGCACGATCAAGCGCGACGAGATCGAAGAGGGCCACAGGGTCATCGAGTTGTGGGAGCCTATCCGCGCGGGTCTTGTGGCCGGCGATCGGGTAAGGCTGGTGGCGGGCTGCGACAAGCGGTTCGAAACCTGCCGGCTCAAGTTCAACAACCTCTGGAACTTTCAAGGTTTTCCGGACCTGCCCAATGAGGATTGGGTCCTGGCGGTGCCGAAATCGAGCGCCGCCAATACCGGAGGCAGCCGGAGATGACGGCAGGAAGGCAGGATGTGGTCGAGGCCGCACGGGGCTGGGTGGGAACGCCCTATCTGCATCAGGCGTCCTGGCGCGGTGCAGGGACGGATTGTCTGGGGCTGTTGCGTGGGGTCTGGCGCGAGCTTTACGGGGCCGAGCCCGAGACGGTTCCCGCATACAGCATGGACTGGTCGGAGCCGCAGGGCGAGGAACGTTTGTGGCAGGCGGCGCGCCGACATCTGATCGAGAGTCCCTTGTCGGAGTTGGAGCCGGGCGACGTGATCCTGTTCAGGATGCGCAGCGCCTCGGTTGCCAAGCATGTCGGGCTGATCAGCGAGACCGGTACGCATCCGAAATTCATCCACGCTTATTCCGGGCGAGGTGTTGTCGAAAATCCATTGAGCGAGCCGTGGCGGAAACGCATCGCGGCCCGGTTTCAATTTCCGCTGAAGGAGCAGTAAATGGCGACCATTCTACTTTCTGCCGCAGGTGCGGCCATTGGCGGGTCGATCGGCGGGACCGTCGCGGGCCTCTCCACCGCCATCATCGGGCGCGCTGTTGGGGCGACGCTGGGCCGGGTGGTCGACCAGCGCCTGTTGGGGGGCGGCAGCGAGGCGGTTGAAACCGGCAAGGTTGATCGCTTTCGCCTGACCAGTTCCGGTGAGGGGGCGCCGGTGGCTTCGGTATTTGGCCGGATGCGTGTCGGGGGGCAGGTCATCTGGGCGTCGGATTTCCTGTCCACGACGCAAAGCCATACATCCGGCGGCGGCAAGGGCGCTGCGCCGAAACCCGAGGTGACGACGACCGAGCACAGCTATTCAGTGTCGCTGGCCATTTCCGTAGGTGCGGGCGAGATTGCGGGGATCACCCGTGTCTGGGCTGACGGCGAAGAGATCGCGCATGCAGACCTGGACATGCGCGTCTATCGGGGTACCCAAGATCAGCTACCGGATCCGCTGCTGGAAGCCATCGAGGGGGCGGGCAAGGTGCCCGCCTATCGCGGTACGGCTTACGTGGTGATCGAGAACCTGCAACTGGCGCCCTATGGCAACCGGGTGCCGCAATTCTCGTTCGAGGTGGTGCGGCAGGAACAGCCGGACATGCCGGGGTATGACGACCGGCTGGCCGCGATCGTGCGGGGCGTCGCGTTGATGCCGGGAACCGGTGAATATGCGCTGTCGACGCGGCAAGTCAATTATACTGACGGGCCGGGTAGTTACTGGGCGGCCAACACCAATTCGCCGTCGGGCGGGACGGACATGCTGACTTCGCTGGCGGTACTGGACTCTGAGTTGCCGGGATGTGAGGCGGCTTCACTGATCGTGTCCTGGTTCGGCAATGACCTGCGGTGCGGGGATTGTGAGATCCGGCCCAAGGTGGAACGTCGGGACTATGATGGGGCGAATATGCCGTGGCGCGTGTCGGGTGTTTCACGCGCTGGCGCACAGGAAATGCCGCGCGCGGATGGCGAGCCGGTATATGGTGGCACCCCGGCGGATGCGTCGGTGATCGAGGCCATCCGTCACCTGAACGTCAGCGGCAAGCGCGTGATGTTCTATCCGTTTATCCTGATGGATCAATTGGCCGGAAACGGTTTACCCGATCCGTGGACAGGGAACGAAGATCAGCCGCACCTGCCGTGGCGCGGAAGGATCACCCTGGACGTAGCGCCGGGGCGACCGGGGTCATCGGATGGAACCTTTGCGGCAGATGCCCAGGTGGCACAGTTCTTTGGCACGGTGTCGGCGGCAGATTTCGTGATCGGCGACGGAACCGTTTCCTATTCCGGTGCCGATGAATGGGGGCTGCGCCGGTTCATCCTGCACAATGCCGCGCTTTGCGCTGCGGCAGGTGGGGTGCATGCGTTCTGCATCGGATCGGAAATGCGTGGATTGACGCAAATTCGCGGCGCCTCGGGCTTTCCGGCGGTAGCGGAGCTGAAACAGCTTGCCGCTGAGGTGCGTGCCATTCTGGGTCCGGATGTCCGTATCGGATATGCCGCCGACTGGTCGGAATATTTCGGGTATCAGCCGCAGGACGGCAGCAACGACCGGTATTTCCACCTTGACCCGCTTTGGGCCGATGACAACATCGATTTCATCGGTATCGACAACTATATGCCGATCTCGGACTGGCGCGAGGGTGAGGAACATCTGGACGCGCTGGGCGGGGTGCGGTCGATCTATGATCTGAGCTATCTGCAGGGCAATATCGAAGGCGGCGAGGGTTATGACTGGTACTACCACTCGCCCGAGGCGGAAGAGGCGCAGATCCGCACGCCGATCACCGATGGCGAACATGGCGAACCGTGGGTCTGGCGATACAAGGATCTGCGCAACTGGTGGGCCAATCCGCATCACGAGCGCATCGGTGGAGAGCGTATGGAAACGCCGACCGCGTGGGAGCCGCGGTCGAAGCCGATATGGTTCACCGAACTGGGTTGTGCTGCCATCGACAAGGGGACCAATCAGCCGAACAAGTTTCTGGACCCCAAATCGTCGGAATCCCACCTGCCGAAGTATTCCAGCGGCGCTCGGGATGATCTGATCCAGGTTCAGTACCTCAAGGCGGTGCTGGGGTATTGGGACAAGCCCGAGAACAATCCGGTTTCGCCGCTGTACGAGGGCCGGATGATTGACATGACCAATGCCTATGTCTGGGCCTGGGACCTGCGCCCGTTTCCGGTTTTTCCCAATCGGGTGAGCCTGTGGAGCGATGGCGGGAACTATCCGCGCGGTCACTGGCTGAACGGGCGGTCGGGAAGCCGCACACTGGCTTCGGTGGTGGGTGAGATCTGTCATCGCTCGGGAGTGCGCGAAATTGATGTGTCGGAGCTGTGGGGCATCTTGCGTGGGTATGTGGCCGAAGAGGTCAGCGATGCGCGCGGTCTTCTGCAACCTCTGATGTTGCGCTATGGCTTTGATGCGATCGAGCGGGACGGCGTGCTGACGTTCCGGATGCGGGACGGGTTGCGCCCTGTTGATCTGATCGAAGACCAGTTGGCAATGTCGTCGGAGGTAGATGGCACGATTGAGTTTCGCCGCGAGGCAGATGTGGAAATGTCAGGCCGGGTACGGCTGAAATTCGTGCAATCGGATGCAGATCACGATGTTGTATCGGAAGAGGCGGTTTTGCCGGACGAGGCCACCCATTCCGTTGCCGCCAGCGAGATGCCGTTGTCGATGACCCGTTCCGAGGGGCGGCAGACGGTCGAAAGATGGTTGGCAGAAGCGCGGGCGTCGCGTGAAACAGTCAAGTTCGCGCTGCCGCCGTCTCAGATTGAGGTGGGAGCAGGCGACATCGTGCGCCTGCCTGGTGCCAATGGCGAGGCAGGCGTGCTGTTCCGTATCGACCGGGTGGAGCAGACCGAATTGCAATTGGTCGAGGCCGTGCGGATC
Source organism: Ruegeria sp. YKSE079 (assembly GCF_059612845.1). Taxonomy (NCBI): domain Bacteria; kingdom Pseudomonadati; phylum Pseudomonadota; class Alphaproteobacteria; order Rhodobacterales; family Roseobacteraceae; genus Ruegeria; species Ruegeria sp. YKSE079. The sequence continues at coordinate 74,732 of NZ_JBXWRJ010000002.1, read as the reverse complement.
GAGCCGAACGTGTATCGTCCAAGCAATATCGACGACGTGCTGCCAAGTGGGCAGGCGTTTGTACCGCCGTTGCCGGTTCTGCCGGTCTTTTTGGATCTGCCGCTGATCACTGGCGACGAGGTTGCCCATGCGCCGCACCTGGCGGTTACCGCAAGTCCGTGGCCGGGATCGGTTGCGGTCTATGCCTCGACAAGTGACGAGGACTATGCCTTGTCCGACATCGTTGCCCGTCGCGCCGTGATCGGGTTCACCGAGACCGGACTGTTGCGCAGCGACGCCGGTCGCTGGGACGAAGGCGACGCGTTGCAGGTTAAGCTGACAGCCGGGGCGCTGGAGTCGCGATCCGCCTTGACGGTACTGAACGGCGCCAATCTTGCGGCTATCGGGGACGGCAGCAACGGCAATTGGGAACTGTTCCAGTTTCGCGATGCCGAGCTGATTGCGGAACGAACCTACCTGCTGCGCGGGCGCCTGCGCGGCCAGTTGGGCAGTGACGCACTGATGCCCGAGGTCTGGCCTGCGGGGTCGAACTTTGTGTTGATGAACGGGGCTGCGACGCAGATCGGGCTGAAGCGGTCGGAGCGCCGGCTGGCCAAACACTATCGCATCGGATCGGCCCGCCGGGGATACGACGATCCGTCCTACACGCATCGGATCGAGTCGTTCGATGGAAACGGCCTGCGCCCCTATTCGCCGGTGCATTTGCGAGCTGTTGAGCAAGGGGGAGATCTGGTGCTGTCCTGGATCCGTCGTACACGGATTGACGGTGACAGCTGGGACGGGTTCGAGGTGCCGCTGGGCGAAGAAAGCGAGGCCTATCTGGTTCGTGTCCGCAAGGATGGGGCGATTGTCCGCGAGACGGTGACCGAGGCACCGCTTTGGACGTATGGCGCGGGTGCGCAAGCGGCGGATGGGGTCACGATGCCCTACGAGATCGAAGTGGCACAGGTATCGGTGATTTACGGCCCCGGCCCGTTCACCGGCTTGCGGCTGGAGTAGCGTGGTTGCGTCCGGTTCTGCATGGGGACGTCAGTTCGGCGGCGCGGGCGCTGTTGCGGGCCGCGCCCGGCCTGCGTGAACGTCTGTGCCGCCGATTGATCCTGGAGGCGGAACTGGCCGACCGTCATGTGCGCAGAACCGGGCGGCTGCATCCGGTTTTCGGGAACGGGTCGCTGATGTCGGCGGCTCGCAAGCGGGTGCTGGCGGACGAGCCGGGTTTCGATGATCTGGAATATTGCAGTTGCTTTGAAAACGTGTTGCGGCACCTCGTTCGCCGCGGGATCAGCCAGAGGCGCAGCTGACGCATTTACTGGCCGCCGGATCGAGCTTGAGCCGCCCTGGCGTGATGTCGTCGCCGCAATCTTCGCAATAACCGAACTCTCCTTCTTCGATGCGTTGCAAGGCCGATCGTAAACGTCTTGTTTCAACATCACGCCGGGCTTGCTGTGCCTTGGCCATCGCCTGATTCTGCAATGCATCCATGCGGCTGAGGCGCCCAACTGCCTGTTGATCGAGTTCCACGATTGTGCATCGCGCCCGGCAACAGACCCTTGTTCCAGTTCCGCCAGTTTTTCGTGGATCAGGCATTCGAATTTGTGCAGTTCGGTCTCATTCATTTATGTTATGTCGCACTTCAAGGGTTTGCGTTTGGCGTTTTCCGCCTTAGATGGGTATTCTAGTCGGAGCAGAGGACGAAAAGCCATGGTCGAGACACGCAGAAAACTGACGCCCATCGATCCGGTCTGGAGCCGGATCACCACCGAAGCCCTTGGGGCAGTCGACAAGGAGCCGTTGATGGGCGGGCTGGTTCATGCCTGTATCCTGCATCACAAGAGCCTTGAGCGTGCGCTGTCCTATCGCGTATCGGCCAAGCTCTGCTCGAACGAGATGTCGATGATGGTTCTGCGTGAGATCGTGGACGAGGCCTATGAGGATGATCCCAGCCTGCTTGAGGCGGCACGCGCCGACCTGATGGCGGTTTTCGAGCGGGATCCGGCCTGCCACCGCCTGTTGCAACCGATTCTGTATTTCAAGGGCTATCAGGCCATGCAGGCCTACAGAGTCGCGCATTGGCTGTGGCGAAAGGGGCGCTTTGATCTGGCCTATTTCTTCCAGATGCGGTCATCCGAGATTTTCGGCATCGACATTCACCCGGCCGCAAAAATCGGCAAGGGGATCATGATCGACCACGCCCATTCCATCGTGATCGGGGAAACCGCGGTGGTCGGCGACAACGTGTCGATGTTGCACTCGGTGACGTTGGGCGGTACCGGCAAGGAAGAGGAAGACCGCCATCCCAAGATCGGTGATGGTGTTTTGATCGGGGCCGGGGCCAAGGTTCTGGGCAACATCAAGGTCGGTCGTTGCAGCCGCATCGCCGCCGGTTCTGTCGTGTTGCAAGAAGTGCCTCCTTGCACCACGGTGGCCGGTATCCCTGCCAAGATCGTGGGAGAGGCGGGGTGCGATCAGCCTTCGGTCAATATGGACCATATGCTGGGCAAAGATCAGTAGGTCGATTTGAACTAACAAAAAAGGCCGCTTCGATATTCGAGGCGGCCTTTCTTTTCGCGAGGTCGGTGTTGCTCACGCCAGCATGACCATCGGGTTTTCCAGATTGTCGACGATGGCTTGCAGTAGCTGCGCGCCAAGCGCGCCGTCAATGACGCGGTGGTCGACGGACATGGTGACCGACATCACGGTGGCCACGGTCAGCTCGCCATCATCCCCGACAACCGGTTTCTTGATGCCGGTGCCGACGGCCAGAATACCGGCATGGGGCGGGTTCACGATGGCGTCGAAATTGTCGATGCCGAACATGCCCAGGTTCGAGATGGCAAAGGTGCCGCCCTGATATTCATGCGGTGCCAGCTTGCGTTCGCGTGCGCGGGCGGCGAGGTCTTTCATCTCGGTCGAAAGGGCCGACAGGGATTTCATGTCAGCATCCTGCAGGACCGGCGTGAACAACCCGCCTTCGATTGCGACGGCAACAGCCACATCTGACGGTTTCAGTTGCAGCACCCGGTCACCTGCCCAGACGGCGTTACAGGCCGGAACCTGTTGCAACGCATTGGCGACGGCTTTGATGATGAAGTCATTGACGCTCAGCTTGACGCCGCGGCCTTCGAGTTGCTTGTTCAGCTGCCCGCGGAATTTCAGCAGCGCATCCAGCTTGATATCGCGGCGCAGGTAGAAATGCGGGATGGTCTGTTTGGCCTCGCCCAGACGAGCGGCAATGGTTTTGCGCATACCGTCGAGCTTGATTTCCTCGTACTCGCGGCCTTCGTACATCCGCGCGACCATATCCGCCGATGGACCAGACGGAGCTGCTGGGGCAGCTGCGGGCGTGGCGGCCGCGGGAGCAGTGGCAGGGGCTGCCGCAGGTGCGGTAGCAGTTGCGCCTTCGACATCAACCTTGACAATGCGACCATGCGGGCCAGAACCGGCAATCTGCGTCAGGTCGAGACCTTTTTGCGCAGCAATCCGGCGGGCCAGAGGCGAGGCAAAAATCCGACCACCATCAGCCTTGGCCGGAGCGGCCGGGGCAGGGGCGGGCGCCTCGGGTGCCGCTGGCGCGGCAGCCTCGTTGCCCGCGACGGCTGCGGGGGCAGCCGCCGGGGCCGCAGCCGGAGCCGTGCCAATGTCATCGGCGCTTTCACCGTCTTCCAGCAGAACCGCGATGGCCGTGTTGACCTTGACCCCTTCGGTGCCCTCGGGGATCAGGATCTTGCCAATGGTGCCTTCGTCAACGGCCTCGAACTCCATCGTGGCCTTGTCGGTTTCGATCTCGGCCAGCAGGTCACCGGAGGAGACGGTGTCGCCTTCCTTGACCAGCCATTTGGCAAGCGTGCCTTCCTCCATCGTCGGGGACAGGGCGGGCATCAGAATTTCTGTAGGCATCTGTCTGTCGCTCCTTACCGGTAGGTCACTTGTTTGACGGCGGCGATCACCTCATCCGTGGTGATCAGGGCCAGCTTTTCGAGGTTCGCGGCGTAGGGCATCGGAACGTCCTTGCCGGTGCAATTGATGACCGGCGCGTCGAGGTAATCAAACGCCTCCTGCATCACGACCGAGCTGATATAGCTGCCGACGGATCCCTGCGGCCAGCCTTCTTCCACTGTCACCAGACGGTTGGTCTTCATCACCGAGTTGATGATGGCGCCAGTGTCCATCGGGCGGATGGTGCGCAGGTCGATCACTTCGGCGCTGATGCCGTCTTCGGCCAGCTTGTCAGCAGCTTCCAGCGCGTATTGCATGCCGATGCCAAAGCTGACGATGGTCACGTCCGAGCCTTCGCGCCAGATGCGGGCCTTGCCCAGCGGAATGGTCAGGTCATCCACCTGCGGCACCTCAAAAGAGCGGCCGTAGAGGATTTCGTTTTCCAGGAACACGACCGGGTTGGGGTCGCGGATGGCCGATTTCAGCAGACCTTTGGCATCAGCCGCCGAATAGGGCATGACGACCTTCAGGCCGGGGATTTGCATGTACCATGCGGCATAGTCCTGGCTGTGCTGCGCGGCCACGCGGGCAGCGGCCCCGTTGGGACCCCGGAACACGATGGGGCAACCCATCTGGCCGCCGGACATATAGAGCGTTTTGGCCGCAGAGTTGATGATCTGGTCAATCGCCTGCATGGCGAAGTTGAAGGTCATGAATTCGACAATTGGTTTCAGACCGCCAAAGGCCGAACCCACTGCGATACCGGCAAACCCATGTTCCGTGATCGGGGTATCGATCACGCGTTTAGAGCCAAACTCGTCCAGCAGGCCCTGCGAGATTTTATAGGCCCCCTGATACTCGGCGACTTCCTCGCCCATCAGATAGACGTCTTCGTCGCCGCGCATTTCTTCGGCCATCGCGTCACGTAGAGCTTCGCGAACGGTCTGGGCTTTCATCGAGGTATCCGCGGGCCAGTCTGGCGACAGATCGACGACCGGCGCAGCCGGGGCCGATGCGGCAGGAGCGGGGGCAGGAGCTGCCGCTGGGGCGGCCTCGGTAACCGAGGCTGCTTCAGGGGCTGCCGACGGAAGGGCGGAAGCATCTTCGCCTTCTTCAACCAGAATTGCGATGGGGGTGTTGACCTTGACCCCTTCGGTGCCTTCTTCAATCAGAATTTTGCCGACGATGCCTTCATCGACCGCCTCGAATTCCATCGTCGCCTTGTCGGTTTCGATTTCGGCCATGATATCGCCCGAGGATACGGTGTCGCCTTCCTTGACCAGCCATTTGGCCAGCGTGCCCTCTTCCATCGTGGGCGAAAGGGCGGGCATGAGAATTTCGGTTGCCATGTCTTATGCGTCCTCTCAGGCGTAAATGTCGGTCCAGAGTTCGTCCACGGACGGCTCGGGGCTTTCTTTCGAGAATTCGGCGGCCTGATTTACGATCTCCTTGATTTCCTTGTCGATCGCCTTCAGGTCGTCCTCGGTCGCGTGCTTGCCGGTCAGCAGCAGTTCGCGCACATGTTCGATGGGGTCGCTTTGTTCACGGACCTTCTGAACCTCTTCGCGGGTGCGATATTTGGCCGGGTCCGACATCGAGTGGCCGCGATAGCGGTAGGTTTTGACCTCAAGAATATAGGGGCCCTTGCCGGCGCGGCAGTGGGCGACAGCCTTTTCGCCCGCTTCCTTGACAGCCAGCACATCCATGCCGTTGACGATTTCGCCGGGGATGCCAAACGCCTCGCCGCGATGGAAGATGTCTTTGGTCGAGGTCGAACGGGACTGTGCCGTACCCATGGCGTATTGGTTGTTCTCGATCACGAAAACCACCGGCAGGTTCCAGATGGCAGCCATGTTGAACGTCTCGTAAACCTGACCCTGGTTTGCCGCGCCATCACCAAAATAGGTAAAGGTCACGCGACCGTTGCCTTTGTATTTGTCGGCAAATGCCAGGCCCGCGCCCAGCGGCACTTGAGCACCGACGATGCCGTGGCCACCATAAAAATGTTTCTCTTTCGAGAACATGTGCATCGAGCCGCCCTTGCCTTTGGAAAGACCACCCTCGCGCCCGGTCAATTCGGCCATCACGCCGCCCGGATCCATGCCGCAAGCCAGCATGTGGCCGTGGTCGCGATAGGAGGTGATCCGCTTGTCGCCGTCTTCGGCCGCGGCTTCGAGACCGACAACAACGGCCTCTTGTCCGATGTAAAGGTGGCAGAACCCGCCGATCAAACCCATGCCATAAAGCTGACCCGCCTTTTCCTCGAATCGGCGGATCAGCAGCATCTCGCGGTAATAGGTTTTGAGCTCTTCTGCTGAAACATTTGATTTCTTTGTGGTTTTTCGCGCAGCCATCGTGGCGACCTCTCCCCTTCGGCAAGATAGTTTAGCGTTAAACTATTTCATAAAGCATTTCTCTCCCCCTGGCGAGGGGAAATGTGACGCAGCGTCCGGTCAAGTCTTGTTCTGCCGATTTCTTGACAAAAGTACGGTCACGTGCGCGTTTTTCGAGGTTTTTTCCTGCGGAGACCGATTTCAGTGAATGACGATTTCGTCCGCGCGCAGCAAACCCAGCACCGAGCGCGCCTGCTGATCCAGCAGATCGAGGTCAAGATAGGTATCCGACAAGCGCAGGGTCAGGTTTTCCATTTCGGTAATCTGATCCTCAAGCATCGTCAGATCGCGTGACAAGGCGTCCCGTTCCGCCGCAATTTCGACCCGTCGGAATAGCCCGTAATCACCTTGTACCGCCGCAAAGGTGAAATAAACACCCAACGCGAAGGCCACCGCGAAGAACAAAACTGTACCTAAACTGGGTCGACTGGAACGGGACACTCTGTTTTGCCGTATGATTTCTGCCTCAGGAAACGCGCCCTTTGCGAGCGTCTGCACTCAATATGTCACAGGTGATTCGGCTTGTGAATCCCAAAAATGCATTGAGATTCACGATTTGATTCCAAAGGGTAAGCCAAACGAAGATCAGTAATCCTGTTCCAGCGCAGCGACACCGGGCAGGGTTTTGCCTTCCATCCATTCAAGGAACGCACCGCCTGCGGTGGAGATATACGAGAAATCCCCGGCGGCCCCGGATGCGTTCAGCGCCGCGACAGTGTCACCGCCCCCCGCAACCGACGTCAGCTTGCCCGCACGGGTCAGGGCGGCCGCCTTCAGGGCCGCTGCGTTGGTTGCAGCGTCAAACGGTTCCAATTCGAAAGCGCCCAGCGGGCCGTTCCAGATCACCGTTTGACTTTGGTTGAAAATATCGATGATCGTGGCGACGCTGTCGGGTCCCGCATCCAGGATCAACCCGTCTTCGGGGCATTGATCGGCGGGAAGAACTTCATGCGGTGCGTGGGATTCGAACTTCTTGGCCACGACGATGTCACTGGGCAGGACAATCTTGCAGCCAGACGCCTCGGCCTTGGCAAGAATTTCAGCGGCGGTGTCTTTCATGATCCGTTCGGCCAGAGATTTTCCGACGTGATGGCCCTTGGCGACGAGGAAGGTATTGGCCATGCCGCCACCGATCACCAGATAATCCACCTTATCGATCAGGTTGCCTAGCAATTCCAGCTTGGTCGACACCTTGGCGCCGCCGACAACTGCCGTGACCGGGCGTTTTGGAGCACCCAGCGCACTTTCCAGTGCCTGCAGCTCTGCCTGCATAAGGCGGCCTGCACAGGCGGGCAGCAGGCGGGCGATGGCCTCGGTCGAGGAATGGGCGCGGTGGGCCGCGGAAAACGCGTCGTTGCAATAGACGTCGCCCAGCCGCGCCATACCTGCGGCAAGGTCCGGGTCGTTCTTGGTTTCGGAGGCATGAAACCGGGTGTTTTCCAACAGCAGAACCTCTCCCGGTTGCAAGGATTCAGCGGCAAGCTCGGCAGCCGGGCCGATGCAATCGGCAGCGAAACGGACCTTGGTTTCAAAGGCGCGTTCCAGCGTCGGGACCAGTTGTTTCAGCGACAGGTTCTCGCGCCGTTCGCCGCCGGGGCGACCGAAATGGGCCAGCAGGATCGGACGGCCACCGGCGGCAAGGATGTCGCGCACGGTCGGAGCGATGCGGCGGATGCGAGTGGAGTCGGTCACCACGCCATCCACGATCGGTACGTTGATATCGACCCGCACCAGCACGCGCTTGCCGCTCAGATTCATGTCGTCGAGTGTCTTCCAGCCCATTTTGCCGCTCCGCTGATTACATCCGGTTTGGGCGGTTCTTTTCCTGCATTTCGCGTCAAGGTCAATGCATCACTTGGCATTCGCGCGCGTGGGGCTTAGGTATTCGCGCAATATCCATCGACAGGAGGGCCCAATGGCCGAGATCAAGGATCCCGAAAACACCATCATCATCGAGTTGAAGAACGGCAATGTGGTTATCGAACTGCTGCCTGATGTCGCCCCGCAACACAGCGGGCGGATGAAGGAACTGGCGCGCGCCGGAGAATATGACAACGTGTGCTTTCACCGGGTAATCGACGGATTCATGGCCCAGACAGGCGACGTTCAGCATGGCGATATGGAAGACGGGTTCAACATCCGTATGGCGGGAACGGGTGGGTCCTCGCTGCCGGATTTGCCGGCTGAGTTTTCCAAGCTGCCGCATGATCGCGGAACGCTGGGCGCGGCGCGTTCGGCCAACCCGAATTCGGCCAATTCGCAGTTTTTCATCAACTTCAAGGACAATCATTTCCTGAACGGCCAATACACGGTTTATGGTCGTGTGGTTGCCGGGATGGAGCATGTGGACGCAATCGTGCGTGGCGAGCCGCCCGCAAGCCCCGATCGCATGATCAGCGTCAAGGTGGCCGCCGATGCGTAAACTGACAGCCGTATTTGCCCTGTTGGCCAGCCCGGCCCTGGCCACCGGGCTTGAGATCGAGATCGAAGGTGAGGCCAATGGCACAATCACCATTGATCTGTTCGAGGACGTCGCTCCCAAGCACGTCGAACAGATCGCGGCACTGGCGGCAGACGGTCAATATGACGGGGTTGTGTTCCACCGCGTGATCGAGGGTTTCATGGCGCAGACCGGCGATGTGCAGCATGGCAAACTGGGCAGCGACATGCGCCGCGCGGGCACTGGTGCGTCGGACCGGCCGGACCTTGCGGCCGAGTTTTCGGACATCACTTATGATCGGGGCATTGTTGGCATGGCGCGGGCGCAGGATCCGAACAGCGCCAATTCGCAGTTCTTCATCATGTTCGCACCAGGCCCGTTCCTGGACGGTCAGTACACCGTCGTGGGTAAAGTCACGGATGGCATGGATGTGGTCGATGCCATCAAGCGCGGCGAAGGCCCCAATGGTGCTGTGATCGGGCAGCCCGATGTCATGAAAAAGGTCACCGTCACCGAGTGACGGCGCGCCCGGCGCGGAAAACCTCTGCGCCGGGCTCTCGCACATTGCATCACGTCTGTGTGCGCTGGGGTGGCTTTGCGAACGTGTCGCGCTCAGTATTGAGCATCTGGCGGGAGCAAGCCGCATGCGTGTTCTTTCGATCGCAATCGCCGTTTTCCTGGCCGCACAAGTGTGGGCCAGTCCCGAGTTCTGGCGGACTGAATGGCCCGAAACCGACTTCAACCGTACAAGCGTGCGAAACTGGTCCGAGATTCAGTCAGGCGGCCCGCCCAAGGACGGGATACCGGCGATTGACGAACCTGCGTTTAAGGTCGTCAGCGAGGAAACCCGGATCAGTTCCCGCGAGCCGGTAATCACGGTCGAGATCGACGGCCAAGGGCCTAGGGCCTACCCGATCCGCTATCTGATCTGGCATGAGATCGTGAATGACCGGATCGGAAGTGTTCCGGTCGCGGTTACCTATTGTCCGCTTTGCAACTCGGCGATTACCTTTGATCGCAGGACGGCAAGTGGCGAGCTGAGTTTTGGTGTCAGCGGCAAACTGCGGTTCTCGGACATGGTGATGTATGACCGCCAAACCCAAAGCTGGTGGCAACAGGCGGTGGGTGAGGCGATCGTGGGGCAACTGACCGGGACCCGGCTGAAAACCCTGCCATCCTGGATGGAAAGCTGGCAGGACTTTTCCACCCGCAACCCGGATGGGTTGGTCATGGCCGAGCCGGAATACAGCCGGTCATATGGGCGCAATCCTTATCGTGGCTATGACGGGTCGCGCAAACCGTTCCTGTATTCCGGCGAGATGCCACCGCATGGCATCCACCCTCTGGAACGCGTCGTGCGGGTTGGAAATCTAGCCTGGCCCATGAAGCGGCTCAGCGAGGAGGCTGACGTGAAAGAGGCGGGTGTGCGCATAACATGGAAGGCCGGTCAGGCCTCGGCACTGGATACGGGCCTCATTCGCAATGGGCGTGATGTGGGATCGATCCGCGTTCGCGACGGGCAGGGACGTGATGTGCCCCATGATGTCATGTTCGCCTTTGCCTTCCATGCTTTCTGGCCGAACGGGCAATGGATGCTAGGGCGATGAACCGCGCAGTGTTCAGGCCGCAAGCGCGACAAGTTCCGCCAGCCCGGTCAGCCCGATAAGGAAGGCCGAAATCATTTTGAGCATCGGCATGTTCCGGGATTTGATCCCCTTGCCCATATTCGTCTCGGCCATGTCCGGAGAGAGGTCGGCGATCAGGTTGATGATATCGTCCAGCGCAGTACCGCCAGCGAGGATGCCATAAGCCGTAGTTACGATCACCAGCATGGCCAGCGCAGGCGAAAAGCCCTGTGGCCCGAAATGAATGATCGTCGCCAATGCAATGAACGAGAATATGGTCGTTTGCATGATCCTGAAATAATGGGTCTGTCGTGCCAGGGAATAGGTGGCGCGCAATTCCGGTGTCATCATGATTTCCCCCTCCAAAATACAATGCTGAAACCCGGGCATGATATCACGCGGGAACCTGAATCGGAAATGTGTTCGAGCGTTCGGCGTACGGAACTGACCCATATACCAGGGGCGGGCCGGAGACGTTCATGAAAAACGCCGCCCGATGAGGCGGCGTTTGTAAGGTGTCGCGCAATCTTTCAGTCGTCGGTTGAGACAGCTTTCCAGATCAGGCCGCCGATTGCGCCTCCGATTAGCGGAGCTACCCAGAACATCCAGAGTTGGGCCAGCGCTGGTCCGTCGGCAAACAGCGCCACACCGGTCGACCGCGCCGGGTTGACCGAAGTGTTGGTGACGGGAATTGAAACCAGATGAATCAGCGTCAGGCCGAGACCGATGGCGATCGGCGCAAACCCGGCTGGGGCGCCCTTGGACGTTGCCCCTAGAATGATGAACAGGAAAAAGGCGGTCATCACGACCTCGGTCACAAATCCGGACATCATCGAATATCCACCGGGCGAAGCACTGCCATAGCCATTTGACGCAAATCCGCCGACGCCGGTGAAATCGGGCGCGCCAGAGACAATCACATACAGAACGACCGCCGCAACGATTGCACCCACGACCTGGGCAATCCAGTAGGGGATCAGGTCTTTCGCCTCGAACCGGCCCGCGATCATCAGGCCAAGGCTGACGGCAGGATTGAAATGCCCACCCGAGATATGGCCGACGGCAAAGGCCATGGTCAGTACGGTCAGGCCAAAGGCCAGCGCCACGCCCAGCCAGCCGATGCCAACGTCTGCGACACCTGCTGCAAGAACTGCGCTGCCGCACCCGCCCAGAACCAGCCAGAACGTGCCAAAAAATTCCGCTAAAAGCTTTGAAGACATCCAACGTTCCTCCCAAAGTTGAATGCATGATAGTAGGCAGGCATTTGTTTCAATTGGAAGAAAAATGTTCAGCAATCCGCTTGCAGCGTGAAGCCGTCTTTCAACTAAAAACGCCCCGGGGCTTCCCGAGGCGCTCAAAGGTCGTAATTTCAGCCGAATTACTGGCTGACTTCAGCTGTTGCCGCGGCTGGATTGCCGGCGCCCTTGTTGCCGGAACGACCGGGGTTCAGCGGGTCGTCCTGACGCTGCACCGAGCCCTCGAAATGGGCACCGCTTTCGATTGCGATTGTCTTGTGAATGATGTCGCCTTCGACCCGTGCGGTCGAGGTCAGGCGCACTTTCAGTCCACGGACGCGGCCCACGATGCGGCCATTGACCACGACATCGTCAGCCGTGACTTCACCCTTGATTGTGGCCGTTTCGCCAATGGTCAACAGGTGGGCGCGAATGTCGCCTTCGACCGTGCCTTCGACCTGAATGTCGCCGGTGGTCTTGATGTTGCCGGTGATATGAAGATCCGACGACAGCACCGATGCGGGCGGCTTTGGCTTGGGCGCGCTTGCCTTGGTTTCTGCAGGTGCCGGGCTTGGCGGTGTCGATGGAGTTGCGGGCTTGGCCGCTTCGGGTGCCTTGGATGCCGGCTCGTTGATTTTGCTCTTAGAAAACATTTCTCGCAGCCTTGATGTAAGTCATTGGATTCACGGGTTTCCCGTTCACGCGCACCTCATAGTGCAGATGTGTGCCGGTCGACCGTCCGGTGCTACCCATATCAGCTATATGATCCCCGCGCGAGACCCTTTGTCCGACCTTGACGCGGATAGACGTGTTATGAGCGTAAAGTGTCTCGATTCCGAAAGCGTGTTTGATCTTCACAAGCCGTCCAAAACCTGATTGCCAGCCAGCATGAGTGACAACGCCATCCGCGGTGGCAAAGATATCGGTGCCGTGTGAGCCTGCGAAATCCGACCCGTTATGCATGCGCTTACCGCCGGATTTCGGATCCCGGCGATAGCCATAGCCGCTGGTATACCGAACTGCGGAATGAACCGGACTGGCGAAAGGCGCCTTTTCGGCCGCGATGCGGTAAAGATTGAGCTGGTCCATCTGCTCTAGCAAATTGTTGGCGCGAATCTCGTCGGCGGTCGGTTCTTCACCGCGCGTGCTGAACGACAAAGGGGTCAGCGGACCGCCCATACCGCTATAGCCGCGTCGAACCTCTTCGAGGATGCGGTCAGTGGGCATACCCGCCTGCCGGAACATCTTGTCCAGCGGTTCGACCGAGATGGCCATTGCCTCTTCGAGTTGACGGAAAATCTGGTCGCTGCGTTCGCGCATAAGCTGAATTTCCAGTTCCAGATCGTCGCGTTGATCCAAAGCCGACTGTGCGTTGGCCTCAATCAGATCGCGCTCCTGCGCGGTTCGCAACAAAGCTTCGGACATGAACGCCATCTGAACAGGGGCCGACGCGGCCAGCTTTGCACTGGCCGCGTCTTCGCCTGTATTCTGCTCGAGATTTGCCAGCGCCAAACGGGCCACTTCGCGCTGCTTCATGGTTTCACGCAAAGTGGTCTGGATCACTTCGATCCCGGTTTCCAACTCGCGCCGCCGGTTTTCGGATTTCAGCAGTTCCGATTGCATTGCTGAAACCTGTTCGAGGGCCGCGTTGAACCGTTGGTGCGCTGCCAGGGCTTCTTCGGCGCGCATATCCCGTTCTTGTGACAGGATGTTGAGCCTTTCCTGGTATGTCGCCTGGTCTCTTTTTGCCTGCTCTCGGAAATTGCCTGATCCGATGCTGTCCATCAGGATGATGGCCGTGGCCACGATGGTCCAGGCAAGCGTCAGGGTGACGCCGGAAAATGCGATGATCTGAGTTTCCGGCCGCAACCGGATGAAGCGCGTATCGTTGTCCGATTTGAGGAACACTCTGCGCTCGGGAAAATGTTTCTCAAGCAGAGCGTGAATTCTGATCGTCAGACGTGTCCGCACGCGCCTTTCCTCTTTTCATCCCCTGTGAAGGAACAGATCGAGAGTGGATACGACCGTCCCTTGGGGCGCTTGCATAGCGAGGTGAGGCGATTGGGGCAAGTTTGTTAACCAGTCGGTCGAAAAACGAAGAAGAAACACGCTTGGGATGAGCGGGTTCTTGCCGATCTCGGGTGTCCGAAAGGTCTAGATGATCGTCTTTCCCGGGGGCGGCAGTTCATCTGCCAAGGGCCAGTAGAAATCGGGTGGCAGCCCCGCCTCGGCGCGTTTTTCTTCGTTGAAAGGGGGTTTTAGCGCCCCGTGGAAATAGCGCCGCACGAGCTGGTGGAACACCTCTTTGGGATCGGTGTTTTGCCGCCCGCAAAGAAAATGGAACCATTTTGACCCATAGGCCACATGGCCGACCTCTTCGGCATAGATCACTTCCAGCGCATCAATGGCTTTCTGCACCCTGGCTTTGCGGAAAATGTCAATCATTCCGGGGGTTACATCCAGACCGCGGGCTTCGAGCACCATCGGAACCACGGCCAGACGCCCCATCAGATCTTCTGCCGTGTCCTCGGCCGCGCGCCACATCCCGGCATGTGCGGGCAAAGCGCCATAGTGGCTGCCCATCGAGTCCAGACATTCGCAAACCAGCTCAAAGTGGCGTGATTCCTCGGCGGCGCATTTTACCCAGTCGTCATAAAATCCGACTGGCATCGGGATGTGCCCGAAGCGGGCAATGATATCCCAATGCAGGTCCACTGCGTTAAGCTCGATATGCGCAACGGCATGCAAAAGCGCGATCCGACCAGCCTCGGATCCGGGTCTCCGCTTGGGAACATCTCGCGGCGACAGAAGCTCCGGGCGATCAGGACGGGCCGGATGCAGCGGAGGAGACGCCGTGCCGATATCGATTGCCGGAGCGTTCCCGGCGCGAAAGGCGAACCACGCCGCAGCATGTTTCTGCGACAGGGCGGTCTTGGCGTGCCCATCCGCTGTGGTCAGAACCTGGGTTGCCATTTCAGTCAGAGTCAGGGGCACGTCTTTTTGCTCCATTCGCAATGCGCAAGGATTGGCTCAAGTCAGGTTGCGGACAGCTTGCAGCACTTCTTCGACATGGCCGGGCACCTTCACCTTTCGCCAGATTTGCGCGATTTGCCCTTGCGGATCGATCAGAAATGTCGAGCGTTCGATGCCCATGGATTTTTTACCGTACATGTTCTTTTCCACCCAGACGCCATAATCCTCGCATACGGTCGATCCTTCATCAGATAAAAGCGGGGTGGTCAGGCTGTGCTTGGCGACAAACTTGTCATGTTTGGCCACGCTATCGCGGGAAATCCCGAACACTTTTGCGCCCGCATCGGCAAACTCCTGCAAAAGCTCGGAAAATCCAATGGATTCCTTGGTGCAGCCCGGAGTATCATCACGGGGGTAGAAAAACAGAACCACGGCAGTGCCACGCAGGGCTGACAACGTGACTTCTCCGCCGCCGTCACGGGGCAGGGTGAATTCGGGAGCGGGATCGGATATTTCGGGCATGAGTATTCTCCGGCGGAAATCAGTGCATGTTGCTCAACATATTAGGCCGGGACGGGCAAGTTGAAAGACGCCGAGGTACACAAAGGCGAATCCGAAAAACCGGAAGGCGGGAGTAACAAGCCCGCTCGTCACCGTTCACGCAGGCGCAAGGCCGCAGTGTGGGCAATGCGTGGAAGCTTCGTTCTGATCGTTCTGGCCGTGATCTCGGCGCTTATGGTTGTCGGACAGACAATGCACGCGCCGCAATGGCTGCGGGACCGCGTCGAGCAACGTCTGGAACAGGTCACCGGCGGTCTGCAGATCAAGTTCGGGGATGTAAGTTTCATCATTCACGAGGGCTGGCGACCGCGTCTGAGGCTGCGGGATGTGACCCTGAGCGACAGTGAGGGGCACCAAATCGCGCAACTGTCCGACATGCGTGCGAGCCTCGCGATGCGCCCGTTGTTGCGCGGGGAAATTCGCCCCAAACGCATTATGATGAGTGGAGCGAATATCGTTCTGCAACGCGAAAAGAGCGGCCAATTGTCCTTGATCGTTGGTCAAAACAGCGCCCCCGTGGAACGAGCGCCCAGTATCAGGGAGCTGATCGAAGAAGCCGACACCCTGTTTCTGTCACCGACATTGTCCGCGCTGACCTCGTTCGAATTGGACGCGATTACGCTGCACTACAGCGATATTCGCCAGAACAGATCGTGGACAATGGACGGCGGGCGCATCCAGATCACGCGCGGCGCCGATGAAATCCGCATCGCGACCGGCTTTTCGCTTTTGGGCGGGCGTGATTATGCAAGTACCGTCGAGCTCAACTATACTAGCAAGCTGGGTTCGCCCGAGGCAAGTTTCGGTGTCAGCGTCACCGATCTGCCGGCCGAAGACATTGCGGTGCAAAGCCCGGTCCTGGCCTGGCTGCAAGTATTGCGCGCGCCGCTGTCTGGCGCGTTGCGTGGCAGCGTCGGGGCAGACGGAACATTGGACCCGGTCTTTGCGACGTTGCAGATCGCCAAGGGCGTCCTGCAGCCCAATCCCGAAGTGCGTCCCATTCCATTCGACACCGCCCGGACATATTTCTCTTATGACCCCAAACGGCAGTTTCTGGATTTCAGCGAGATTTCCATTGTCTCGCCGTGGGGGTCTGCCATGATCGACGGCCGTGCGGATCTTGAGGGTGTGGAATCCGGCCAACTGAACAGCTTTACCGCACAGTTCCGGTCGTCGGGGATCAAGGTCAACCCGGCCGGAGTATATGCCGAAGCACTGGAATTGTCAGGCGCGGCGATCGATTTTCAATTGAAACTTGCGCCTTTCGAATTGCGGATCGGGCAACTGGTTGTCGAGGACAAGGACCGCCGTTTGCAAGCCTTCGGGAACCTGAAAGGATTGCCGAATGGATGGGGCGTGGATCTGGATGCGCAACTGGATCATCTGACGCCCGCACAATTGTTGCAATACTGGCCGGAAAAAGCCGCTATCAAGCCTCGCGAATGGGTGTCGGAAAACCTGTTGGATGGGCGGTTGGAAGATCTCGATCTTGCCGTCAGGCTAAAGCCCGGATCGCCCCCGGACCTTTATGCCGATTTCGACTACAAGGACGCCACGATCAAATTTGCCAAGACCCTTCCGCCTATCGTCGATGCCCAGGGGCAGGCCAGTTTGGTGGGGCGCAGGTTTACGGTTACCGCCCAGCGGGGGCGGGTGGTTCCGGATCAGGGCGGTGCGATCGATGCGGCAGGTACGTCCTTTATCATTCCGGACATCGGCATCAAGAAAGCTGCGCCGGGTATTGCTCGAATTCGCGCTCACGGCAGCGCCACGGCGGCGCTTTCATTGTTGGACCTCCCACCATTGGAAGTCATGACCAAAGCCGACCTGCCTGTGGATCTGGCGCAAGGTCTGGTGGATTTGGAGGGAACGCTGGCCCTGCCTTTGCGGGACGGCGTCGAGCTGGAGGATATGGAATTTCACTATACCGGTGATCTGGGTAATGTGAGCAGCGACAAGCTTGTTCCCGGTATCAAGGTGCGCGCTGACCGTCTCGACCTTGCTGGGGATCAGACGCAAGTCTCGATCTCGGGGGAGGGGTATTTCGGGTCGGTTCCGATGCGGGGTCGCTGGACACAGCCCATTGGCGGTTCCACGCCGGAACAAAGCCAGTTGGTGGGCCAGATCGAGTTGTCGCCACGGTTGATGGCCGAAATCAAGGCGGGGCTTCCGGACGGGATGTTAACTGGCAAAGGCAACGCGGAGGTGACCGTTGACCTGGGAGGTGGTGAAGCTCCGAGGCTGACGGCACAGTCTGATCTGGTCGGGGTAGGGCTTGCAATTCCGGAACTGGGCTGGCGCAAGGCTCCGGACACTTCCGGGGCGCTTTCCATGAAAGCTGTCTTGGGTGCGGGGATGAACGTGGACGAATTAAAAGTCGATGCGGCGGGGTTGCAGACGACCGGAACCATTTCGTTCACCAATCAGTCTCAGATGGATCGCGTGCGGCTTTCTTCCTTTGAAATAGACGACTGGTTGTCGATCCCTGTGGAGTTGGTGAGCCGAGGAAATCAGGCGCCCGACATTCGCATTCTTGGAGGTCGAATGGATATGAGAACCGCCACTTTCGGCTCTGGTGGTACTGGTGGAACGGCCGCTGTGGGCGGTAGTGGCCCGGATCTGGAAGTACGGCTCGACAGGTTGCAGATTACCGACACGATTGCCTTGACTGGGTTTCAGGGCGGCTTCAGCACGTCTGGAGGGCTTGGCGGAACTTTCACAGCGCAAGTCAATGGCGGAACATCGGTTTCGGGGCAATTGGTGCCCCGCGCAGATCGCAGCAGTATCATTCTGCAGTCGGCGGATGCCGGCGGGGTCATGCGGTCTTCGGAAATTCTAACGCAGGCGCATGGGGGCAACTTTCGCCTTACTCTCGAACCGGTTCAGGCCTCTGGACACTATGATGCCGTACTGAGAATTACAGATACCCGGGTCAAGGACGCCCCGGCTATGGCGGCTTTGCTTAATGCAATCAGCCTGGTTGGTCTCTTGGATGAAATGACGGGGCAGGGAATATATTTCACTGGCATCGACAGTCAGATGCGGATTTCACCGTCCGAGGTCACGGTGCTGAGCGGTAGTGCGGTTGGCCCGTCCATCGGGCTTTCATTTGACGGAAAGGTGGATACAGAGCGCCGCTGGCTGGATTTGCAGGGGGCAGTGACGCCGGTTTACCTGCTGAATGCGATCGGCAGTGTTCTGACCCGCAAGGGCGAGGGTGTGTTCGCATTCAACTATACACTGAGCGGCCCGCTATCCGATCCGAAAGTGGGCGTAAATCCCTTGTCCGGACTGGCTCCTGTCTTTTTGCGAAACCTTTTGCGCACACCGCCACCAGCCTTGCCGGATGACGCGAGTGAACTGCTGACCCCCGAGAACGAGGCGGCAGAGAAGCCAACGAAACGCTTGCAAGGCAGCGATCGATGAAGTGGGTGATGGTCGAATCCTTTTGGGCAAGATAAAGCGCGCGCATGAAACTGAGCGACTTTGATTTCCACCTGCCCGAAGACCTGATCGCCACCCGCCCTGCCAGCCCGCGTTCTTCTGCGCGTTTGCTGGTGGCAGAGGCCGATCGGATCACGGATTCCACAGCCATTCATCTGCCGGACTGGTTGCGACCGGGAGACCGGTTGGTGCTGAATGACACGCGGGTTATCCCGGCTCGGCTCAGCGGGCGTCGGCACAGGCAAAGCTCGCAAGGCCCGGTTTCGGCCGCGATAGAGGCGACGTTGCTTGACCCTCAGGCCGAGGGCACATGGGCAGCGCTGATTAAGCCACTGAAGAAAGTGAAACTCGGTGAGGAGATAGTCTTTTCCGACAGGCTCAGCGCCATTCTGGAGCGAGTAGACGAGGGGCAGGCTTTTTTGCGCTTCAACCTCGCGGGAGAAAACTTTGACCGCGCGTTGGAAGAGGCGGGCGCAATGCCCTTGCCGCCCTATATCGCCGCGAAACGGCCCGCAGACGAGCAGGACAAGACGGACTACCAAACCATCTGGGCCCGGCATTCCGGAGCGGTGGCGGCCCCGACAGCCTCGCTGCATTTCGACGATGCGCTGATGCAGGCGCTAAGAAACAAGGGGATAGCGTTCACTCATGTCACTCTGCATGTGGGGGCCGGAACCTTTTTGCCGGTGAAAGTCGAGGATGTGACCACCCACAGGATGCACGCGGAATGGGGGCGGGTCAGTGCGCAGGCGGTCGACGAGATCCGGGCCACCAAGGCGGCGGGCGGTCGGGTCATTCCGGTTGGCACAACCGCGCTGCGACTCATCGAAAGTGCCGCGCGAAGCGGAGAAATCGAACCCTGGGAAGGTGAGACGGACATCTTCATCTACCCTGGATTCGAATTTCACGTCGCAGATGCCCTGATGACCAATTTTCACCTGCCCAAATCGACTTTGCTGATGTTGGTTTCAGCCCTGATGGGGCGTGATCGAATGCAGCGTGTTTACGCCCACGCAATCGAAACGAAATACCGGTTCTTTTCCTACGGGGATGCGTCGCTTTTGTTCCCCTAAATGGCGTGTTCCAAAGCGCAATTTCGGCAAATGTTGTCGAAAAGCGCCTACAAATGATATCTGCGTGGACACTAACGCGAAACGCGGCAGAAATAGACAGAGGCTCCGATGATTCAGGTACTTTCCAGCGCGTGGGCGCTTTTGCTGGGCATGGGCCTTTTGATGGTTGGCAATGGTCTGCAAGGTACATTGCTGGGCGTTCGGGGCGAGATCGAGGGGTTTACGACCCTTGAGATGTCCTTTGTCATGTCCGCCTATTTCCTGGGCTTTCTTGGTGGGTCGCGGCTCGCGCCCGAGATGATCCGTCGGGTTGGCCATGTACGTGTGTTTGCGGCGCTGGCCTCGTTCATTTCTGCCGTGATGATCATGTATCCCATGCTGGCCAACACGGTCGCATGGTCGCTTGGTCGCGTGATTATCGGGTTTTGCTTTTCCGGGGTCTATGTCACCGCTGAAAGCTGGCTGAACAACGCGGCAAGTAATGAAAACCGTGGGCAGGCACTGTCGCTGTACATGATCGTACAGATGGCCGGGATTATTACCGCCCAGGGCCTGCTTTTGCTTGGCGATCCTGCGGGGTATGAGACCTTTGTCATCGCGTCGATCCTGGTGTCGATTTCGTTCGGTCCGATTCTTCTGTCGATCTCGCCGACACCTGCGTTCGACACCACAAAACCGATGACGCTGAAACAGTTGATGAACATCTCGCCGCTGGGATGTGTAGGGATGTTCCTGCTAGGCGGTGTCTTTTCCGCACAGTTCGGCATGTCTGCGGTTTATGGCGCGCGGGCAGGCTTGAGCCTTGTGGAAATCTCGACCTTTGTTGCGGCTTTCTATGTAGGCGCAGTGGTATTGCAGTATCCGCTGGGGTGGTTCTCGGATCGCATGGATCGGCGCGTTCTGATCATGCTGGCCGCCGCCGTTGGCGGTGGAACCGCACTAATTGCGATGATTTTCGGCAACAGTTTCCATGTTCTTCTTACTGCGGCATTCGTGATCGGGGGCATGACCAACCCGCTGTATTCCCTGCTCATCGCCTATACGAACGACTATCTTGAGCACGAAGACATGGCCGCCGCCTCGGGTGGGCTGGTCTTTATCAACGGTCTCGGCGCAATTGCCGGCCCAGTGATCGTTGGGTGGATGATGGGGGACAGTGTCTTTGGTCCGTCCGGTTTTTTCCTGTTTTTCTCGGGACTTCTGTTCGTGATGACACTTTACGCTCTTTACCGGATGACGCAGCGTGCCTCGACCCCGATAGACGAGACAAGCGCGATGACCACGCTCTATCCGACAGCATCGCCCGTCGTGCTGGAGGTTGCACAAGAGGTTGCGATCGAAGCCGGGCAGGAAGAGCGTGAGGCACAGGATGTAGCTTAGTGGTTGGAAATGTGTCGCGAATGTTGCAATATTTTATTGTAACAAGTTGGTAAAAGTCATTTTAATACAAGTAGTGCCCCTGGGGGGGAACATTAGTGGAGCAAGGGCAATGGTAAGTCCTGAAGAAGTATTGAGTTTTTGGTTAGATGAAGTTGGGCCCGAAGGGTGGTACAAGCAGGATGAAGCGCTGGACGCGCTTGTTCGCGACAAGTTTCTCGAAAGCTGGAATGGTGCATGTCAGGGCAAGTTTGCGCTGTGGCTGACCTATCCAAGCGGGACGTTGGCATACATCATCCTGATGGATCAATTTCCGAGGAACATGTTCCGGGGCGAGGGGCGCGCGTTCGCATCAGACCGCGCGGCTCTGTCCGCCGCGAAATGCGCGATCGACAGGGGCTGGGATCTGAGGATCGATGAGCCGGCACGGCAGTTTTTCTATATGCCGTTGATGCATTCGGAAAACCTGTGCGATCAGGAACGCTGCGTTCGTCTGCTGCATCAGCGTATGCCGCAATCAGGTGCCGGCAATCTGTTGCACGCACAAGCGCATCGCGAGATCATCCGCAAGTTCGGGCGTTTTCCGTATCGCAACGAAGCTCTCCATCGCGAGATGACACCGCAGGAAGCTGATTATGTCAGCAGTGGTGGATACGGTCAGACCGTGCGGGAACTGCAAGCCGCGATCTAAGACGCTGGGGTGCAACTTCTGATGTCGTTTATGCTGTTGGCTATGGCCGCAGCGGACGCGTCGATGGCGTGATCGATCAGTTTCTCTGGGGCATCCGCCAGATCCGCCAATTGAGACTGAGTTTTTTCAAGCCTCTGCTCAATCGCATTTGTTCGGGCCAGCACTCCCAGAATTCTCTGGGCCACGGCTGGCGAAATCTCCCCGTTATTCTCACCAAGCTCCTTCAGATCATTTCTAAGTCCCTTCAGCTCGCCCGTGATGTCTTGTGTCTGCGTGCGCAGCGGCTGTAGCAGCTCGAGCCTTTGGGCGAAATCTTCCTTGAAACCGTCGAGGGTCGACAGCAGTTTCCATCCCAGAAACAGGCACAACGCCAAAAGGATCAATGTCGCGTTGAGCATCGCGAGAAGCAAGTCTTTGAGTGTCCTGGCCATATCTGATCCCTCTGAACCCGGATGTGAAATTGTGCTATGCCAATCAGTACGCCTTCTTTTCTAGCCAAACGGTGTGGTCGCGTATAGGCTGGAAACCGCTTGTCACATACTGTTTGACCTCGCGTCGCATTTGTCGCGGGGAAGTGTTGTTGATGTGCTTGGAAAATTAGTTTAATGGTAAACTAGTTTTGAAACGACCGGCGCCGAGAGGGAAACATGGCTGCACAATCCTTTGATCTGATCGTAATCGGCGCAGGCCCCGGCGGCTATGTCGCCGCCATTCGTGGAGCGCAGCTGGGCCTGAAAACCGCTGTTGTCGAACGTGAACATTTGGGCGGCATCTGTTTGAATTGGGGGTGCATTCCGACCAAAGCTCTGTTGCGCTCTTCGGAAGTGTTCCACTTGATGGAGCGGGCCAAGGATTTCGGGTTGAAGGCTGAAAATATCGGTTACGATCTGGATGCGGTGGTGAAACGTTCGCGCGGGGTGGCGGCGCAGTTGTCGGGTGGTATCGGCCACCTGTTGAGAAAAAACAAAGTCACCGTTGTAATGGGGGAGGCGACGATCCCCGCCAAGGGCAAGGTCAGCGTCAAGACTGACAAGGGCACCGAGGAACTGACCGCAAATAACATCATCCTTGCTACCGGTGCACGCGCCCGGGAATTGCCGGGACTGGAGGCAGATGGCGATCTGGTCTGGACCTACAAGCACGCGCTGCAGCCACCGCGCATGCCCAAGAAGCTTCTGGTCATCGGTTCGGGCGCGATCGGCATCGAATTCGCGAGCTTTTACAATACTCTGGGCGCAGATACGACCGTGGTCGAAGTTCTGGATCGTGTCTTGCCTGTCGAAGATGCCGAAATCAGCGCTTTTGCCAAGAAAGCCTTTACCAAACAGGGCATGACCATCATGGAAAAGGCGATGGTCAAGCAACTTGATCGCGGCAAGGGCAAGGTCACCGCCCATATCGAGGTCAAGGGCAAGATCGAAAAGCACGAGTTCGACACGGTGATTTCCGCCGTGGGTATTGTTGGCAACGTGGAAAGCCTCGGGCTCGAAGCCCTGGGGGTCAAGATCGATCGCACCCATGTGGTGACGGATGAATTCTGCCGTACCGGGGTCGAGGGGCTTTATGCCATCGGCGATATTGCGGGTGCGCCGTGGTTGGCGCACAAGGCAAGCCACGAGGGTGTCATGGTGGCGGACCTGATCGCGGGCAAGCACGCGCACCCGGTCAAACCTGAAAGCATTGCAGGCTGCACCTATTGCCACCCGCAGGTGGCATCAGTGGGGTATTCCGAAGCCAAGGCCAAGGAACTGGGGTATGAAGTCAAGGTGGGCCGTTTTCCCTTCATTGGTAACGGCAAGGCGATTGCGCTGGGAGAACCCGAAGGGCTGGTCAAAACCGTGTTCGACGCCAAGACCGGCGAATTGCTGGGTGCACACATGATCGGTGCCGAGGTCACTGAAATGATACAAGGTTATGTGGTGGGCCGCCAATTGGAGACCACGGAAGAAGATTTGATGAACACCGTCTTCCCGCATCCCACGCTCAGCGAAATGATGCATGAAAGCGTGCTGGACGCTTACGGGCGGGTGATCCACATGTGATCCCGAAAAACAATTGGATTCTCAAAAGGTCGCGCCTCTGGCGCGGCTTTTTTTGTTGGGCTTTCTGGCGAAAGCCAGTGCCTCCGGCGGGGATATTTGAGGCCAGATGAACACGGGATCCGCGCCCCGAACCGGTCGGGGCGCTTCACCTAGCGCGGACATCGGCGTCCCCGCCTGCACCGCGGGGTCACTCTGCCGAAAACGGGTTAAGGATCCGTTACTTCATCTGGCCTCAAATATCCCGGGGTCTGGGGCAGAGCCCCAGTTGGTCTATCCATGGTACTGTATGAATGTTCTTTGTATGTTCTTATTTTTTGGTTGGAGACTCAGGCTGTCTCAACTATCTATTAGGAATTGTTGCCGAGGTAGGTCATGGCGGAACTGAAGAATATCGAAGTGCGTGGCGCGCGTGAGCACAATCTCAAGGGAATCGACGTGGATATTCCGCGCGACCAGTTGGTAGTGATCACTGGGCTGTCGGGTTCGGGCAAGTCCTCGTTGGCCTTCGATACAATTTATGCCGAAGGGCAGCGGCGCTATGTCGAAAGCCTGTCGGCCTACGCGCGCCAGTTCCTCGATATGATGGAAAAGCCGGATGTGGATCACATCAGCGGCCTGTCCCCCGCGATTTCGATCGAACAGAAGACGACCTCGAAAAACCCGCGCTCGACCGTTGGCACGGTAACCGAGATCTACGATTATCTACGTCTGCTGTTTGCCCGCGCAGGCACTCCCTTCAGCCCGGCCACCGGCCTGCCCATTGAGGCGCAGCAGGTGCAGGACATGGTTGACCGGATTATGGCGATGGAGGAGGGCACGCGCGGCTATTTGCTTGCGCCGATCGTGCGCGACCGGAAGGGCGAGTACAAAAAGGAGTTTCTGGAGCTGCGCAAGCAGGGTTTCCAGCGGGTCAAGGTCGATGGTCAGTTCTATGAGTTGGACGAGCCTCCGGTGCTGGACAAGAAATTCCGCCACGATATCGATGTGGTGGTGGATCGTCTGGTGGTCCGTGAAGGGATGGAGACTCGTCTGGCCGACAGCCTGCGAACCGCGCTTGATCTGGCCGATGGCATCGCCATTCTGGAGACCGCACCGCGCGACGGTGATCCGGAGCGGATCACGTTTTCCGAGAATTTTGCCTGCCCTGTCAGTGGTTTCACCATCCCTGAGATCGAACCGCGCCTGTTTTCATTCAACGCGCCATTCGGGGCTTGCCCGGATTGCGACGGTCTGGGGGTCGAGCTGTTTTTTGACGAACGCCTCGTGGTGCCCGACCAGACGCTCAAGGTCTACGACGGGGCGCTGGCGCCTTGGCGAAAGGGCAAGTCTCCTTATTTCCTGCAGACAATCGAGGCCATTGCGCGACACTACGAGTTTGACAAGAACACCCCTTGGAAGGATCTGCCCGAGAAGGTGCAGCAAGTGTTCCTGTATGGCTCTGGCGACGAAGAAATTCCCTTCCGCTACGACGAGGGTGGGCGGGTTTATCAAGCCACCCGCACCTTTGAGGGCGTAATTCCGAATATGGAGCGCCGCTATCGCGAGACGGATTCGAATTGGATTCGCGAGGAATTTGAGCGCTATCAAAACAACCGACCCTGCGGAACATGTCGTGGCCATCGCCTGCGCGAAGAAGCGCTGGCGGTGAAAATCGCGGGCCAGCATGTGGGTAACGTGGTGCAGATGTCGATCCGCGAAGCTTTGGCCTGGATCGAGGACGCGCCGAACCATCTGAGCATGCAGAAGAACGAAATCGCGCGCGCCATTCTCAAGGAAATCCGCGAACGATTGGGGTTCCTGAACAATGTGGGATTGGAATATCTTACGTTGTCGCGTTCAAGTGGGACCTTGTCGGGCGGCGAGAGCCAGCGCATCCGTCTGGCCAGCCAGATCGGTTCGGGTCTGACCGGGGTGCTTTATGTGCTGGATGAACCGTCGATTGGTCTGCACCAGCGCGACAACGACCGGCTTCTGGGCACGCTCAAGAACCTGCGCGATCAGGGCAATACGGTGATTGTGGTCGAACATGACGAAGAAGCGATCCGCGAGGCGGACTACGTTTTCGACATCGGCCCAGGCGCTGGGGTGCATGGCGGGCAAGTGGTCAGCCATGGAACGCCCGAACACATCGCGGCGGACGCTGCTTCGATCACCGGCCAATACCTGTCTGGCATGCGCGAGATCGCGATTCCGGCGGATCGTCGCGTCGGCAACGGCAAGAAGGTCACTGTGGTAAAGGCCACCGGAAATAACCTCAAGGAGGTGACCGCCGTTTTCCCACTCGGAAAATTCGTCTGTGTGACCGGCGTTTCGGGTGGGGGCAAGTCAACGTTGACCATTGAAACGCTGTTCAAGACCGCCTCGATGAGGTTGAATGGCGCGCGGCAAACCCCAGCGCCATGCGAAACGATCAAGGGGCTTGAGTTTCTGGATAAAGTCATCGACATCGACCAGCGCCCCATCGGGCGCACACCGCGGTCGAACCCGGCGACATACACGGGGGCGTTCACCCCGATCCGCGATTGGTTTGCCGGTCTGCCCGAGGCCAAGGCGCGCGGCTACAAGCCCGGTCGGTTCAGCTTTAACGTCAAGGGCGGGCGGTGCGAGGCCTGTCAGGGTGACGGTGTCATCAAGATCGAAATGCACTTTCTGCCCGATGTCTATGTCACCTGCGAAACCTGCAAGGGCGCACGCTACAACCGCGAAACGCTTGAAATCAAGTTCAAGGGCAAATCCATCGCAGATGTGCTGGACATGACGGTCGAGGATGCGCAGGAGTTTTTCAAGGCGGTGCCGTCGATCCGCGAAAAGATGGATGCTTTGGCGCGGGTGGGTCTGGGCTATATCAAGGTCGGTCAGCAGGCCACAACGCTTTCCGGCGGTGAGGCGCAACGGGTGAAGCTGTCAAAGGAACTCAGCAAGCGTTCGACAGGTCGCACTCTTTATATTCTGGATGAACCCACCACAGGTCTGCATTTTGAAGACGTGCGCAAGCTGTTGGAAGTTTTGCATGAATTGGTCGAACAGGGCAATACTGTCGTGGTGATCGAGCACAATCTGGACGTGGTGAAAACCGCCGACCACATCATCGATATCGGCCCCGAAGGCGGTGATGGCGGTGGACGGATCGTTGCCGAAGGCACCCCAGAGGACGTGGCCGAATGCGAACGCAGCCATACCGGGCGGTATCTGAAGCCGATGTTGAATCCCGAACGGGTTGCGGCCGAGTAGGGCATCGACCAAATCATTTCCGGGCTGCAACGCGTGCCAGACTGTGGCACCCTCTTTGTAACAAGGGAGGAGAGAAGATGCGCAAGTTGCAGACCCAAGGGGTGCATCACATCACGTTAACCGGAGCGGACCGGCAAACCAGCCTTGATTTTTGGGAGGGCGTGCTGGGCATGCCCTTTGTGTTCGACCAGCCCAACCTTGATAATCCGGACGAAGGTCATCTGTATTTCGACCCCGGTGACGGGCGGCTGATCACGGTATTCACCAATGAAAATCGACAAGGCAGTCGCGAACGTACACCGACCGATCCGGGCTGCGTGCACCATCTGGCCTTCAATGTGTCTCAAGCGACGTTCTGGCAGGCCGTCGAGCGGCTTGAGGAACGGGGGATCGGCCATTCCGGCCCCAAGGATCGGGGGTTCATGGATTCGATCTATTTCAAGGACCCGCTGGGATTGCTGATCGAACTGGCAAGCTATCGGTTCGATCCGCCGACAGGCTGTACTCACGCAGATGTTCTGATCCGGGCACACCGGTTGCGGGTCGAAAGAGGCGACTACAACATCGACCGCATCCATTTGGCGGATGCAATCGGAGATTTGGTGCAAAGCAGGCAAGACAGCCTGTCACAGGACCGCTCGCCAAAGAACCCGTATCGCTGAAGTCAGTTCAGGATATCGGCAACCGCGCCGATCAGGTTCAACACCTTATGGGTATCACGGTCGACGCTGTAGACGTAGTCGCCAGCGCGGACATAGTAACCATCGCGCCTCAGACCATAGCGATAGGGATCGTCGATCCGGATGTAGTCGCGATAGATGTAGTCCCCGGTGTAGTAGCGATTCTTGACCTGACCGGGCGGAACACAAGGCACCGCCTTTTTGGCAAGGCCAGGTGGGCAATGACCGACAGAACCGTAGTACCGGCGATCATCGCGGCCATAATCTGGCGATACGCGCTCAATCTTCACACGGTTGTTGTTGTTGTTGTTTCCCTTGCCTTTTCCTTTGCCGTTCCCATTGCCAGCCATAGCAACTGCCGGGCTAAGGGCCAGCGCAAGAATCGCGGCGGTAAAGGCTAGCATTTTCATCGATCATGCTCCTATGCGGTAACGCTGAGGCTGTTGAACTAGCGTTACCTCATCAGATGGGGAATTGCGCCCGCTTTTCAAACCACTGGGCGAAAACCTGCCGTCAGTCACGACTCCGCTTTTCGAACCGGGGTAGCATGGCGCTGAAATCCATGCCCTTGCCATCTTCGTTTTCGACAAAAGCTTCATAAAGCGCGGTGGCGGCCTTGCCCATTGGAGTATCCGCATCGGCGCTTTCGGCGGCTTGCTGGCTGAGACGCAGGTCTTTGAGCATCAGTTCAGCTGCAAATCCCGGCTTGTAGTCATTGTCCGCAGGGCTTTGCGGACCGACGCCCGGAGCGGGACAATAGGCGTTCATGGTCCAGCTGTAGCCGGAAGAAGTTGAAACCACGTCGAACATCTTTTGCCGGTCCAGGCCCAGCTTGTCGGCCAGCGCAAAGGCTTCGCATGTGGCGATCATGGTGACGCCGAGGATCATGTTGTTACAGATCTTGGCCGCCTGTCCGGCTCCGGCTTCGCCACAATGTACGGCTTTTTGCCCCATGATCTCAAACAGCGGTGCGGCTTTGGCAAACGCTTCGGCCGAGCCTCCAGCCATGAATGTGAGCGTCCCGGCTGCCGCGCCGCCGATGCCGCCCGAAACAGGGGCGTCGACCGACAGCAACCCTGCCGCGTTTGCCTGTTCGGCCACCGCGCGGGCACTGTCCACGTCCACGGTGGAACAGTCGACCAGCGCCGCGCCCCTGGACATGGCGGGGATCACCTCACCAGCCACCGACCGCAGGATCTGACCGTTGGGGAGCATCGTGATGACCACTTCGGCATCCGTTGCAGCCATTGCCGCACTGTCGGCCATCCGGACACCGTCGATCGACACGTCGGCCATATCAAAGCCAACAACCTCGTGCCCGGCCTTGGCCAGATTGGCGGCCATCGGCGCGCCCATGTTGCCCAGACCAATGAACCCGATTTTCATCTTTCATTCCTCCTTGAATGTCAGTGCGTCTGCGCCAAGTGGTTGCAGCATTTTGGAAACGGCCACGGCGGGAACGTTCATGTCGGCATATTGCCACTTGGGATTGCGATCCTTGTCGATGATCTGTGCACGGATACCTTCAAGGAAATCGCCGTGTTCCACCGACCGATAGGTGAACCGGTATTCCATCTCCAACGCTTTGCGGATCGTCAGGGACGGGCCGCGAAGCCGATGGAGCATTTCAACCGTGCATGCCATGGAAATCGGACAGTTGCGTCCAAGCGCCTTGAGCGTGCCTTTGGCAAAATCGGTATCTTCGGTCCGCAGGGATGTCAGGATATCGCCCAATGACTCGCCGCCAAAGTGGCGGTCGATGTCCGTCTGAGCTGGGCGCAGGGTACCTTCGGGCGCGGGTTCTGAATGGGTTGCGACGTGTTCGGCATCGCCCGAGGCTTCGAGCATTTCGATCAGGCCGCCCCACTTTTCCTGCGGGATATAGTGGTCTGCGAAGCCCGCAAAAATGGCGTCGTCCGGCCCCATGCGCCCGGCGGTCAACCCCAGATATTCACCCACCCGGCCCGGCGCCAGTGAAAGCATCAGCGTCCCACCCACATCGGGGATCAGGCCAATGCCGCATTCCGGCATGGCGATTTTGGAGCTTTCGCCAACAACCCGGTGGGTGCCATGACACCCGATGCCGACACCGCCGCCCATGGTAAAGCCCTGCATGAAGCTCACGACCGGCTTGGGGTACTCGAAAATCATCGCGTTCATGCGGTATTCGTCACGCCAGAACGTGCGGCCATAGCCGAAATCGCCCTTGATCCCGGTTTCATAAAGCTCGGCAATATCACCGCCGGCGCAAAAAGCCTTTTCGCCTTCGGCATCCAGGATCACCAGATCGACATCATCATCCTCGCGCCAATTGCGCAGGGCGGTATCGATTGCCATGCACATCTCATAACTCATCGCATTCAACGCATGCGGACGGGTCAGGGTGATCCGGCCGGCTCGTCCGGTCACTCGGATGTCGATGTCAGCCATGGAATCCCTCAGTGGTTGGCAAGCATGTGTCGGGCCACGATGACGCGCATGATCTCGTTCGTTCCCTCGAGGATCTGATGCACGCGCAGGTCACGGACAAGTTTTTCAATCCCGTAATCAGCAAGATAACCGTATCCGCCGTGCAACTGCAGGCATTGATCCACGACTTTCGATCCGGTCTCGGTTACAAACTTCTTGGCCATCGCACAGAATTTCGTGGCATCCGGCGTGCCCTGATCCAGTTTCCATGCGGCCTGGCGCAGAAAGGTGCGTGCCGCCTGCAGCTCGATCTCCATATCCGCCAGCCGGAATTGCAGCGCCTGGAACTGATCGATGGATTTGCCGAAAGCCTTGCGCTCGGACATGTACTGCAGCGTCATGTTGATCGCAGTCTGCGCGGCCCCAAGTGAGCAGGACGAGATGTTCAGGCGCCCGCCATCCAGGCCCATCATCGCGTATTTGAAACCATCGCCTTCGGTTCCCACCAGATTACCGGAGGGAATCTTGCAATCGTCAAACTGGACCTGCGCTGTCGGCTGGCTTTTCCAGCCCATCTTTTGTTCCAGCGCGCCAAAGCTGAGGCCGGGGGTGCCATCCTCGACATAAACGGTTGAAATCCCCCTGGGACCGTCTTCACCGGTGCGCACCATGCAGACATAGGCGTCGGAGTATCCGCCACCCGAGATGAACGCCTTGGTGCCGTTGAGCGTGTAACCTTCGTTGGTGCGTTCGGCACGGGTCTTCAGGGCTGCCGCATCCGACCCCGAGCCGGGTTCGGTCAGGCAATAGCTGAGCACGGTGTTGAGGCTCAACACATCCGGCATGATGCGCGCCTTCAGCTCGTCGCTGGCGAAGCTGTCAAGCATCTTGGCGCACATATTGTGGATCGATAGAAAGGCCGCGACCGAGGGGCAGGCCATCGACAGGGCTTCGAAGACAAGCGTCGCGTCGAGCCGGCTCAGACCCGAGCCGCCACTTTCTTCCGAGACATAAAGGCCGCCAAACCCAAGTTCGCCAACCTGTGGCCACAGCTCTTTAGGGATCGTGCCCTCGGCCTCCCATTGACGGGCAAAGGGGGCGATGTTTTCCTGCCCAAAGGCGTGGGCCATGTCAAAAATGGCTGTCTGTTCCTCGGTCAGTGCGAAATCCATGGCCTGTCTCCCTTGCGCGCGATGAATTGAACGACTGTTTATTTCCGAATTCTTACAGAAGTTTTTCAACGACAGAAAGAGCCATTGCTGTTTGATGCGGCCTGACTTGGCTTGTCGACAGACTAGAGGTCCGCGTGGAATTCTTCGATCAGGTGTCTAACGACTGCCTGACCGCCATCTTCGTCTCTGGAAATGGCTTCAGCATGGACCCGGCGCTGGCGGGTCGCGGAGGTGCCGGAATTGGCAATCTGGCGCAGACGAGCAATCTCAGGCAGCGTTCCAAGAGCTTCGGCATCCTCGGCCAACATGCCTATCAATTCGTCCATCAACTCGATCATCGGCTTGATCGACCGGTCACCGAAGTCGATCAGGCCTTCGCCTACACCATAGCGTTGCGCGCGCCAGCGGTTCTCTCCGATCAGGAAACGATCATAGTGGCGCCACCGCAGGTTGCGGTCCTTGAGGCGGCACAGCATGCGCACAAGCGCCTGGTTCATTGCGGCCAGCGACAGCGTATGTTCCAATCTCGGCTGAACATCCATGATCCGGGTCTCAAGGGTCGGAAACCGATGCGATGGCCGCAAATCCCACCAGATTTTTGTCGTGTCCTCGATTACGCCGAGTTCAACCAGAATACCGGTGGTACGCTGGTATTCCGCCCAACTGCCAAAACTCGGCGGCAATCCGGTTCGCGGCAGGTTGTCAAAGACTGTCAGGCGATATGAGGACAGGCCTGTGTCCTCGCCATTCCAGAAGGGTGACGAGGTCGACAAGGCAAGAAGATGAGGCAGGAAATAGCACAACTGGGGCATCAGATCGGCGCGCAGGGATGCGTCTTCGATGCCGACATGAACGTGCATTCCGCAAATCAGCATGCGTCGGGCAACGCCGCCCAGGGCATGCTGCAATGCGTCATAGCGTTCCTTGCGGGTGTGATGCTGATCTTTCCAGTTGGCGAAGGGATGGCATGACACGGCGATCGGCGCCAGATTGTGCTCGGCGGCGCGTTGGGACACGCAGGACCGCAGACGCTTGAGGTCGTCGCGTGCGCCGGCAATCGTGGCGTGGGGGCGGGTGCCGACCTCGATCTGGCATTGCAGGAACTCCGGACTGACCTGACCTTCGAAATCACTCTGGCACGCTTCCATCAATGCCGCAGGTGCTTCGGAAAGTTGCAGGGAATCCTTGTCGACCAGCAGGTATTCTTCCTCGATACCCAGCGTAAACTCCTGCTGCATGTCGTGCCTCCCGTTCGAAATTTCGTCTAGTGAATACGGAAATCCCCTTTTTGCCAAGGGTTTGGGCGCAGGTTCTTGCGAAAGGCGCTGTGGGCCGGGTATTGAGGCGCGAAGCCGCAATCAAAAAGGACCGCTCAGGTGAAGCCCAGAAAGTTCCCCCGGATAAACGCGATGCTGGATTCATTCGGGGTAAAACTGATCGACAAGACCAGAGAATTGGACGAGCGCGCGAGGCTTGAAGCCTTTGAACGGGCAGGTGGCCTGAATCGCCCCGCATATACATTGTCGCCGGGGATGCAGGATTTCAATATCACCAGCCTGGTCGAAGACTACAAAGCGCACGCCAATGCGCTTGCAGCGTTGAAGGACCCATCAAAAAACCAGACAGGATACCGCACTGAAAACGGCTATTTCGACAGTCCAGATGCGGACGCGCTTTACCTAATGGTCCGACGGTATCAGCCAAGGCGCGTGATCGAGGTTGGATGCGGCAATTCTACCAAGGTAACACGTCAGGCCAGCATCGACGGCGGGCTGGATACCCGGATTACCGCGATCGACCCGTATCCAAGGGCCGACATCGCGCATGTGGTGGATCGGTTTGAAAAGAAGCGCCTTGAAGACGTGGAGCCGGAGCTGTTTGCCGAGCTCGAAGCGGATGACATCCTGTTCATCGACTCCAGCCATGTCGTAAGGATGAGCAACGACGTGGCGCATCTGTTCTGCCGCATCATCCCGCAATTGAAGCCTGGTGTGGTCATCCACGTGCATGACGTGTTCTTACCCTATGAATACCCGAAACGGTTTTTTTATGATTGCCCGGGATGGGCCGAACAGTACGTGTTGCACGCCCTGCTTCAGTCCGGTGGATTCGAGATGCTTTGGCCCGGTTATTACTTGCAGCAAGCCCGCCCGGATGCAGTAGAGGCATTGCCATTTCTCAAGGCTGGCAGGGCCCAAAGCCTCTGGGTTCAGAAAATTACCTAAATTAATTTTGATCCGATCTGAAAAAGGCTGCGTATCTCCTTTCATCACAAGCGGGAGAGGAGATTTCCGATATGTTTCGAAGAGGGTTTTTGGGAGCCGTAGCTGCGGCAAGCGTTGCATTCGCGGGCGCGGTGCCGTTGCAGGCCAAAGCAGAAATGGACATTGTCGACACAGCGGTCGCAGCAGGTTCTTTCAACACTCTGGTTGCGGCGGTTCAGGCTGCGGACCTTGTGGGAACGCTGAAAAGCAAAGGGCCATTCACGGTATTCGCCCCAACGGATGAAGCCTTCGCGGCACTTCCCGAGGGAACGGTGGAAAATCTGTTGAAGCCGGAAAACAAGGATCAACTGGTCGCCATCCTGACCTATCACGTCGTGCCGGCCGAGATCATGTCGGGTGATATTGCCGGTAAACGCGCGCAAGTTCTGACCGTGCAGGGCGACCGGCTGAGCGTAAACGCTCGCAATGGCGTAAAGGTAGACAAAGCCAAGGTTGTTCAGGCCGATATCGAAGCGTCGAACGGAGTGATTCACGTCATAGATACGGTCCTGCTGCCTGAGTGAGCACCCCTGTGTTCAGGCAGACTGCCCCGGCCCTTGGTGGCCGGGGCTTTTTGTTATTACACCAACCGGACCTGGGTGCCGACCTGCACCAGTTGATACAGTTCCTCGACGTGGCGGTTGTAAAGGCCAATGCAACCGGATGAACTTTGACGCCCGATCTTTCGGGTGTCGTGCGTGCCATGAACCAGATATGCGGGCCAGGTCAGATACATGGCGCGGGAGCCAAGCGGATTTCCTGGGTCGCCGCCATCGATACGAACAGGCAGGGTCGGGTCCCGTTCGCGCATCGACGCCGTCGGGGTCCAGCTTGGGTTCTCGGTTTTGCGCACAACTTCAGTATAGCCGCGCTTTGTCAGTTCTTCGCTCATCGGTACCGAGGACGGGTACAGGCGATACGTCTGCCCATCGCCACCCCAATAGTGCACCGCGCGGCTGGTGATGTCCGCCAGCAGGCAACCGACACCCAGTTGGTCAAAATGGTCCTGCCAGCTTTGTTGCGAGAAAGACGAGATATTGCGACGTACGGGCACCTGCGTCTCGATCGGAGGTTCCTCTGCCGGAAAAGCGCTCTGCGCGCGAACGAGGGCAGGGGTGGCCAAAGTAGTGGCGGCACCCAATAGAATGCTGCGGCGTGATATTTTGGGCTGGGACAAGATTGCCTCCGGAATGTCGCTGCTCGATATGTATTTGCGCGGGAAATTATGCGCTGCGCGTTCACTTTTAAAGATGGAATTTTCGAAATTTGCGTGAGCGTGATGCGAAATCAGGTTGTGTCCGGCAAAGAACTGCCTGAACAAAAGACCCCGACCGTTTGGCCGGGGTCGTCAAGACGGTTATTGCAGGTCGATCAATCCATGGCCTTGAAGTTGAACTCGCCGCCTTCCTTGATGCCGGACGGCCAGCGGGCGGTCACGGTCTTGGTGCGGGTGTAGAACTTGAAGCTGTCGGGGCCATGCTGGTTCAGGTCGCCGAACATGGATTTCTTCCAGCCGCCAAAGGTGTGATAGGCCAGCGGAACCGGGATCGGAACATTGATACCGACCATGCCGATGTTGATGCGGCTGGCGAAATCACGGGCGGTGTCGCCATCACGGGTATAAATCGCGGTGCCGTTTCCATATTCGTGGCTCATCGCCAAACCTATGGCTTCTTCGTAAGATCCGGCGCGCACAGTGGACAGGACCGGGCCGAAAATCTCGGTTTTGTAGATGTCCATGTCGGGGGTGACGCGGTCAAACAGGTGCGGGCCGACAAAGAAGCCGTCTTCGTAACCCTGCAATGAGAAGTTGCGGTTATCGACAACCAGCTCCGCACCCTGATCGACACCGGACTGGATCAAGCCCATGATCCGTTCTTTTGCCTCACGAGTCACGACGGGGCCCATGTCGACGTCGTCACCGGCAGTGTAAGGGCCAACTTTCAGCTTTTCGATGCGCGGAACCAGCTTTTCGATCAGACGATCGGCAGTTTCCTCGCCCACCGGCACGGCGACCGATACGGCCATGCAGCGTTCGCCTGCCGCGCCGAAGCCGGCGCCGACCAGAGCGTCTGCCGCCTGATCCATGTCGGCATCGGGCATCACGATCATGTGGTTTTTGGCGCCGCCGAAACACTGGGCCCGTTTGCCATTCGCGGTGGCGCGGGCATAGATGTACTGCGCGATCGGGGTGGAGCCCACGAAAGACACGCCTTGAATGATGTCGCTGTCGAGAAGGGTATCAACCGCTTCCTTGTCGCCGTTGACGACCTGGAAGACGCCTTCGGGCAGTCCGGCCTCGACGAACAGTTCCGCCAACATCAGCGGCACCGATGGGTCGCGTTCAGAGGGCTTCAGCACCACGGCGTTGCCGCAAGCCAGTGCAGGGCCCACGTGCCACAGCGGCATCATGGCGGGAAAGTTGAACGGCATGATCGAGGCCACCACGCCCAACGGCTGGCGCATCGAATACATGTCGATGCCGGGGCCGGCGCTGTCGGTGAATTCGCCTTTCAGCATCTGCGGCGCGCCGATGCAGTATTCGATCACCTCGAGACCGCGCTGCAGGTCACCTTTGGCGTCGGGCAGGGTCTTGCCATGCTCTCGGCTCAGCGCCTCGGCCAGCTTGTCCATGTCGCGGTTCATCAAACCGACCATGGCCATCATTACGCGAGCGCGGCGCTGGGGGTTGAAGGCGGCCCATTGTGGCTGTGCGGCAGCTGCCTGTTCGATGGCGGCCGTGGTTTCGGCTGCGCTGGCCATCGGGCACTGATATTGCACTTCGCCAGTTGCGGGGTTGAAGACATCGGCAGTACGGCCGGACGTGCCAGCGACGTGTTTGCCATTGATGAAGTGATAAAGTTCTTGCATGTGAAACTCCTCCGGTGACGTTGCGCGCACCATAGGCTTGCATAAATCAACTGAACAGAGGCAATATTCCAAAGCAGTTTTGCAAAATTGTAGGTACGGAATGGAGCCGAACTGGGATGACATGAAGGTGTTTCTTGCCGTAGCGCGGGAGGAAAGCCTGTCAGGTGCCGGAAAGCAGCTTAAACTGGACCCGGCAACTGTCGGTCGCAGGATATCGCGCCTTGAAACCGCTCTCGGTGCTCCGCTTTTCACGAAATCGCCACAGGGCTATGTGCTGACGCCCGCCGGGGAACGGTTGCTGAAACATGGTGAACAGGCCGAAGAGGCGATGCGTCTGGCAGCAGGGGCAATGGCTGGACCGGCTGAAAAACTGTCAGGCCAGATCCGCATCGGGGCACCGGACGGGAGCGCCAACTATCTGTTGCCACAAGTCTGCGCCAGGATCAGCGACGCGAATCCCGATCTCGACATCCAGATTCTTGCATTGCCTCGGATCATCAATCTGTCTCGCCGCGAGGCGGATATGGCGGTGACAGTGAGCGCGCCCACGGCGGGGCAATTGCTGGTGCAGAGGATCAGTGACTACAAACTGCACTTGGTTGCCACGCAAGATTACCTCGCCTCCCATCCCCGGATAAATTCGGTTGAGGACCTCAAGGGCCATCGCATGATCGGTTACATCCCCGATATGATCTTTGACCGGGAACTGGATTACCTGAACGACATTGGTATCGAGCGGGTTCCACTCGCGTCCAATTCGGTCTCTGTCCAATTGCGTCAGGTGACGCTGGGAACCGGGGTTTGCGTGGCCCATGATTTCACTTTGCCATTCCATCCGCAGCTCAGGAAAATCCTGACCGATCAGATCAGTCTGACCCGAGGGTTTCATCTGGTGCGGCACTTGGGCGACAAGCGCAACGAGCGTCTGAACCGGTTCGCCGAGGCGCTCAGCCGCGGCATACGCGACGAGGTAGCGCGGCTGGAGGCGGCAGCTTCATCTTGACAGGGCCATGCAATGCAGCAACGCTTTGTAATACGGCAATTATATTTCGGAGGTATTGCATATGCTCGTACAGGCCATTCTGAAATCCAAGGCGACCTCGGGCGTGGTCACCGTTGGATCCTCCGCGACTGTGTCGGAGGTTGCGAAAATCCTCGCGGAAAAGCGCATCGGGACGGTCGTGGTGTCGGATGATGACGGGCAGACAGCCGTCGGGATTCTATCCGAACGCGACATCGTACGAGAGCTTGCCGCAAGCGGGAGTGGATGCCTGACACAGGCCGTCAGCGAGTACATGACATCCGATCTTGTAACCTGCACCAGTCTGGCCAGCGTTCAGGATATTCTTTCACAGATGACTGAAAGGCGGTTCCGCCATATGCCTGTGGTCGAAGAAGGTAAGCTGATCGGCATCGTGACCCTGGGTGACGCGGTCAAGGCGCAACTTGCTGAACTGGCAATGGAAAAGGATGCCCTGGAAGGCATGATCATGGGTCACTGATTCACTGCGGGTTGAAGCATGGGTGCGCCGTGGGCGGCGTGCCCTCTTGCACCTGCAGCGAAGTTGTGTTTGCTTCCGCAGAAACAATCTTGCGCAGGAGAGCGACATGCGGGTTGGATTGTATCCCGGTACCTTCGATCCGATTACCTTGGGTCATATAGACATTATCCGCCGTGCCGCAGCATTGGTGGACAAACTGGTGATCGGCGTTGCGATCAACCGGGACAAGGGTCCGTTGTTCAATCTGAAAGAGCGTGTGGCGATGATCGAGGCCGAATGCGCGCAGTTGAGTGAACAAACCGGAACTGAGATCGTTGCGCACCCGTTTGAGAACCTTCTGATCGATTGCGCAAATGACGTAGGCGCGCAAATCATCATTCGTGGTCTGCGCGCGGTCGCGGATTTCGAGTACGAATTCCAGATGGTCGGCATGAACCGGGCATTGGACAGTTCCGTCGAAACCGTATTCCTGATGGCCGAGGCGCGGCACCAGGCCATCGCCTCGAAACTGGTCAAGGAAATTGCCCGCTTAGGCGGGGACGTGTCGAAGTTCGTCACGCCCCGAGTTCGCGACGCCTTGGTGGACCGGCTTCACTGAAGATCGCGAACCAATCGCTCCCATCACCGCAGCCGTATCCAGCATCCGGTTTGAAAAGCCCCATTCGTTGTCATACCAGGCCAGAACCCGAACCAGAGTGCCATCGGTAACGGTGGTTTCGGACAGGGACACTGTGGAACTATGCGGATCGTGGTTGAAGTCGACCGAAACGAGGGGACGGTCCTCCGCCGCAAGAACCTGCGGTATTCTGGCAGCAGCCTCGCACAGCATCCGGTTGACTTCCTCAACCGTGGTGGGGCGCGACACCTCGACAACCAGATCGACAACCGAGACATTCGGGGTAGGCACCCGGATTGCCTGCCCGCTGAGCTTTCCGGCTAATTGCGGCAGGACAAGACCGACCGCCGCAGCGGCGCCAGTTGTGCTGGGAATCATCGACAAGGCTGCAGCGCGCGAGCGATAGGGGTCCTTGGTCGCCGTATCGTGGACGGGTTGGCTGACGGTATAGGCATGCACCGTCGTCATCGAGCCGTGCTTGATACCAACACCTGCATCCAACGCGGCAGCGACAGGAGCCAGGCAGTTCGTCGTGCAGGAGGCGTTTGACACGATCCGATGCTCATCGGTGAGTTCATGATCGTTGACGCCAAAAACAACGGTTTTGACCGGAGTATCACCTCGGGCCGGTGCGGAAATCAGAACTTTGCCTGCGCCGTTCTTCAGGTGGCGCGCGGCGCCTTCGTGGGTTCGGAATACTCCGGTACAGTCCAGAACAACGTCCACGTCAGACCAATTCAGATCTTCAGGAGCTTGAATGCCGGTCAACCGGATCGGCCCGGCCCCAACATCCAGATGCGTGTCGGTCAGTTTCACGGGCTTCGAATATCGGCCATGGACGCTGTCGAATTCAAAGAGATGCGCATTGATCTGTGGCGAAGACAAGTCGTTGATCGCGACGATTTGCACGTCCTTGCGCCCGCTTTCCATGGACGCACGAAGTATCCCCCGACCGATGCGGCCAAATCCATTTATGGCAAGGTTGATTGTCATATTCGCTCCGAAAGTTCGCTTCCTCAAGAAAAGTTAGCGCTAACATCACGAATTGACGCCAAATGTCAAGACTTGGCGCTCGTTATCGCCAAAAGGCGAGCCAATCCAGAAAATCGTAAAGTTTCTTGCCAAGGAAAAGCAGGTGCTCGGTGCCGAACAGGCTGTAATCAAGCATGACGGCTCCCAGCAGCAGAACCAAAAACCAGACGGCGATTCTGTTGGTCATGTGGGCCCCGGTGCAATTGAAAACGCCCGCCCAGATAACCTGAGCGGGCGTTTCATCTCAAGGTGTTAAGTCAAATTCAGTCGAGTTTTCCCATGGCTACGGCAACGTCCGCCATTCGAACCGAGAAACCCCACTCGTTGTCGTACCAGGCCAGCACGCGCACCATGCGGTCATCGACTACGCGGGTCTGATCGGGCGCAAAGATCGAGCTTTCTTCGGTGTGGTTGAAGTCTGTCGACACCAGCGGCGCGGGTTCATACCCCAACACGCCCTTCATCGGGCCACCGGCGGCCGCCTTGACCAATGCGTTGATTTCTTCAGCGGTCACGTCGCGGCCTGCGCGGAAAGTCAGGTCCACGGCCGACACGTTCGGGGTGGGCACCCGGATGGCCGAGCCGTCCAGACGTCCCTTGAGACGCGGCAGGACCTCACCCAAAGCCTTGGCGGCGCCGGTCGTGGTCGGGATCATCGACATGGCTGCAGCGCGGGCGCGATACAGATCCTTGTGGCGGCGGTCCAGCGTCGGCTGATCGCCGGTATAGGCGTGGATGGTGGTCATGATTCCATGCTCGATACCGACGCCTTCGTCCAGAACCTTGGCCAGAGGTGCCAGGCAATTGGTCGTGCAGGAGCCATTCGAGATCATCTTGTCGCCGGCTTCCAGCTGGTCGTCATTGACGCCAAAGACGATGGTCTTGTCGACGTTCTTGCCGGGCGCGGATAGCAGCACCTTTTTGGCGCCACGTTCCAGATGCGCCTTGGCCTTTTCGCCGTCGTTGAACTTGCCGGTGCATTCCAGAACCACGTCGCAGCCCGACCAGTCCAGCTCGTTCATGTCGTAGGTCGAGAACATCTGCATATCGCCACGACCCAGGTTCATGGTGCCGTTGCCGATGGTCACATCGCCGGGAAAGCGGCCATGCACGCTGTCATACTTGATCAGGTGGGCGGCGGTTTCCAGTGGGCCGGTCGCGTTGACCTTGATCACCTCGATATCATCGCGGCCCGAAGCGGCGATGTGGGACAGGGTGCAGCGACCGATGCGGCCAAAACCGTTGATGCCAACCTTGATGGTCATATTGCGACTCCGAATGACGTGAAACTTGCAGGCCATATAGACGCGCCAGACCTGTACAGAAAGATCAAAAGCGGCGTAAATTGAATATGTTAGCGCAAAACTTGAGCGGTTGCGCTAACGCTTGCGCTAAGCCTTGGATCAGGTAGGGTTCCAAAGCGGCAGGATGAGCGAAAGGACGCGGGAATGAGTGGTCTTCTGGCTTTGCTGGATGATGTGGCGGGAATTGCCAAGGTCGCGGCGGCATCAGTCGATGACGTGGCGGCAGCTGCGGGGAAGGCTGGCGCCAAAACCGCAGGCGTGA
The DNA here is from genome assembly GCF_059612845.1 of Ruegeria sp. YKSE079. Taxonomy (NCBI): domain Bacteria; kingdom Pseudomonadati; phylum Pseudomonadota; class Alphaproteobacteria; order Rhodobacterales; family Roseobacteraceae; genus Ruegeria; species Ruegeria sp. YKSE079. Next base: position 33,599 of record NZ_JBXWRJ010000002.1, on the reverse strand, counting down.
TCATCGACGATGCGGCGGTGACGCCGAAATACGTGCAGGGTTTCGCTCCGGCGCGGGAACTGCCGATCATCTGGAAAATTGCGCGTGGCTCGCTGTTCAACAAGCTGATCCTGCTTTTGCCGGTGGCGATGTTGCTGGCGAATTTCGCGCCCTGGTTGATCACACCGCTTCTGATGATTGGCGGCGCCTATTTGTGTTTCGAAGGCGCGGAAAAGATCTTTCACGTGCTTTTCCCGCATGGCAGTCATGCCATCGACGAGGACATGAGCATCAAGGATCCCGGCCACCTGGAAGCGCAGAAGGTCAAGGGGGCGATCAAGACAGATTTCATCCTGTCGGCGGAAATCATGACGATTGCTCTGGCGGCCATCGAGGTGCCCAATGTCTGGATGCAGGCGGCAACGCTGGCCGTGGTCGGTGTTGGCGTGACTGTCGCGGTCTATGGCTCGGTCGGGCTGATTGTGAAAATGGACGACGTGGGCCTTTTCCTGGCGCAAAACGCGCCGACGCCTGTGGGCCGTGGCCTGGGGCGCGGGCTGGTCAAGTTCATGCCGGTGCTGATGAAGATCCTGTCGGTGGTCGGCACCGCGGCGATGCTGTGGGTCGGCGGCTCCATCATCATCCACGGGCTGGAGGTGCTGGGCTTTGGCTGGCTGGGCCATCTGATCCACGACTGGGCCTATGCCGTCGGTCATTCCGTGCCCGCCGGCTGGGCCGGCTTTGCTGAGTGGACAGCCAAGGCGGCGATGGACGGGGTGTTCGGGGTGGCGCTGGGGCTGCTGTTGATCCCGCTGGCAACCAAGGTTGTGGGGCCAGTATTTTTTAAGACTTGAAGTATAATAAGCCAAGGACCATACGTTCAAAACGAAACCCTGCCTCTGTGGTTAGGCAATTAAACAACCTTTTGTTTCTAGGAGTAAAACTGTTGAATCGCATATCGAAGCGAGCCATCGCCGTACTGGCTGTTTCCGTCTCTCTTCTTTCGGCTTGTTCTGCTTCACACCAGACAACGAGAACGCCCGCGCCAACCTACTCAGACCCTAGCCTTGTTAGCTCGTATGTAGTTATTAAAATGCCGACCGAACAGCAGAAGTTGCGCTACATAAGCGCCTCGGTTTCTAAAATACCAAACGACGGTCCTCACGCGGGTTATCCAGTAAGTGTTAGACTCATAGTTTCGGAAGGAACCTCCTACTCTAAGTCCAACATCTTTTTGTCACCGCTGAATCGTGAGACCGCCGAAAGATTTGCTGCGGCTTACGGCACCGATGAGAACGCGAGTAACGCCTTCAAGATGGGACAGGACATTGCGCTTCAAACGGTGTGTCAGGGGCGGAAGGTGACAAGGAATTCGATTGGACGACAATACTCAGTTCCGCCCGGCACTGTTCCCGTTCTTGGCCAACCGGTACCGACCGGGGCCATCGGAAAATCCATTCCCGCAGCCGAGTATTCGAGATTTGGATGGAGCGTAAACCTCTGGTGCCGCTGACGAAAACCCTTATCCTTGTAGTCCTTTCTGGTTCGATCTGTGGTTGTTCAAGTGGTTTGACCCCTAGTGAGTTTCAAGAAAAGCTTAAGATAGATCAGGCCAGATGGTCTGCTGAGATTGAAAGGTATCCCTCTGCAACCTTTTCAGTTGCAGGAATGCGTGAACGATATTCAGGTGCGACATATCTGGACTACAATGTCCAGCACGGAACTCAGGTTGAATATCTCGACCCAGAAGGTCGAGCCTTTTTGTGGTATCCAGGAAATACGGATGTGGTAGTGGGGGAATGGACTGTTAAAGCACCTGTTCGTGGATCGAAATATGCGCAGCTCTGTTGGAAGTACGGACCCCAGACAATTAATCCGGTAACTGGGGAGAGGGGTGGAGAGTATAATTGCATCAAAGCAAATCAACACATCTTGGCTGAAGAGGAATACACTCGTGGCGATCCCTTTGGATTGGGAATGAGCGGAATTCCTTTTCCGCTAAAAAAGAACAGGCAATACTCGATGAAAGAGCTGGTCAGGCGCAGTGGCGTGTCTGTGGTTTTGCTGCAGTAGGTACATCGGTCAGATTCGAATTCCGATGACTTTGAGTGAATAGTCGAAAGTAAGAGGGAGCCCGAGGGCTCCCGTTTTTTTATTGGATCGCGGTTTGGGCTAAGTTAGCATCTCTTTCACCTTGGCAACAGTTGCGTCTGCCGTGATGCCAAAGTGTTTGTACAACTCATCCGCCGGGGCCGACGCGCCAAAGCTCGACATGCCGATAAAGGCGGCCTTGGCCTCGCGGCCACGTTCGCCCAGCAGCCAGCGATCCCAGCCGCCCGCCCGCACGGCAGCCTCGATGCCGACGCGAACCGGGCCTGCGGGAAGAACCTTTTTGCGATAGGCTTCGTCCTGTTCGGCAAAAAGTTCCATGCAAGGCATCGATACGACGCGGGTTCCGATCCCTTCGGCCTCCAGCTTTGCCTTGGCGTCCATCGCAATGGCCACCTCGGACCCGGTGGCGATCAGGATGGCCTGACGCTTGCCTTCTGCCTCGGCCAGAACATACGCGCCTTGCGAGGTCAGGTTGCGGGTCTTGTGATCGGTGCGCACGGTCGGAACGCCCTGACGGGTCAGCGACAGCACTGATGGGCTATTCTTGAACGTCAGCGCCATTTCCCAGCTTTCAGCGGTCTCCACCGTGTCGGCGGGGCGGAAGACATAGGTGTTGGGCGTCGCGCGAGAAATTGCCAGATGCTCGACCGGCTGATGGGTGGGGCCGTCTTCGCCCAATCCGATTGAGTCATGGGTCATGACGAATACCGTCGGAATTTTCATAAGCGCGGCCAAACGCATCGCCGGGCGGGCATAGTCGGTAAAGCACATGAAGGTTCCGCCATAGGGGCGGATACCGCCATGCAGCGCCATGCCGTTCATCGCTGCCGCCATGCCGTGCTCGCGAATGCCCCAATAGATGTACCGGCCCTTGCGGTTTTCCGGATCGAACACGCCCAGATCGCCGGTCTTGGTGTTGTTCGAGCCGGTCAGATCGGCCGAGCCGCCCACCGTTTCGGTCATCACCGGGTTGACCACGCTCAGCACCTTTTCCGATGCAGCGCGGGTTGCCAGTTTGGGCTGGTCTTCCGAGACCTGCTTTTTCAGCGCCCGGATGACGCTGCCCAGCTTTTTGGGTGCTTCAAAGGCATAGGCGCGGTTGAACTCGGCCTGCTTGCGGTCCGAAAGGGCGGCAAAGCGCTCCTCCCAGGCTGCCCGTTCGGTCGCGCCACGTGCCCCGATAGCTTCCCACGCCGCCTTGACGTCGGCAGGAACCTCGAAGGCGCCCAACGGTGCGCCATAGGCTGCTTTCGCGGCTTTCAGCTGCTCGGCATCCGTCAGCGCGCCATGGCCTTTCGAAGTGTCCTGCGCCGCGTGACCAAGCGCGATATGGGTTTTGCAGGCGATCATCGACGGTTTCTTCGATTTCTTGGCCTGCTCGATGGCGGCGTCAATGGCTTTGGGGTCATGACCGTCGATTTCGATAACATGCCAGCCCGAGGCGGTGAAACGGCGCACCTGATCGGTGCGGTCCGACAATTCGACGGTGCCATCGATGGTGATGTTGTTGTTGTCCCAGAACACGATCAGCTTGCTCAGTTCGTGACGCCCCGCCAAACCTATCGCTTCCTGGCTGACGCCTTCCATCAGACAGCCGTCGCCTGCAATCACGTACGTATAGTGATCGACAACTTTCCCGCCGTAGTGCGCACGCTGAATTTCCTCGGCCATGGCAAAGCCCACGGCATTGGAAATGCCCTGGCCCAGCGGGCCGGTGGTGGTTTCGATGCCGCTTGCCAGGAAATTCTCCGGATGGCCCGCGGTTTTGGCGCCCAACTGGCGGAAGTTCTTGATCTCGTCCAGCGTGATTTCAGCGCTGCCGGTCAGATAGAGCAGCGAATAGATCAGCATCGAACCGTGGCCAGCAGACAGGATGAACCGGTCACGATCCGGCCATGTCGGATTTGCGGCATCGAACTTCAGATGCTTTTCGAACAAAACCGTCGCCACATCGGCCATGCCCATCGGCATGCCGGAATGGCCGGAATTGGCAGTGGCCACAGCGTCGAGGGTCAGAGAGCGGATGGCCGAGGCCTTGGCCCAGTGTTCGGGGTTGGCATTGCGCAGCGCAGTCAGGTCCACGGGACTTGTTCCTTTGAATTACGGGCGAATTGCGCGCTCAATAGCATCCAACCCTCAAAGTGCAAGCAGAACCCGGCACGAAACGGGGCGGGGACCTCAACTGTGGCCTGCAAGTCGTTGAAAGCAAAAGGGGGGTATTTTCCGCCCCGTTTCGTTAGACTAGTGCTATCGCCAGCCCCCTCCGATTCGTGGCGGCAGGCAAAACAATGAACCTTGGATCAAAGGTGAAACAGGCATGAGCCAGATCGAACAATTGCACCACCGCATCCTGTCCGCAATGGAGCGGATCAGTGCCGGTGTCGACGCACTGGAAGGAAAGGCCTCGACTGACGGCGGTCAGGAACCGGGGCTGAGCGAAGCCTTGCAGGAAGAACGGCTGGCAAACGCGCAACTTGAAGAGCGTCTCAATACGCTGAGAGATCGCCATTCTGCCGAGATTGCGGCGCTGCGAGATGAGTTGAGCGGCGGCGAAATGGCCGATGCGTTGCGGTCTGAACTGGCCGAGGCCAAAGCCGCCCTGGACGCGGTAGAGGAAGTGGGTCCGCTCAAGGCCGAGATTGCGGCGCTCAAGGCAGAACTGGCCAATTCCGAGCGTGTGGCGGAGTTGAGTGCGGAACTGGAAATGCTTCGTGCTGAACGGGTCAGCCACGCAGAGGCGATGGTCCGGCTGGACGGCGATCTTCGACGTTTGCGGAAATCCAATGACGAGCTGCGCGACACGATCGCCAAGCTCAAGGCGGCGGCCGAAGCCGGATTGACCGATCATGAACTGCTCAACGAAGCGGCCGAACAGGAACTGGAAGCCTTGCGCGCGGTACGGGCGACCGATGCCGCCGAAGCGCGCGCGGTACTGGCCCGGTTGGAACCGCTTTTGGCCAATGCCAACCTGGCAGAAGGAGAGGTGGAGTAATGCCGGACGTGACCATTCATATCGGCGGGCGCGGTTTCGACGTGTCCTGTCAGGAGGGTGAGGAATCCTATCTGCACGCAGCCGCCAAGATGCTCGATGACGAGGCGCAGGTTCTGTCCGACCAGATCGGGCGGATGCCCGAAGCCCGCATGCTGCTGATGGCCGGGCTGATGCTTGCAGACAAGGCCGCGGCAGCCGAGGACCGGATCAAGGCGGTTGAGGCGAAACTTGCCGAACGCGAGGCGCAGTTGGTGGCGTTACGCAACGCACCAATGCCGGAACCCGAAAGGATCGAGGTTGCGGTCATCCCGCCTTCGGTGACGGACACGCTGGCCGAAATGGCGGCGCGGGCCGAGTCTCTTGCCGCGGCTATTGAAGAGAAGGCAGGCAAATGAGGGGGGCGCGTTTTTTTGCCTACGGCGTGGCACTGTCAGTTCTTGCCACGAGTGCCGTGGCTGAAATCGACATTCTTTCTGTCAGCTTCACTTGTGAAGGCGGTACTCAGATCCCGGTGTCCTATTTCAATGCAACAGACGGAACGTCGGCGGCGGCCATGGTTGTTGACGGGGTGCTCGTATCGATGCGGCAAGCCCCCAGCGGTTCGGGCATCCGCTATGAATCGGTTGATGCGGTTGGCACCTATGTCCTGCGCTCGAAAGGCTGGGATGCGACGATCACTCATCAGGCGACGGGATCAACAGCCCCTGAACGGATCTTGTACAGGAACTGTTCCAGTCGCTAGAGCATGACAGGCAAGCGGTGACGCCGGCCTATTGGAATGCCAGAGCGCGCAGCCCGATGACCACCCGCTCTGACCGTCAGATCAAGCGTTGGCTTCGCGGATCTTGTCGGCGGCTTCCTTGTTATAGCTCACGCCGTTCTCGTCGAACATCGAGTCCAGTTCGCCCGACAGGGTCATCTCGGTGATGATGTCGCAGCCACCGACAAACTCGCCCTTGACGTAAAGCTGCGGAATGGTCGGCCAGTCGGAATAGTCCTTGATGCCTTGGCGGATTTCGTCATCCGCCAGAACGTTGACGTCGGTATAATCAACACCCATGTAGTTCAGCACACCGGCGACGCGGCTGGAAAAGCCGCATTGAGGCATCTCCTTGGTGCCTTTCATGTAGAGCACGACATCATTGGCTTTGACGGTTTCGTCGATCCGGGTTTTTGCATCGCTCATCTTGCGTGTCCTTGTATCTGCCCAACGGGCGGTTCATTTCGTCATCCGGCGGCTAAGCCACCAGTTTCCTTTTTCCAACCTTTGGTTCTCGTCATGCACCTTTGACACCCCATCGGCCTCCCACGGGCGGCGTTTGAGGGTTTCGGGGTCAGGGCGCATGTCCGACAACCGGCGTCTGATGTTGCGTTTGAGATAAGCCTCAATCACAGCGGCGGCAACCACCAAGGCGACAATTCCGCAACCGATCCAGATCAGCCAAGACGTCATGTATCGATACTCATCCCTTGCGTCGTTCGTAAGCGCGGCGTCTCATTTTTCGTGTAACGCGCCAATATCTAGGCCCGTGTTTCAGTAGCTTTGGCAGGTCGCAGAAGAGTATTGCGACGAAATTGACAATATCCAAAATCAGATAAACGAGCCGTAGTAACGCCCATCCGATTGGTTCATCCACTACTCCGGCGCTTTTGTCGTCAATGCCAGTGCGTGCAACTCTCCGTCCGGGCCGTCCATCTTGCCTTTTAGGGCCGCATAGACCGCACGCTGTTGCTGAACCCGGTTCTTGCCGCGAAAGCTTTCATCCACCACCATGGCGGACATGTGAACGCCATCATTGCCACCGACCTGAATGTCCGCATCCGGAAAGGCTTGGCGCAGCAGCTTTTCGATTTCGTAAGCGCTCATCGGCATGTAGGTAACTCCAATAGGTCTTTCCCAAGATGTAGAGCGATGCGCAGAGGGGCGCAAGTGCGTCACGGCTGCGCGCAGATGCAAAGCCTGCGCCATTGTCAGAGCACAGGATTTGCCGCTATTTCAGACAGAAAGTACAGCCGGACGATCAGGCCACGGCGGCGGCAAAGCTGGAGCGGAATATCTCGCTCAACTCCGCCAGCGAGGCTTCGGAACTACCGATGCGTACACTGTCGCCGGTGAAGCGGCCGACGGATACCAGCGGCACGCCCGCCTGACCAGCGGCGATCATCAGCGCTTCGGCCTGATCGAAGTTGCAGGCAACCAGATAGCGGGCCTGATCTTCGCCGAACAGGAATTCGGTCGGTGCGTCATCCAGATGAACGCCCACGCCCGCCGCTTCGGCCAACTCGAACGCCGCCAGTGCAAGGCCGCCGTCGCCGAGGTCGGTGCAGGCTTTGATCATGCCGCGATTGGCTCGGATGAAATCGCCATTGCGCTTTTCGGCCTCAAGATCGACATGCGGCGCGTCGCCGTCTTCGCGGTGGAACACTTCGGCCAAAAGCGCAGACTGGCCAAGGTGGCCTGCGGTCTCACCGATCACCAGCGCCACATGACCCTCGCGTACTTCGTTGCCGATGATCTCGTCGGTCGAGGTCAGCAAGCCAACTGCGCCGATTGTCGGGGTTGGCAAGATCGCCTGACCATCTGTCTCATTATACAAGGACACGTTGCCCGATACGATCGGCATGTCCAGTGCGGCCACGGCCGCGCCGATACCTTTGATTGCACCAACGAACTGCCCCATGATTTCCGGCTTTTCCGGATTGCCGAAATTCAGGTTGTCAGTGGACGCCAGTGGTTTCGCGCCAACGGCCGTCAGATTGCGATAGGCCTCGGCCACTGCCTGTTTGCCGCCTTCTTCGGGGTTGGCACGCACATATCGGGGGGTCACATCGCTGGTAAAGGCCAACACCTTGCCGGTGCCGTGCACCCGGATCATGCCTGCGCCCAGACCGGGCGTGCGGCTGCTGTCGGCCATGACCATGGTGTCATATTGCTCATAGACCCACTGCTTCGCCGCATAGTTGGGCGAAGAGAGCAGGGCGCGCAGGCCGTCCACCGGATCGATCTGCGGTACATCGGCCACAGGTTCCGCCGCAGGTGTGGGCACCCAGGGGCGGTCATATTCCGGCGCGGTGGATGACAGCTTTGACAAAACGAGATCGGCCTTGATCTCGCCATTGTGCTCGATCAGGAAGCGGTCTTCGGCAATCGTTTCCCCGACAATAGCGAAATCCAGATCCCATTTCTCGAAAACTGCACGGGCCTCGGCCTCTTTCTCGGGCTTCAGGACCATCAGCATGCGTTCCTGAGATTCGCTGAGCATCATCTCATACGCGGTCATGTTCTCTTCGCGTTGCGGTACTGCATCGAGGTCCAACTTGATGCCCAGACCGCCCTTGTCGCCCATTTCCACCGCCGAACAGGTCAGGCCCGCCGCGCCCATGTCCTGAATCGAAATGACGGCGCCGGTCTGCATCAATTCCAGACAGGCCTCCATCAGGCGTTTTTCGGTAAAGGGGTCGCCGACCTGAACGGTGGGACGCTTCTCCTCGATCGTGTCGTCGAATTCGGCGCTGGCCATGGTGGCGCCGCCGACACCATCGCGACCGGTCTTGGCGCCCAGGTAAACCACCGGCATGCCGACGCCCGAGGCGGCAGAATAGAAAATCTTGTCGCTGTCAGCCAGACCCGCAGCAAAGGCGTTCACAAGGCAGTTTCCGTTGTAAGCCGGGTGGAACCGGACTTCACCACCAACGCAAGGTACGCCAAAACAGTTGCCATAGCCGCCGATGCCCTCGACGACGCCATTGACCAGCTGGCGGGTCTTGTGGTGGCCGGGCTCTCCAAAGCTCAGCGCGTTCATCGAGGCGATAGGGCGCGCGCCCATGGTGAATACATCGCGCAGGATGCCGCCGACACCAGTTGCCGCACCTTGGTACGGCTCGATGTAGGACGGGTGGTTGTGGCTTTCCATCTTGAACACCACCGCCTGACCATCGCCGATATCGACGACGCCCGCGTTCTCGCCCGGACCACAGATCACTTGCGGACCCGAGGTGGGCAGCGTGCGAAGCCATTTCTTGGAGGATTTGTAAGAGCAGTGCTCGTTCCACATCGCCGAGAAAATTCCAAGCTCGGTAAAGGTCGGCTCGCGCCCGATGATTTCAAGGATCATGTCGTATTCATCGGGTTTCAGCCCATGGGCTGCGATCAGTTCCGGTGTGATGGCGGGCTCTTGCATCGTCTGTCCTGTCCCCAAGCTGGCCGATATTGCGGGCCTTTTAGGGCAAGGGCGTGCCGGGGGAAAGTGCCAAGAACGCGCAGATGGATCAGAAACGCTGGCCGACGTATATATAGAGCGTGTTTTCGTGCTGGTCGTTGCGGCTGGCATCGATGGAAAAGTCCAGCGGAAATTTCTTTGACACCCTGTAGCGCGCGCCGATGCCAAAGGCCGCGTGCGTTCCGTCGGCGTCGAGATCCTGAAAGTGCGGGCCTACTTGCCCGACGCCCCCGAACGCGACCAACCCGATGCGGTCGGAAAGGCGCTGACGAAACTCGACCTGAAGCGAAGCCGAACGCAGATCGAGGAACTGGGTGGCGGAAAAACCGCGGAACGCATCCACGGTGCCAAGCCCGCATTGATCAAAGAATGGCGTCTCTGAGGATGACGCGCATAACGACAACCTGCTGGCTATGACCGAGCGGTCCCAGGGGCTGAGATAGAAAGTGTAGTTCACATAGGATTTGGAGTAATCCTGAATCAGCCCGCTGAGGCCATAACCGCGAAATGCCTCGAAATGCAGCGCGTGGCCGCGAGTGGGATAGATCGTGTCGTCGCGTGTGTCCCAGTCGGATACAACGCCGACATTGCCGATCTCCGCCCTCAGAAACTGATCGAATGGTGGAGGAATTGGCGGCAACCCCGCAAAGGCGGGGGTGATGGTTGTATCCAGATAGCGGAATGAGGCCCCAAATGACAGATCCGGCGTCACCCCATAGGATACGCTCAGTTTGCCCAGCGTTCCGTCTTGCCGGATCGGAATGATCCCCGTGCCGGTATACAGATCATATCGAACGTCAGCTTTGCCATAGAGCGCCTTGATGATCCACCGGTTGTCATCAAGTTTCAGGCTGATTGCCGCGGCGCCTGCCTTGCTGCCATTGTCCGAACGAAGCCCCCCTCCACCGATGAAGGACGGGTCGGAACCTTCGTCGAGTTGAAACAAATACCCGGCTCCCAGCACCAGCCCCGAGCCAATCGTAGGGTTGGAAAATGGGATAGGGGCCACCACGAATGAACCGCGCCTGAACCCGTATTTCTCATCCTCGCTGACATGTTCCAGGCCGCCGACATTGGTATCGACCACGCCGCGCGCATTTTGGGCGGAAACACTTCCTGCCAATAGCAGCAGTAACGCCGTCACAATGCTCGCCGCACTTCGAGCCAATTCTACTCCTCGTCGGGAACACCTTGCATCCAAAGCCTCACTTTTTCTGCTCCTGCTGCTGCTGCGCGACTTGCTGGTTCACCGCCTCTCCGGCGGCCGCTCCGACCGCAGCTTTCTGTTCGTCGGTCAGGTGTTCGGCTTCTTCCAGTCCCGGAATCGCGACGCGAACTTCGCGGCGGGCAAAGTCGATACCGTTTTCCTTGAATGCGGATTTGACCCTGTTGAAAATCTCCTTGCGCAAGGTGAACTGCTTGCCCGGCTTTGCCATGAACTTGCCCCGGATTATCATGCCCACGTCATCGAAATCGAACACACCCTGCGACTTGAAGGGTTGCAGGAACCCTTCCTTGTGGAGCGGATCTTCCATCATTTCGGCACCGATTTTCTTGAAGATCTTCTTGACCTTGTTCGGATCAGTGTCGAAGGGCACCGTGAACTTGAGCTTCATGATCACCCAGTCGCGGCTGTAGTTCGTCAGTTTCTGGATTTCGCCATACGGGATGGTGTGAACCGGGCCGCGATGGTGGCGCAATTGCATCGAACGGATCGAGATTTTTTCAACGGTCCCGGTGGTGCCACCAACATCGACATATTCACCGACGCGGAATGCATCGTCGATCAGGAAGAAGATGCCGCCGACTATGTCCGAGACCAGCTTTTGCGCGCCAAAACCGATGGCCAATCCCATGATCCCGGCCCCTGCCAGCAAGGGCGTAATGTCAAGACCCAGTGCACCAAGAGCCAAGAGGCCGAATATCACGGCAATCGCGACCTGAGCCGTCACCCGAAGCAAGGGCAGCACCGTTGCCAGTCTTGAACCGCCCGCACCGCCGCCTTCGCCGGCTTCTTCGTCCGGGCTCTGTTCCGACGCGGTCTGTTCCCTGGCCAGACGCCGGTTGATCCACAAAGAGACGATTTCGTTCAGAATATAGCCAATGGCCGCGATGATGAAGAACTGGATCACCTTGCCACCGGCATCCGTGCCGACACCGGCAATTTCCTGCAAGTCCAGATCCCATGCATTTGCGATCATCAGGATAACAAAAACCCCGGCAAGAACGCGCCCGATCCGGATGTAGCTGCGTTTTGTCGACTTGTATGCGCGCTCGGCAATCGGCCCGCCTCCGGTCATCGGAGGTTGCAGGTGGCGCACCAGCCCGCGGATCAGGGTGTCGATGGCCGGCACGATCAAAAGCCAGAACATGGTCGTGAAATGGGCGCCTTCCGCCAAAGTGGCCAGAACCTCCGGATTGCGGATTGCCGACAGGTACTCGACGACGAACCACATCACGACCGATACGCCGATGGCGAAGTAAGGATAAAGTTCCGCCACGCGTTCATCGAATTGGGTGCGGTCCGGATCCGTACCGCGCATCATATCGCTCAGGCCGTCGCGGGCGGTCCAGGCAATCAGCGCGATATAGATGTGAATAGAGGTGTTCAGCCAGAACCCAAGCCGGGTTTCGGCCATCGATACACCATTTTCGACGTTGAATACGATGATGAACAAGGTGAAACCGATCAGCAGGAAAAGGCCGATCAGGTTGCGGTGCAGGTACTTCGCCCAGTGATCGTTGACATTGACCAATCGCAGCGAAGATTTTTCGGGGGCCAGAACAAAGCGCGAGATCGCAGCACCAAGTCTTGGAAACCAGATCAGATAAAAGACGAATGGCGCCACATGGGCGATCTGTTGTTCGTCAAGCAACCGCCGTCCGACGAACACCAAGACATAATAGAACACGACCAGGCCCAGAAGTTCCCGACAGAAACGGCGGAACAGGAAAGTCACTGCCCCACGGAGGTCGGCGGACGCATCGCCGGGAACGGCTCTGGTCCATCTCCTTGTCCACAGGCCTACGGCCTTTTCGGCAGCATATCCGATTGCCAGAGCCAGCAAGGTGTATCCGAAAAGCGAAAGCAGCCTTCCTGACCCGAAAGTGGTGGCAAAATTGGTAATCGCTTCAAGTTGTTTGGAAAAGAGAGATGGCAATTTCCTGATCACGTCTACCCAGGATGCAGCCATCGCATTGACGGTATCTGTGATGGAAGTGACGAGGCCTTTTTTCGGGCTGCCGGAGTCAGATTGCTTTTTCGCCACCGCATCAAGGCGTTCCAGCAAGAGCGACCTGACCTGGTCGTCCGACATTCGCGCCACAAGATCGTCCACCTGATCTGGTGTCAGATCTTCGGGAACGACGGGTGTTGTTGCGGAACTGGCCGACGAATTGCTGCCAGGTACCTGCGCGATCGACACAGTTCCCAGGATGGCAAAAAGAAAGGCTGCCACAACCAAGCGGAAGAAGCGGAACATATAAGACCCTCGGTAACGAAATTGTGTTTGTTTTCCGCGATCATATGCTGTTGCAACATATTTTCCAGAGAAATCCATAGAATCCGGCGGGTCGGGGAAAAAGCAAAAAAAAGGCCGAGCTCTAAGCTCGGCCAAAGTCCAACAGGGAGGTATGAAGGAAGTAAGCGTTGCAGCATCACCGCCTTCGAGATGTCATTTAGTAATGAGTTACCGACCGTTCAAGAGAAACTAGGGTGCAAGCGCCTCATGTCCGATATGATCAGCGTGCATAGCTACAGTTTTCCGAGTTGCCTCAGATGCTTGCGGTGCGCGATGATCTCATCCTGCACGAAATCGCGAAACGCCGCGATGCGCTGTGAATGTCTCAGTTCTTCGGGATAGGCAAGATACACCGGAACATCCGCGCTTTCGATATCAGGCAGAACCCGAACGAGATCCGGGAAATCTTCGGTTACGTAGTCAGGCAGGACGCCAATTCCGAGATTGTGCAGAACGCCCTGCAACACCCCAAAATAATTGTTCACGGTCAACAACGAGCCGGGATTGTACGTCATCAGATGTTGGACAAGTGACGCGCTGGCACCGACCTGTGCGGCGGACGGATTCTGGCAGATCAGGCGGTGGTTTACCATGTCGCTCAGGGATTGCGGCATTCCGTTGTGACTGTCGAGATAGCCATTTGTGGCGTAAAGCTGCATCTGCACGGTCATCAGACGTTTTCTGACAAGATCAGCCTGACTGGGCTCTTTCATCCGGATCGCCACGTCTGCTTCGCGCATCGGCAGGTCCAGCACACGCTCCTCCAGCATCAGATCGATGTTCAGATCGGGGTATTTCTCATAAAGCTTGGGCAGGCGTGGCGCCAGCCACAGAGTTCCGAACCCAAAGGTCGTGGTGACGCGTAATTCGCCGAATACCTCGTCTTCGCTGTCTCGAATACGTGCTGCGGCGGCGTCCAGCCGCTTGGACATGGCGGATGTGGCGTCAAACAGCAATTCGCCTTGTTCGGTGAGAATCAGCCCGCGTGCATGGCGATGAAACAGGGTCGAATTGAGTGATTCTTCCAGTGCTCGGATCTGTCGGCTGACCGCAGATTGCGACAGATTCAGTTTGTCCCCGGCATGTGTCAGGCTGCCCGCATCGGCAACCGCGTGAAATATTCTGAGCTTGTCCCAATCCATCGCAGCAACTTTCGTTATGAGCCAGCAGCCCTATATGAAAGAGGTAACAATTTCCACATTCAAACGATGACGTTGTAACGGAAACAAGAAAATTACCTATACAGGTCAGAAATTATGACCTAATATTGAGGCAACGTGTAGCACGCTGTTTGGCGAGGGGAGACGTCGGATGAGTCAGCAAAAGATTTCGCTCAATGACCGGTTCGATCTGGAAAAGAGCCCGGTCCTTTTGAACGGAACGCAGGCGCTGGTGCGCCTGATGCTCATGCAAAAGGAACGAGACCGTCAGGCGGGCCTGAATACCGCAGGGCTTGTCACCGGCTATCGCGGGTCACCACTGGGGGCAGTCGACCTCCAGATGAGCCGCGCGCAAAAGCAATTGGCGCAGAATGACGTCGTGTTTCAGTATGGCTTGAACGAGGATCTGGCCGCGACTGCCCTGTGGGGCAGTCAGCAGGCGGGGTTGCGCGGCGATGGCAAATACGACGGCGTGTTCGGCCTTTGGTACGGCAAGGGGCCGGGGGTCGATCGCTCAGGCGACGTGATGCGACACGCCAACATGGCCGGAACCGGCGCGCATGGCGGTGTGCTGATGGCCATGGGGGACGACCACACCGGCGAAAGCTCGACCGTGCTGCACCAATCAGAATGGTCGCTGGTCGATATGTACATGCCCGTGGTCAGCCCGGCGGGCGTGCAGGAAATCCTCGATTACGGTATCTACGGCTTTGCACTCAGCCGGTTCGCCGGCGTTTGGGTCGGTCTGAAGACCATGAAGGACACCATCGAAGTGACATCGGTCGTGGATGGCAGACCCGACCGCATGAACCTGGTGGTGCCCGAGTTCAACATGCCCGAAGGCGGCCTGAACATCCGATTGGGGGATACTCCGCACCTGCAAGAGGGGCGTATCATCGACTTCAAACGGTTTGCCGCCGAAACCTTTTCTCATGCGAACAAGATGGACAAGCGCATGTGGGGCAAACCCGGCGCCAAGATCGGCATCGCGGCGGCTGGCAAGAACTGGCTCGATCTCGTGCATGCAATGTCGCTGCTGCACATTGACGAGAAAGAAGCCGAGCGGCTGGGGATCACCACATACAAGATCGGCCAGACCTTCCCGCTGGACATGCAGGGATTCCATGACTGGGCCGAGGGCCTGGATCTGATCATCATCGTCGAGGAAAAACGCAAGCTGATCGAGGTGCAGGTCAAGGAGGCGATCTTTGACGACCGCCGTGGTCGTCGCGTCTATGGCTGGTACAAGGGTGGGGCAGGAACCATGCACCGCGACGAACTGTTCCCGACCCGCGGCGCGCTTGATCCGGTGATGATTGCCGAAAAGATCGGACACATCCTGATCGAAGAGGGGCACGATACCGACGGCATTCGCGCGGGGTTGAGCAAACTTGACGATGCCCGCCGCGCCGACAATGCACAGGAAATCGCATCCCGCCTGCCGTATTTCTGTTCGGGCTGCCCGCATAACACCTCGACCAAGGTGCCGGACGGCAGCCGGGCCTATGCCGGGATCGGTTGCCACTACATGGTGCAATGGATGGACCGGAGCACGACCGGCTTCACCCAGATGGGCGGCGAGGGTGCGAACTGGATCGGCGAGGCGCCGTTTTCGACCACCAAACACGTGTTCCAGAACCTGGGCGACGGAACCTACAACCATTCCGGCGTTCAGGCGATCCGGGCCGCTCTGGCTGCGGGCACGAACATCACATTCAAGATCCTGTTCAATGATGCGGTCGCCATGACCGGCGGCCAGCACAACGAAGGCGATCTGACTGCCGACCGGATCGTGCGTGAAGTGCATGCAATGGGTGTTCGGCACATTGCGGTAGTCTACGACGAAAAAGAGGATGTGGACTTCAAGACCCTGCCGTCTGGCGTGAAAACATTCGAGCGCGCGGATTTGCCGAATGTCCAGAAAACGTTCCGCGACATCGAAGGCGTTTCCGTTATCGTCTATATCCAGACCTGCGCAGCCGAGAAGCGCCGTCGCCGCAAACGCGGCAGCTTTCCTGACCCGGACAAGCGGGTGTTCATCAATACCGACATCTGCGAAGGCTGCGGCGATTGCGGCGTGCAATCGAACTGCGTCTCGATCGTGCCCAAGGAAACCGAACTGGGCCGAAAGCGGGCCATCGATCAGTCAAGCTGCAACAAGGATTTCTCCTGCCTCAACGGCTTCTGCCCGTCCTTCGTGACCGTGGAAGGGGCCAGGATCCGCAAAGAGGCAACGACCGAAATCGACATTCCGCACCTGCCGATGCCGACGCTGCCGGAAATTGACGGCACCCATAACGTCGTGATCACCGGTGTCGGTGGCACCGGCGTCGTGACCATCGGCGCGGTACTGGCGCAAGCCGCGCAGATCGACGGCAAGGGCGCTGGAATGATGGAGATGGCCGGCCTCGCCCAAAAAGGTGGTGCGGTTCAGATCAACTGCCGGCTGGCGAACAAGCCCGAAGATATCAGCGCGATCCGTGTCGCCACGGGCGAGGCACACACTCTGATCGGTGGCGATCTGGTGGTATCTGCCGGGGCCAAGACGCTTGGCCTGACGCAGACCGGAAAAACCGGCGCCGTGGTCAACAGCCACGAGATCATCACCGGTGATTTCACCCGCAATACCGAATTCCAGATTCCGGCGGATCGCCTGACGCTGGCATTGCAGGCGCGGCTGAAGGACAAGCTCGACTTGTTCGACGCTTCGGAACTGGCACGCGCCGTTATGGGGGATTCGATCTATTCCAACATGATGATCTTTGGCGCTGCCTGGCAGCGGGGCCTGTTGCCGATCAGCCATGATGCGATCCTGGAAGCGATCGACCTGAACGGTGCTGCCGTGGAACGCAACAAGCGAGCGTTCGAAATCGGGCGCTGGGCGGTTCTGCATCCCGATGAAGTGGCGAACATAGTTCAACCCAACGTTGTCGATCTGCCAAAGACACTTGATGAAAAGATCGACTACCGCGCCGATCTTCTGGTCGACTATCAGGGCAAACGGTTGGCCAAGCGCTATCGCAAGATGCTGGATGGTATTGACGACACCGGTCTCAAAGAAGCGCTGGCCGAAGGGTACCACAAGCTTTTGGCCTACAAGGACGAATACGAAGTTGCCCGGATGTTGCTGAGCAGTCGCGAAAAAGCGGCGGAAGAGTTCGACGGCGACCTGAAGATGACGCTCCACCTTGCTCCGCCGATCTTTGGCGGAATGGGGCCGGACGGACGCCCGAAAAAACGCGAATATGGCGAATGGATGCTGGGGCCGCTCAAGCTCCTGTCGCGGATGAAGGCGCTGCGTGGGACGCCGCTTGACCCCTTCGGCTTCAGTGCCGAACGAAGGATGGAGCGCGCGCTGATCCGGCAATACGAAAAGGACATGAAAGAGGTCCTGCCCAAGCTGACGCCGCAATCCCGCGAAGCGATCATTGCGCTGGCGCGTCTGCCTTTGGATATCCGGGGTTTCGGGCCAGTGAAAGTGGCATACGAAGCCAAGGCCGCAAAACGGCGCGAAGAGCTGCTGGCAGTGATCCGTCAAGGCGGGCCAGAGGTCAGGAACGCCGCCGAATAAACCGTCACACTCCGGTTACAGAGGCTATGCAAAAACGGTGTCCGCCCTTATCTAGCGGGCATCGAATCGGAGTGTGCCATGCCTTCGCACCGTCATATCGCACGCGACATCACCTACGCGCATTCCGCCGCCACGCGGGGCGGGCGAGCGGTGATCCGGCTGATGGAAAACACAACCGGGCGGCTGCGCCTGATCAAGCGGGCGAACGGGTACGAAAACGAGGTCGCCGCCGGGCGCGATTTCTGGGCTGTCATGGTCGAGCGTTACGGGCTGACGCTGGATGTCGTGGGCGGTTCGCTGTCGAATATTCCCAATCAAGGCCCGCTGATTCTGATTGCGAACCATCCCTACGGAATTCTCGACGGTCTGATGATGGGGCACATCCTGTCGCAGACTCGGGGCGATTTCCGGATCTTGGCCAATCGGGTATTCCGCAAGGCAGAGGATCTGGATCGGGTTGTTCTGCCCGTGTCATTCGATGACACCAAGGAGGCGGTCAAGACGAACCTTGATACCCGGCGCGTGTCGCTTGATTACCTCAGCGAGGGTGGGGCGATTGGCATCTTTCCCGGCGGCACCGTCAGCACCTCTGCCCGGCTGTTCTCGCACCCCATGGACCCGGGTTGGCGCGGGTTCACCGCGCGTATGATCGGAAAATCCAACGCGGTCGTTGTGCCCCTGTTCTTCGACGGCCATACCTCGCGCCTGTTCCAGATCGCCAGCCACCTGCACAGCACTTTGCGCATGGGGCTGCTGATCAAGGAGTTCAGGAAACGGGTCGATACACCCGTGCGTGTGGCGGTCGGTAACCCCATCGGACGCGACATTCTGGACCCGTTGTCGCGCGACACGCGCAAGATGATGGATTTTCTTCGCAAAGCCACGTATGAGCTGTCTCCGGAGCCGTTGAAATCGTATGACTACGGCTATGAATTCGAGGAACGGCATCGCGCCTGAAGGTCAAATGGCAGTAGGTATCTTTGATTCCGGATTGGGCGGTCTGACCGTTCTAAACGCCGCGCAGAAACGTCTGCCGGACGTCGATTTCCTGTACTATGCCGACAGCGCCCATGCGCCCTATGGCGTTCGGGACGCCGAGGATATCTATCAACTGACCCGCAGCGCGGTGCATGACCTCTGGGGTCGGGGCTGCAACCTTGTGATTCTGGCCTGCAACACCGCCAGCGCCGCCGCTCTGCGGCGGATGCAGGAGGCGGGGGTGCCCAAAGGCAAGCGTGTGCTGGGCGTCTTCGTTCCCTTGATCGAGGCCCTGACCGAGCGGCAATGGGGCGACAACTCACCGCCGCGCGAGGTGGAAACCAAGCATGTCGCACTGTTCGCAACCCCTGCGACTGTGGCCAGCCGCGCCTTCCAGCGTGAACTTGCTTTCCGCGCCATCGGCGTGGATGTCGAGGCGCAAAGCTGTGGCGGAGTCGTCGACGCCATAGAAGAGGGCGACCTGATCCTGGCCGAAGCGCTCGTGCGCAGCCACGTTGATGCGCTCAGACGCAAGATGCCGCATCCGCAGGCCGCCATTCTGGGTTGTACGCACTATCCGTTGATGGAATCCACGTTCCAGGAAGCGCTGGGGCCGGACGTCAAGGTGTTCAGTCAGGGCACGCTGGTGGCCGACAGTCTGGCCGATTACCTTGAACGGCACCCCAACATGCTTGGCGAGGGGGCGGGCGGGTATCTGACCACCGGCAAACCGGGTTTTGTCAGCGACCGGGCGACGCAGTTCCTCCGACGACGGATCACCTTCGAGGCCGCCTGACTTCGGTCAAGGACGGTATTGATCCAATTTCCTATTTCCGTGACCGTCACATCGGCGGTCAACACATGTGACACCCAAGAGAAGAGGTCTGACATGACCCACAAGATCGCAATTCTGGGCGCATCCGGTTACACCGGCGCCGAACTGGTGCGGCTGATCGCCGAGCACCCGAACATGGACATCGTGGCACTCGCCGCCGAGCGCAAGGCAGGCCAGAGCATGGCCGAAGTCTTTCCGCATCTGCGGCATCTCGACCTGCCGGTGTTGTGCAGGATCGACGAGATCGATTTCGACCAGATCGACCTGTGTTTCTGCGCGCTTCCCCACAAGACCAGCCAGGAGATCATTCGCGATCTGCCCAAGACGCTGAAAATCGTGGACCTTTCCGCCGATTTCAGGCTGCGCGACCCGGCCGAATACCAGAAGTGGTACGGCAATCCGCATGCCGCGTTGGAGTGCCAGGCCGAGGCCGTCTATGGCCTGACCGAGTTCTACCGCGACGAAATCAAAGACGCGCGGCTGGTGGCGGGCACCGGATGTAACGCCGCAACAGGTCAATATGTTTTGCGGCCCCTGATTTCAGCAGGGGTGATTGATCTGGATGACATCATTCTCGATCTGAAATGCGCGGTTTCCGGGGCAGGGCGGGCGTTGAAGGAAAACCTCCTGCACGCCGAGCTGAGCGAAGGCTACAACGCCTATGCCATCGGCGGCACCCACCGGCATTTAGGCGAATTCGATCAGGAATTCTCCAGGATCGCCGGTCGTACCGTGCATGTGCAGTTCACGCCGCATCTGATCCCGGCCAATCGGGGCATTCTGGCCACCACTTACGTGCATGGTGATCCCCACAGCGTCTATGAAACCCTGTGCGATGCCTATGAAAACGAACCCTTTATCCAGATGCTGCCTTTTGGCGAGGCACCTTCGACCCATCACGTAAGGGGTTCGAACTTCTGCCATATCGGGGTGACCGCCGACCGGATCGAACGGCGCGCCATCGTGATCGGTGCGCTGGATAACCTGACAAAAGGTAGCAGTGGCCAAGCCTTGCAGAACGCCAACCTGATGTTAGGTGAGCCTGAAACGACGGGCCTGATGATGGCCCCGCTATTCCCGTGAGGACGACATGAAATCGCTCAAGAAACGACGCCGCGTACAAGTTATTCTGCTGGCCGTGGTGGCCCTCGCGTTGGCGACCGGTTTGATTGGGTACGCGATGCGCGACGGCATCAACTTTTTCCGCGCGCCCAGCCAGATCATAGCCGAACCGCCGGAACCGACCGAAGTGTTCCGGATGGGCGGGCTGGTCGAAGAAGGCACATTGGTGCGTGGGCAGGGCGAGACGGTGCAGTTCTCGGTGACTGATGGCGGCGAAAGCGTGCCAGTGGTCTTTACCGGCGTTCTACCTGACTTGTTTGCCGAGAATCAGGGCATGATCGGCACGGGCCGTTACGTGAATGGTGTCTTTGAAGCAACTGAAATTCTTGCAAAACACGACGAAACCTACATGCCGAAAGAGGTGATGGACGCACTCAAGGATCAAGGCGTCTACAAGGAGCCCGGCGAAAGCTGATCTTGCCACCGCTTCATTCCGAACTGTCCCATCAGGGCGTTGCACATGCAACGCCCTGTTTGCTTGCGCAGGGTAAACCCTTTGTGGCGCAGCGTCTGGCCGGACTTGCGGAGGGTTGGCATGCAGACGGTAAGACAGATCGCCGAAGAAATCGTTGCGCGCGAGGGTGGTTTTGTAAACGACCCGGACGATCCGGGTGGGGCAACGAAATATGGGGTCACAATCCACACGATGCGCCGCTTGGGGCTGGATCTGGACAAGGACGGCGCAATCGGTGTTTCGGATGTCCGGCAACTGACGCGCGGACAGGCCGTCGAGGTCTTTCTTGTGCACTACTTCCGAAAACCCCGGATCGGCGAGATGCCGGAGTCATTGCAGGCGCCCTTGTTCGACATGTACGTCAATGCAGGATCACAGGCGGTGCGCATCTTGCAAACCTTGCTGCGCGACATGGGATTCGATCTGGCCGTGGATGGCCTGATCGGGCCACAATCCGTTCGCTCAGCATTCGAGGCTTCGCGCCCGAATGCCCTGATTTTGCGGGACGCCTACGGCATCGCGCGCCGCAACTACTACTTCCGCCTTGCCGATCAACGACCGGCGTCACGCAAATACGTGCGCACCAGAAGCGCAGGCAAGGGAGGTTGGATCAAACGGGCCGAGGCTTTCATCTCGCCCCGCTACCATCTGAATGAAAAGGATTTTCGGGAAAGGATCGCGTCATGGGGTTGATTTCGGGCATCCTGGGTTTCCTGTTCGGTAACGGCCGCAACCTGGTCGCCGAAACTGCCGAAGTGTTCCGCGAGAATGCCGAGGAAGGGGCCGGGCGTCAGCTGACCCTGCAAACCCAGGCCATGGGACAGTTCGGCGCCGAATTCTCGGTGCCGCGAAAAGGCGGGTTCGACCGGTTCGTGGATGGGCTGAACCGCTTGCCACGCCCCGCGCTGGCCTTCGGTACACTGGGCCTGTTTGTTGCCGCAATGGTTGATCCGCTGTGGTTCGCCGAACGGATGCAGGGCATTGCATTGGTGCCCGAACCCCTTTGGTGGTTGCTCGGGGTGATCGTGTCTTTCTATTTCGGCGCGCGGCATCAGGCCAAGTCACAGGATTTTCAGCGTGAAATCGCCGGGGTCGTCGAACGGGTCCCGCAGGTCACCCGGAATATCGCCGCACTTCGCGAGATGCGGGCTGACAGCCCCGGCGCGGCTGATCCGGACGGCGACGCGGCGCTGACGGTTTCCACGGTGGAGGCACAGGAAAACCCCGCCCTTGAGGACTGGCGCAAGCAGCGCAGGGGCTGAGCCGCGACACTTTGTGCGGGTCCGCGGGGCGAAAGTGATTGGAACCTCCCCGGGCCTCGCAGTATATACCGGGCCATGATTACAGAGCTTGGCCATTTCGCCCTGATCCTCGCCTTTCTGGTTGCCATCGTGCAATCGGTTGTCCCGCTCGTCGGAGCACACAAACGCTGGTCCGGGTGGATGGCGATGGCCGAACCCGCCGCGATGGTGCAGTTTTTGCTGACCTCCTTTGCGTTTGGCGCACTGGTCTGGGCCTTCGTTACCTCGGACTTCTCGCTCAGGGTCGTCGTGCAGAACAGTCACTCGGCCAAGCCGATGATCTACAAGATCAGCGGCACCTGGGGGAACCACGAAGGCTCGATGCTGTTGTGGGTGCTGATCGTGACCCTGTTCGGGGCCATGGCGGCCTGGTTCGGCGGCGGCCTGCCGCCCACTCTGAAAGCGCGCGTGCTGGCGGTGCAATCGGCCATCGCGGTTGCATTCTTCGGCTTCATCCTGTTCACCTCGAACCCGTTCGAACGCCTGATCGTGGCGCCCTTTGACGGGCAGGACCTGAACCCTTTGCTGCAAGACCCGGGTTTGGCCTTCCACCCGCCGTTCCTCTACCTTGGATATGTTGGCCTCAGCATGGCCTTCAGCTTCGCCGTGGCCGCCCTGATCGAAGGCCGCGTGGACGCCGCGTGGGGCCGCTGGGTAAGGCCGTGGACGCTGGCTGCGTGGATTTTCCTGACCATCGGCATCGCGCTGGGGTCGTGGTGGGCTTATTACGAACTGGGCTGGGGCGGTTTCTGGTTCTGGGACCCGGTCGAAAACGCGTCTTTCATGCCGTGGCTTCTGGCGGCGGCGTTGCTGCACTCGGCCATCGTTGTCGAGAAACGCGAAGCGCTGAAAAGCTGGACGATCCTGCTGGCGATCATCGCCTTCGGGTTCTCGCTGATCGGCACGTTCATCGTGCGTTCGGGTCTGCTGACCTCGGTGCACGCCTTTGCCAATGACCCGGAACGTGGCGTGTTCATCCTGTTCATCATGGCATTCTTCATCGGCGGCGCGCTGACCTTGTTCGCGGCGCGCGCGCAGGCGATGGAGGCCAAGGGCGTGTTCGGCATGGTCAGCCGCGAAAGCGCACTGGTGCTGAACAACATCCTGCTTGCCGTTGCGTGTTTCGTGGTCTTCTTTGGCACTCTCTGGCCGATCGTGGCCGAGATGGCCTTTGACCGCAAACTGTCGGTCGGCGCGCCTTTCTTCAACGCAGCCTTCACCCCGTTCATGGTCGCCCTGGGCATCATCCTGCCGCTTGGCTCCATGCTGCCCTGGAAACGCGGCAAGCTGGGCAAGGCGGCCTGGTCGCTGCGCTACGCGTTTGGCCTTGCCGTCGCGCTGGCGTTGCTGGTCTGGGTCATGCAGACGGGGCGCAGCGCCCTTGGGCCGGTCGGCCTGTTCCTGGGCGCCTGGATCACCTTTGGGGCCGCCGTCGATCTTTGGGGCCGGACCGGCCGCAAGGGCAGCTTAAGCCGCATGATGCGCCTGCCGCGCGCCGATTGGGGCAAGGCGGTCGCACATTCCGGGCTGGGCATCACCATGTTCGCCATCGCGGGACTCATGGCCTGGGAGGTCGAGGATATTCGCGTGGCGCAAATGGGAGAGCCTTTCGAGGTCGGCGGTTTCACCCTAACACTGCAGGACGTACGGCGCGTTGACGGGCCGAACTATGTCTCGACCATGGGCACAGTGAAGATCGAGAAAAACGGCCGCGTCATCACCATGCTCAACCCTGAGAAACGGGACTACCCTGTGTCCCGGATGCCGACGACCGAGGCCGCCATCGACTACCGCTTCCTGCGCGATCTCTATGTGGTCATCGGCGATCGTCAACTGGACGGCAGCTGGACCATGCGGACCTATATCAAACCATTTGCCAACTGGATCTGGGGCGGCTCGATCCTGATGGCGCTTGGCGGGTTGCTGTCCCTGACGGACCGGCGTTTCCGCGTCGCCGCCGGCGCGCGCAGATCCCCCCAGGCCGGAGTGCCCGCAGAATGAAACGGCTGATCCTGATCCTGATGCTGTTGGCCAGCCCCGTTCTGGCCGTGCAACCCGACGAAGTGCTGGATGACCCGGTGCTGGAAGGGCGCGCGCGCGAACTCAGCCAGGGCTTGCGCTGCCTCGTCTGCCGCAATGAAAGCATCGACGAAAGCAACGCGGAACTGGCCCGTGACCTGCGCATTCTGGTGCGCGAACGTCTGGTGGCGGGCGACACGGATGAAGAGGCGATCGACTTCATCGTCGACCGGTATGGCGAATACGTCCTGCTCAAACCAACGGCCAGTGGCGCGAACTGGCTTTTGTGGCTGGCCGGGCCAATCATGTTGCTGGTCGCGGCAATCATGGGCTGGAATTTCGTTCGCAACAGATCCAGCAGGAAAACGGTGCCGACCGAGGCCGCCCTCAGCGATCAGGAAAAGGAACGGCTGCGCCAAATTCTCGAAGAGTGACGCGCGGTTCCGCTTTCCCATAACGTCAGGTTGCGCCAGTTTGCGTTCAAACGGAACGCAGGCGAGGGGCATCCCATGCAGTATGACACCATCACGTTCGAGATTGCCGATAACCTGGCGGTCCTGACGCTGAACCGGCCCGAGAAGATGAACGCGCTGACAAGCCAGATGCGGGCCGAGATCACCTATGCAATGCACGAAGGCGCAAAGCACGCGCGTGCCATTGTCCTGACCGGGGCGGGCGGGGCGTTCTGCACCGGGCAGGACCTGGGCGATGCCTCCAGCACCGGCAAGATCGATCTGGAACGCGCCTTGCGCGACGAATACGAACCGATGCTGCAATCGGTCTATGACTGCCCGGTGCCCACCATTGCCGCCGTGAACGGCCCTGCCGCCGGGGCGGGCGCAAACCTGGCCTTGTGTGCGGACGTCGTCATCGCTGCCAAGAGCGCCTATTTTCTGCAGGCTTTTGCGCGGATCGGCCTGATGCCGGATGCGGGCGGCACATGGTTCATGCCGCGCCAGATGGGGTTCGCCAAGGCGATGGGTGCGGCCCTTTTCGCCGACAAGATCAGCGCGCGTCAGGCCGAAGACTGGGGACTGATCTGGGAAGCGGTCGCCGACGATGACTTCGAGGCGCATTGGCGCAAGCGCGCGGCCTATCTGGCCAGTGGTCCGACTGCGGGGTTCGCCGCGATCAAAAAGGCAATCCGTGGCAGCTATGACCGGACGTTGCCCGAACAGCTGGCGGTCGAGGCGCATCTGCAGGGCGAATGCGGCCGCACCCGCGATTTCGCCGAAGGCGTCGTGGCGTTTCTGGAAAAGCGTCCGCCAAGGTTCGAGGGCCGCTAAGCCATTGACAGACAGGGGCGGCAGGGCGTCATGATCGGTATATGACTGCACCGACCCCCAGCCCCTGCGCGGCGGTCCTTGAACATCTGACCGGCAAGAACCGCGGCCATTACTCCTGGATCACCGCCGATGCGATGGACATCTGGCTGGATCAGTCCGGCGGTCTTCGTGTTTTGCCGCCCGGCGCGCAGCTGCCTGATGGGACGTTCGCCGCCCGCGTCCTGAGGGATTGCGAAACCTTTTCGGTCGAGGCATCGGGTGGTGTCGACATCTGGGTCAACCGGCGTGCGGTGCAAAAGGCCGAGTTGAAACAGGGCGACATGATCGAGTTTGGGGAAACCGGCCCCTTGTCCCGGCTCCGGATATACGACGACCTGACCCGCCCCAAGCCGACATTCGCCGAAATCCTGGACGACGCGATGTGCTATCTGCGCAGCAGCCGCAAACCGTTCTTCCGACGCTTGAGCCGCGCGGTTCTTGGAACGCTCCGAAGAACCGCCACCGACACCAGCTTGCTGTTTCGCGCCGGCGTCCTGCTTGCCTTGGCCGTGCTGACGCTCGCCGTGGTGCTGCAATATCGCGAAGACCGGACCCTTAGGGCACAAATGGAAAGCGGCCAGTTTCAGGTCGATTCCCTCGCCGCAGCCTTGTCCGAGGCACAGCGCGATGCGCTGCACCCCGGTGATCTCGCGGCGCTCGAGGAAGATTTCCGCAACCGGCTATCCGTGAATACCGAACGCCTTCAGTCGCTCGAGGCACAGTCCCAGGCCGCGATGCGCGTTGTCGGACAGGCGGCGGCATCGGTGGCGTTCCTTCAGGGCGGCTATGGGCTGCGGCACCGGGAAAGCGGGCAAATGCTGCGGCAGGTCGTGGATGCAGGCGGCGTACCGATCCGCTTGCCCAACGGGCAGCCGATGCTGTCGCTCGACGGCAATGGTCCGGTGGCCGAGGTTCAGTTCAACGGAACCGGTTTCGTTCTGTCGGATCGCCCGGTGATCGTGACCAACCGGCATGTGGCCGTACCCTGGGATGACGAACCCGGTGTCCGCTTGGGCGGCGAAGTGATGGAACCGGTGATGACACGCTTTGTGGGGTACTTCCCGGGTGGGATCGGGCCGATTGATCTGGCACCGGGCACCGTCAGCGAAACGGCGGACCTGGCGTTGCTTGCGCCAGTATCGCAAACCGATCTGCCGCCGGGCATTCCGCTGGCCGATGCCGCGCCGGTTCCAGGGCAAGAGGTGCTGGTCATGGGTTATCCGACCGGCTTGATGTCGCTGCTGACGCAATCGGGCGAAGAATTCGTGCAGGCGCTGCGGGAACGTGGCGAAACCGGGTTCTGGGACGTCGCCGCGCGGCTGTCCGAAGCAGGCCTGATGTCACCGCTATCCAGCCGCGGCATCGTGGGGCAGGCAACGACCGCTGCAATCGTCTATGACGCGGAAACCACGCATGGCGGCAGTGGCGGGCCGGTCCTGAACCTGCACGGCGAAGTGGTGGCGGTCAACGCCGCCATCATCCCCGAGTTCGGTGGATCGAATTTCGGTGTCCCGGCCGCTCAGGTCCGGGCGCTGCTGCAGGCGCCCGGTGCAAGCCAGTGATCAGGCGCGGCGACGGCGGCGCGCCCGGCGCTCCGGACCTGCGGCGTCATCGCCGGTGCCGTCCGAGGCCGAGGTGAACGACCCAAGGGCCGTAGTTATCTGATCCAGCGTCGGACGCTCACCGCGGGGACGCGTATCCAGTGCCTCGCGCATCTTGCGCAGGTGTTCGGGCATGGTGCCGCAGCAGCCACCGATGATCTTCGCCCCGGCATCCCGCGCCATCGCCGCATAGTCACCCATCAAATCGGGCGTTCCGTCATAGTGAATGTGACCATCCACGTATTTGGGAATTCCGGCATTGCCCTTCGAGATCAGCGGGCGCTCGGTGCCTTGTGCGGCGAACCCCAGAACCGTGCGCAGGATATCCGACGCGCCGGTGCCGCAGTTTGCGCCGAAGGCCAGCGGCGGATTGGGCAGGGTTTCCACCAGCTGCGCCAGATCCGACGATGTCACGCCCATCATGGTGCGCCCGGCAGTGTCGAAACTCATGGTGCCGCACCAGGGCATATCGGCCAGGGCAAAGGCCTCGGCCGCGGCGCGAAACTCCTCGGGCGCGCTGATGGTTTCCAGCCACAGCACGTCAACGCCGCCTTCCTTCAAGCCCTCGGCCTGTTCGTGAAACATCTCGACCGCTGCGGCATGCGACAGGCTGCCCACCGGCTCCATGATCTCGCCCGTCGGGCCAACCGATCCCGCCACGATCACCGTGCGACCGGCCTTGTCGGCCACCTCGCGGCCCAGTTCGGCCCCGATCCGGTTCAACTCGCGCACCCGGTCCTGCGCATCGTGCAGCTTCAGCCGGGCAGCGGTGCCGCCGAATGTGTTTGTCAGAAACAGATCGCTCCCGGCCTCGACCGACCCCCGATAAAGCGCCCGGATCTTGTCGGGCGCCTCGACATTCCACAACTCCGGCGCATCGCCCGATTGCAGGCCCATATTGAACAGGTTGGTGCCGGTGGCCCCATCCGCAAGGAGGGCATCCGAACTTGCTAGAAGGTCAGCAAATGCGTTGGTCATGGTCGCGATCCATATGTGGTATTTTGCAGTCACCAAAATGTGAGACGCCCCGTGTCTCATGAACGGGGCGTCAAATCAAACTCATAAATCTCATGAAGATCATGAGGCGTGTACCAGATATCC
The DNA here is from genome assembly GCF_059612845.1 of Ruegeria sp. YKSE079. Classification (NCBI taxonomy): domain Bacteria; kingdom Pseudomonadati; phylum Pseudomonadota; class Alphaproteobacteria; order Rhodobacterales; family Roseobacteraceae; genus Ruegeria; species Ruegeria sp. YKSE079. The sequence continues at coordinate 5,308 of NZ_JBXWRJ010000002.1, read as the reverse complement.
GGAACTATCGACCGGAAAGGTCAGATTTCCGATTCCGTGAGAACCTGTTCCTTGGCTTCGACCAGCAGTTCGGACATTTTCAGGCGCACGGTCTGCTCGTCCGTCAGATCGCCGAGATAGCTCAGAACCGCGTTGACCACATCGTCCTCGCTGACGTGCTGAATGTCGGTGTGAACCAGTTCTTGACCGTATTGCTTGGCATGTTCAACGGTTTCGCCCTTCAGGGCCGATGCCCACACGGCCATGAACCGGTTGCGGCGCATCCGGGCCAGAAACTGCATCTGCTCGTCATGGGCGAATTTGGCTTCAAACGCGGCTTCGCGTTCGTCGAATGTGGTCATGGGATGCGTCCCCTTGAATATTTCTTCCTCAAATTACGTATGACGCCGCTATGCCGCATCCGCAAGAGGGTGCGGCCAGCTTGCGACACAAGAGCGCTTGGCTTAAGAGGGCGCAAACGCAGAGGGACTCACGTCCTCGCCCCAATCCGGAAGGGTCGCACATGGCGCGTCGCAAGAAGATTTACGAAGGCAAGGCCAAGATCCTGTATGAAGGCCCCGAACCGGGAACCATCGTGCAGTATTTCAAGGATGACGCGACCGCGTTCAATGCCGAAAAGAAGGACGTCATCGAAGGCAAGGGCGTGTTGAACAACCGCCTGAGCGAGTTCTTCATGACCGGATTGAACCAGATCGGCGTGCCGACGCATTTCATCCGCCGCCTGAACATGCGCGAACAGCTGGTACGCTCGTGCGAGATCATCCCGCTCGAAGTGATCGTGCGCAACTATGCCGCCGGTTCCATGAGCAAACGCCTGGGCATCGCCGAAGGCACGCAGCTGCCGCGCCCGATCGTCGAATACTGCTACAAGGACGACGCCCTGGGCGATCCGATGGTGACCGAAGAGCATATCGCCGCCTTCGGCTGGGCCAGCCAGCAGGACATGGACGATATCCTCAGCCTGGCGTTGCGGGTCAACGATTTCATGAGCGGCCTGATGCTGGCCGTCGGTATCCGCCTGATCGATTTCAAGATCGAAATCGGCCGTGTCTATGATGGCGATTTCCAGCGGCTTGTCGTGGCCGACGAAATCAGCCCCGACAGCTGCCGCCTGTGGGATATCGAGACCGGCCAGAAACTGGACAAGGACGTGTTCCGGCGCGATCTGGGCAGCCTGACCGATGCCTATTCCGAAGTGGCGCGCCGTCTGGGCGTTCTGCCGAAAAGCCAGGTGGCCAAGCCAACCCTGATCAACTGACCGCACCGCCCGTGATGGGCGGCGCATTCGAGTATTTGTGGAAAGATGAAGCCTCAGGGGTTTCTCAAGCAAGCCGAGGGACGGACAAGATGAAGGCACGGGTGCATGTGATGCTTAAGAACGGGGTTCTGGACCCGCAGGGCGAAGCGGTGCGTCATGCATTGGGCGCGATGGGCTTCGACAAGGTCGAGGGCGTGCGCCAGGGTAAGGTGATCGACCTGGAACTGGCCGAAGGCGCCACCGAGGCCGATGTCGCCGAGATGTGCGAAAAGCTTCTCGCCAACACCGTGATCGAACGTTACGAGATCGAACTGGCCTGACGCATGCGGGCCGCGCGTCTGACTGCCTACCGACAGCCGCTGGAGCTGACGACCGTGCCGGATCCGACCCCGGATGCCGATGGCGTGGTCGTGCGCGTTCTGGCCTGCGGCGTCTGCCGGTCGGACTGGCACGCCTGGTCCGGTTCTGACCCGGATGTGGTGTTGCCGATGACGCCCGGCCACGAATTCTGCGGCGAGGTTGTCGCTGTCGGCGCAGACGTGACACGGTTGCGCGTCGGCGACCGTGTGATTGCCCCGTTCATTCTGGCCTGCGGAAAATGCGGCGATTGCTCGGCCGGAAACCAGACCATCTGCGCCGATCAGGTGGTGCCGGGCTTTACCTGCGACGGCGCCTTTGCCGAATATGTCGCCGTGGCCCATGCAGACGCAAACCTGACGGCGCTGCCAGACACTCTTGCGCCCGAGATTGCTGCGGCCCTTGGATGCCGCGTGACGACCGCCTGGCAGGCGCTGGTGGGTCGCGCCGCGATTCAGCCCGGCGAATGGCTGGCCGTTTTTGGTGGCGGTGGGGTCGGCATCTCGGCCCTCCTGCTGGGCCGTGCGCTGGGGGCCCGTGTCGCTGTCGTCGATATCAGCGACGACAAGCTTGATTATGCCCGCAAGCTGGGCGCGGACGCCGTCGTGAACGCCGCGACCTGTGATGCACCCCAGATGGTGCGCGAACTGACCGGCGGCGGCGCCCATGTCGGGGTCGAGGCGCTCGGCATCGAGGCGACGACCGTGGCCACCATGCGGTCGCTGCGAAAATTGGGCCGGATGGTCCAGATCGGCATGCCCGCAGGCGCACATACGCAGATGTCGCTGCCGATGGATGTGCTCTATTCCGGGCAGCTTGCCGTCTATGGCACGCGTGGCATGCCCAGCTGGCGCTATCCGTCCCTGTTGAACCTGATCGCAGGCGGACAGGTCGACCTTGCTCCGCTTGTGACCCGAACCATCGCCCTGAGCCAGGCAAGCGACGAGCTTGCCGCGTTCGACCGGCCTGCGCCCCCCGGTGTGGCCGTCATCACCGAATTTGTGACCTAGGAGGACCTGCCATGCGCGCAGCCGTAGTCGTATTCCCCGGATCGAACTGTGACCGTGATCTCGCCGTGGCCTTCGAGCAGGCGGGCTTTCAGGTCGACATGGTCTGGCACAAGGATGCAACCCTGCCGTCTGGCGTCGATATCGTTGGCGTTCCCGGCGGGTTTTCCTATGGCGACTATCTGCGCTGCGGCGCCATTGCCGCGCAGTCGCCGATCTGCAAGGCAGTGGTCGAGCATACCAATCGCGGCGGCTATGCCCTGGGCGTCTGCAATGGCTTTCAGATCCTGACCGAAACCGGCGTCCTGCCGGGTGCGCTGCTGCGCAATGCCGGCCTGAAATACATCTGCCGCACCGTCGGTCTCAAGGTCCAGACCAGCGCCAGCGCCTTCACGCAAGGCTACAACGCCGGTGACGTGATCGGCATTCCGATCGCCCACCACGACGGCAATTATTTTGCCGATGACGAAACCCTTGCCGCACTGCGCGATCAGGACCGGGTCGCATTCACCTATACCGAGAATCCGAACGGCTCGCGCGATGACATTGCCGGAATTCTTTCGGAAAACCGGAGAGTTCTGGGAATGATGCCGCATCCCGAACGCGCGGTTGATCAGGGCCACGGCGGCACCGACGGAACGGCGCTCTTTCGCGCATTGGCCGGGGTCCTGACGCCAGCTTGACTTGTGATGGCGCGCGAGGCGGCGTAGCCTTGGGGAATGAGTTCCGACGCTAAGATTTCCGACAAGGACCGCACTTCGTGGGTCCAGACCAGTTCGCTGGGCTGGCGTTTGCGCACGGTCGTTCTGTCCTTGCTGTTTCTCGCGGTCATCACCGTCTGGGTCACCAATACGCTTCTGACGCAACGATTCACGGAAAGCACGCGCAACCGGGCCGAACTGCGGCTGGCGCTGTATTCGGGCAACCTGCTCAGCGAATTGCGCCGGAACGCCATCGTTCCGCAGCTTCTGGCCCGAGACCCGACCTTGATTGCGGCGTTGCAGTCGAACGATTTTTCGTTGTCCACGCAGCGCCTGATCTCGTTCGTGGAAGAGATCGGCGCCGCCTCCCTGATGTTGCTGGACCGGGATGGCCGGTCGGTTGCCGCCACGGATCGGAACCGTCTGGGGGAAACTCATCGGGGCATGACCTATTTCGTGGATGCCCTGCGCTCCAATGCAACGATATTTTCGGTCATCCAGACGGAAGCGGGCGGCTACAGGTTCTTCTATTCCCGGCGTATCGAAAGCGGCTCCGAGGTTCTTGGCGTTATCGCTGTCGAGGTCGACTTGCAGAAGTTCGAACGCGCGTGGGCGGGAATTTCCGACGCGGTCATGGTTACCGACAGCACCGGAACAATCATCCTGTCCACCGAACCCCGCTGGCGCGGGCTGAACGAAAACGAAGCGTTGCAACGCCAGACGCCGCAAACCGCCATTCAGCGCGCGATACGGGCAACGACGGATTGGAGCGGCCTGCCCGCGGATGCCTATCTGCAGGGTGAGGCGGTGATGCGGATGGAATCCCGCATCCCGTTCCGGGGCTGGCAGATGACGTCCTTTACCACTTACGCTTCGATCCGCGAGCGGGTGAACAGCGTTTTGGCGCTGGAAATCATGGGCTTCGCGATTCTGTTGGCGCTGGCCTTCTATGCCCTCAGCCGGCGAACCGCGTTGCGCATGGCGCTGTTCCAGCGCGAGTCGGCGGAGCTTCGCGCACTGAACGCCAGGCTGCAGCGGGAAATTGCTGAACGTGAACGGGTTGAAAAGACGCTGGAAGTGGCTGAACAGACCCTTGCGCAAAGCTCGAAACTCGCCGCCCTGGGCGAGATGTCGGCCGCGGTCAGTCACGAGTTGAATCAACCGCTGGCAGCCATGAAGACCTATCTTGCCGGTGCGCGCCTTTTGCTGCGCCGCAACCGCCCCGAAGAGGCGCTGGCCAGCTTTGGCCGGATCGACGGCCTGATCGAACGTATGGGCGCGATCACGCGCCAGCTCAAATCCTATGCGCGCAAGGGCGCGGATGCGTTTTCCCCCGTAAATCTTGGCGATGCGCTGGCCTCGTCCCTCTCGATGATGGAACCGCAGCTCAGGCAGCGGCACGTCAAGATCACCCAGATCCTGCCGGAAGACCCGGTTCTTGTGATGGGGGATCGGATGCGGATCGAACAGGTCATGGTGAACCTCTTGCGAAACGCGTTGGACGCCACCAAATCCGTATCCGAGCCGGATGTCGAAATCATCCTGGCCGCAGGTGACATGGCCGTCCTGACGGTGCGCGACAACGGGCATGGAATCGAGAATATCGAAAACCTGTTCGAGCCGTTCTATACGACCAAGCAACCGGGGGATGGTGTCGGTCTGGGGCTTGCCATCTCCTCCGGGATCGTGAACGACCATGGCGGAAGGCTTACGGCGCGAAATGCGCAGAATGGCGGCGCGGTGTTCGAGATGCAGTTGCCAATTTTGGACAAGGACGGCCTGGAGGCCGCTGAATAACGAGGAATGACTATGGCACAGGCCATGAAAATCGCCATCGTGGACGACGAACAGGATATGCGCCAATCGATCAGCCAGTGGCTGGCGTTGTCCGGGTACGACACGGAAACATTCGCAAGTGCCGAAGAGGCGCTCAAGGTGCTGGGGCCGGATTATCCGGGGATCGTGATTTCCGATATCAAGATGCC